>JBBRBA010000039.1:0-27659 GCA_038206285.1 Geobacterales bacterium
AAAGAAAGCCGCGTGAATCCGCTACACGGCAAAAGAGAAGGAAGGCAGCCTTCGCTCCGCTTCGGCTGCCTTCCTTCTCTCACTAAAAGCGGACAACTCATTTGCTACAAAACCGGACATTTCTATTTGACGCCGACAGAATATCGTCACCTTGAACTTTCCGTCATCTCCCCACCCATTACGCTTGCATATGTCTATATTCGTCCGATCACGAAAGCAGAAACCCAATTTCATCATCGTCGAAAACTTCGAACTCCCCGGCTACGGCAAGAATCGATTTTGCTAATCTCCTTCTGGTGAAACTGTGCAGATTTTTTTTATGGGCCATATATGCGACTACCATCTGTCTGATATTCGGATCATAGTGAAGAAATGCCGAAACCCCTTTCGCCTCATAGTAGAGTTCCGCCGCCTTCCTTTGCAGCCAGAGGGTCGGCGCATCAAACGGCCCCGCTTCGAACGGAACGGTAGCCACTATTGTTCTAATTAGGTCATCATCTTCTCCGGTCTCCGCAAGATAATGCAGACTGAAAATCAGCGCCGGAAGAGCAATCAGTAGGCGTGTCCACTCCGCCTCGGGGATATTGTAATGATCGAAGCCGAGTTCTTTAATGCGATTGTACTCTTCAAAACCGGCGCCATTAAGCCACCTGCCGATGTAGACATACAGCAGCTTGCGACAGTCAGCGGCGATGCCTGATCGAGCAATGAAGAGTTCCCACGTCTCTTTGTCCGTGTAAGTAGCGGGCAGATAGATTTCCTGAAAACGATCCAATGCAAAGACCCGGCAGGCATCAATGAACAATGCCGGATCTTCCTTGCGATGTATCACCTGCTGAATTGCAGCGTTCCAGGCAAAGCACTCATAACGACGCGATTCAATCCCTTCGTGCCATAGAGCTTCCAGCAGACGGGCCATGATTATCTGCTTGTCGAGGTATTCCCGCGCCGGGACATGTTCTGCCCGACAAAATTTCTTGATCTCCCTGACTGCTGCCAGCAAATCATTAGCCTCCTGCAGATAGATTGAGCTTGCCGGGAGAAAGGCTATCTGCTCGAACGTCTGTCCCTTTGCCATCCCCATGAGAACTATTGTTTCAATACAGTAACTGCACATTGTTACTCCTATTTTTCTCAAAAGTGTTTTGCCCGTACAAAGGGCGCCATATAGGGCGATGCTTCACCTCTTATAGCTGTCATCGCTGCCAGCCTCTGGCGGCAGTTTTGCCTTGTCATCATCGTTGAGCAGCCATGACCATGTACCGCTTTCCATATAGACTTGCGCTGCGGCGCAGCCAGTTTCGTCACTCGCCAGCACCACAAGCCCCCGGTGATACCCTTGCGCCTGCCACTTGTAGAGCCGGCATTCATGGCCATAGACACCAATAACGTGAATGCCGGCGGTGATCTTTTGTGGATCTTCATCGATGAAAACATGCATGGTCTTTTCCAGATTCACCTCGAATTTATCCAAACCAACCACGCGGATAATCTCAACCATTTCACCTAAGAACCAGATACCGTAACAATCATGGTAGCCAACCTTGGGGATTTTAGATCCCTTCAGCTTTTCAGCACGCTCTTTCGCCGCAACCAACAGGTCAAAATCAGATTTACAGATTGCTTCCATCTCTTCACCCCCAGCAGTTATGTTTTCTGTCTCGTTGACCTTGCTACTGACTACCATGCGCCAGTGTCATTTCTGGACAATGATCAAAAGAAATGTGAAACTGCATCTCGTTCTAATGATTGGATGGTGGGGGGAACTAATGCGTGGTCGAAATCTCAAGAAACTGCTCGATGCCATAAATCTGCTGGCACACGGGAGCACGATTGCAGAACTGGGGAGCACGCTGGAGATCGACAAGAGGCAGGCCTATCGGGTCATCGATACACTGCAGGATGATTTTTGCTTCGTAGTAAACAAGGAGAAAACCGATAGCGGCGAAGTCCGCTACAGGTTGGACGCGGAACAGTTCAAACGCCTCTCAGACATGAAGGTTGCCGACCTGAACCTGACCATCACCGAGATCATTGCGCTGCACTTTCTCAAGGGGCATGCAAAGTTGTACCAGGGAACCGGCATCGAAACCGAGATTGCAAGAGCCTATGCCAAACTGGACACCTTCGTGCCGGCAGAATTCGGCAAACGGCTGGAGAAAATCAAAACCATCTTCCTACCGGCAACAAAATTCGCCAAAGACTATGGTGGTAAAGAGGAAATCATCGACAGTCTGACCGATGCCATGCTCCAGCAACGAACCTGCCTGGTGGAGTACCACTCGTTTAGTGACGACACCCTAAAGCATTTCAAAATCGACCCTTTAAAATTCTTCGAGCAGGACGGCGGGCTGTATATCTTTGTCCGGGCAACCACCTTCGGCCATATCAGGATGCTGGCCGTGGAACGGATCAACAAGCTGACCATAACGAACGCTTCTTTTGACTATCCGGAGGACTTCGATCCCGACAAACTGTTAGAGAACGCCTTCAGCTTGTTTTACGATGAGCCGGTTACGGTCAAAATCAGATTTTCTGCAAATCAGGCCCGCTACATCCAGGAGCGACGCTGGGCAAAAAAACAACGGATCACCAAACGCAAGGACGGTTCAATCTTACTGACTATGGAAACTTCCGGCTGGTGGGATGTGAAGAAGTGGCTGCTGTCCTTTGGCGCGGACGCCGAAGTGTTGGAGCCGGTGGAGATGCGTAATGAGGTAATTGGGAAGCTGGAAGCGACTTTGAAGGCCTATCAGCGCTCTGCCAAGGCGTAAAAATGAGAGCGATGCTATATCACGTTATACGCTGAAGTTGATTCGTCATTAGTTGCTGCAGTGGATAAAAAAAGCCCCCCGACAACAGCTTGTCAGGGGGCTATTGAGTTTCAAAATCCGTAATTGTTATTTGGAAACTGTTACCGCGACGGTGTTAGCATTTCCCTGCAACAGCGACGCCGCATTCAGTTCCGGGAAGTGATAAGGGGCGAAGAGGAGTCCCGGCTGCAGCCGGTCGGAAATCTTTGCCTTGCCGGTGATGGCAGCAGCAGCTGTCCTGAGAGACACTGTCGCGCCGTCGGTGATGCCGAACCTGGCGGCGTCTGCCGGAGCAATCTCGATAAAACCTTCCGGGGCAACGGTGAGGTTGTTAGCCGAGTTTATGGTAGATGTGCCGCTATGGAAGAGAATCGGACCGACAAGCAGCGACAGTTCGGCAGTAGCAGCAGCTTTCGCCTTGACCGGTACGACCGTGGCTGCAGCGCCGGATGCCGGACGGCTGTCAATAGAGGCGTAGAGCGGATTGGCAGCCTCAATCTCCGCCATGATGGTAGCGGCAGTGACAGTGGCGTCGTTACCGGTAATCAGCTTGTAGAGTCCGGCAAAGATTGCCAGGTCTTCACGGGCGTCAGCCGGCGGGTTTACCGCCTGCTGCAGCGTCTGCACCCTGCCGTCAGGGGTAGTGAAAGTGCCGTTCTTTTCTGCCGGAGATGACGCGGGGAGAACGATATGTGCCAGTTGCGAGACTTCGCTTTCGATCATATCCTGTACAATCAGCAGTTCCAGCTTCTCGAAAGCCTTTCTGATCCGGCGGTTATCAGGGAACGATAGCAGCGGATTGGCAGCTGCCACATAAAGCCCTTTTATCACGCCATTTTCGATGCCGGTGATGATAGCGTGCAGATCCTTACCGTTCTCGCCAGGGAGAACTCCCATTTCAAGCATGCCGAGACTGTTGTTTTTTTCATCAATCGGGAATATGCCGCCTGCCTCCTTGCCGAGAGCACCGAGCAGGATGGCGATGTTGGCAACAGCGGTGACCGCATCAGCGGCAGTGGCACTTCTGATGATATCGGCACCGAAGATGACCGCCGGTCTGCTGCTGCCGGCAAGCAGGGAGGCTGCCTCCTGCAGCGCAGCCTCGGTAACACCGGCAATTGCTGCGAGTTCGGCCGTCGATGTTGCGGCAAGGTTAGCTGCCAGCTCCGGAGCAGTACAGCCTTTGCCGAGCAGCTCCTTGGCAAGGCCGTTCAGCAGGGCGACTTCACCCCCCGGCCGGTACTGAAGGTGGTTGTTGGCGAATTTCTTGAGCTTTACCGAGCGCATGTTGGCAAGCACAAGTTTGGCGTCATTTTTGGTAGCTGCCTTGATGACCCGGTACTCGATGCCGCTGGATTCGGCATTAAGATCGGCGCCGACGACCAGAATGGCATCGGCATTATCGATCCTGTCGATGGTAGCGCTGGCGCCGTCAATGCCGAGATGCATTTTAAGAATTTCCATCGCCGGCGCAAAGCCGAAACGGGCTTCCGAGTCGATGTTCGGTGAGCCGATGGCCTCTTTTACCAGTTTAACAAAGAGGAAGTTCTCCTCGTTGGTCAGGCGGGGTGAAGCGATCGCGGCAAATGACTCTGGCGGGATGCGCTTGATCCCGGTTGCGGCAGCAGTCAGCGCTTCATCCCAGGAAACCTTTTTACCGTCAACAAGCGGTGTGGTCAGACGGGCAACAGAGTTGAACGCTGCATAGCCGAAGCGGCCGTTGACGCAGAGGTTCCCCTCGTTGAAGGTGTTATCATCGCTGGTGACCCGCTCGACGCGGTCGTTTTTGGAGTGGTATTCTATCTGGCAGCCGGTACTGCAGAACGGGCAAACGCTATTGGTCAGCTCGAAAGTCCAGGGGCGGCCCTTGAACTTGAACGGTTTGCTGATGAGGGTGCCGGTCGGGCAGACGGCAATGCAGTTGCCGCAGAATTCGCAGTCAAGCGGTTTGCCGTCAACAGTATCGATGATGGTTGCTTCGCCCTTGTTGACAACGGCGATGGCGTCGCAACCGACGATTTCGTGATCGACCTTGACGCATTTCTCGCAGAGGATGCAGCGGTTCGGGTCGCTCTCCAGCAGTTTCCAGTCGTAGCGGATCGGCCGGCGCTCCAGCACGGCCGAATACTCCTGCCTGGCAACTTCTAGACCGTAGCAGTTGTCCTGCAGGTCGCATTCGCCGCCGGCATCGCAGACCGGGCAATCGAGCGGATGGTTTACCAGCATCAGCTCCATGATTTTCTTGCGGATGACAGTCAGTTTCTCTGATTGCGTGGTAACCACAATCCCCTCTCTGACCGGGGTGTTGCAGGCGGTCATCGGCCGGTCGACTCCGGCGACCTCTACGGCGCAGATGCGGCAGGCGCCTGTCGGCGAGACCTTCTGCAGCCAGCATAAGGTAGGGATCTTGATGTCAAGCTGGGCAGCGGCTTCCAGGATGGTTGTCCCTGCGGCCACGCTGATGTTTTTACCGTCAATCGTCAAACTGACCATGTTATATAACCCCTCAAATTCAGAGCGTATTAAGTCTTTCAATATAGACTGTGTGCGGGATGAGATTTTTTCGCAAGGTCAAGGCGTGCTAGAAATTGCGCGGAGACGTAGCAGCGCTACGTCGCACAAGCATATTTCGACGCACAACGCCGAGATTGCGGAAAAGGCTCATCCCCTTAGACGGCGGCCATTGCCATGCGGTAGCAGCGCAAGCACCGCTCCGCTTCCTTCACCGCCTTTTTGTTGGCGAAACCAAGCTCTACTTCCTGGTAGTTACCTTTACTGGCGCGTTCCTTGCCGTGAACTTCAACCTGGTGAGGACGGGTAGCAGAATCGAGCCAGGAGACCTGCTCATTTTTGTCGTAAACCGGCAGATAGGAGAGGATATCTTCCATCAACTCTTCATCTGTGATGTAGGCTTTCCCTTCCTCCAGCCAGCGCTGTATGACCCGCGCCGCCCGGTGGGCGTTGCCGATGCAGGCAACCACGGTCAACGGGCCGATTTCAGCGTCGCCGCTGGCGAAAACTCCGTCAAGATCCGTGATCAGTGTACGAGCAAGTTCGTTCCCCATGCCGTCCTTGAGCCCTTTGCCGTCAGCCCCTTTAAGCGGTACGTATTTCGTGACGATGGTGTTCCACTTGGTGACGTCAATACCGCAGTCAGCCGGGATGAAGGAAAGATCGGGATCCTGGCCGATGGCCGGGATGACGGTATCGCACTCAATGACGAATTCGCTGCCCGCCATTGGCTCGGGGCGTCGGCGTCCCGATGCATCCGGCTCGCCCATTGCCATCCTGACGCACTCAATGCCGGTGATCTGGCCACTCTCGTCGGCTATGACCCTGGTGGGGAGAACCTGGAACTCAAACTGAACCCCTTCCTCATCGGCGCCGTCCACTTCCCAGACATCAGCCGGCATCTCCTTGCGCGAGCGGCGGTAGACGAGATAGGAGGCTTCCGCGCCTTCTCTTAATGCAACCCTGACGCAGTCGATAGCAGTGTTGCCGCCGCCGACAACCGCGACCTTTTTCCCCATACCGGTCGGCTTACCCATGTATGCTTCGCGGAGAAAGTCG
Organism: Geobacterales bacterium; assembly: GCA_038206285.1. Classification (GTDB taxonomy): domain Bacteria; phylum Desulfobacterota; class Desulfuromonadia; order Geobacterales; family DSM-12255; genus VEOV01. The sequence goes on from JBBRBA010000039.1 coordinate 6,384, forward strand.
ATCCCCCCCTTGAGGAACCCCTTATAGCCGGCATCTTCTCCCTCTACGCCCATCGGTTTGGAGCGGTGGGCACCCGGTGCGAGGAGGACGGCGTCGAATTTTTCCTTCAGCTCTGCCAGAGAGATATCCTTGCCGATGCGGGTGTCATAGACTATCTCAACGCCCATAGAGGCAATGATATCGATATCACGCTGCAGGATGTGACGCGGCATCCGGTAAGCAGGGATGCCTACTGCTATCATGCCGCCGCCGTATCCTTCGGGGAGCGCTTCGTAGATAGTGCAGGGATAGCCTTCAAGGGCAAGATAGTAGGCAGCAGCCAGGCCGGCCGGGCCGGCGCCAACAATGGCAACAGTTTTGTTCTTGCGTGGCTTGGGCTGCATCGGCGGAGTTGCCTGATGCTGCCATTCATAGTCAGAGGCAGAGCGTTTCAGCACCATGATGCTGATCGGTTCATCAACATTTTTGCGGCGACAGGCGGTCTCGCAGGGGTGCGGACAGACTCGCCCGCAAACCGATGGTAGCGGCATGTTGTCGCGGATTATTTCGAGTGACTCGTCAAAGCGATACTCCTTGATAGCCTCGATGTAGCGCGGAATATCGATATGGGCCGGGCACTTATCCTGACATGGGGCGGTATATTTATGGATGTAGCGGTGTTCGCCGCGCTGAGTTTTTACGCCTTTGAGCCGGGCTACAAACTCGTCGCGATAATAATGGACGGCATCCATGACCGGAATGGTTGAACTCTGGCAGAGAGTGCATTTGCAGTTGGTCAGCAGCTCCTTGAGATCGGCGACAGTGTCAAGATCAGACTCTTTGGCAGTTCCTTCAAGAACTGCTGCCAGGAGATCGGAAAGAACCTTGGTCCCCTTCTTGCCGGGGGTACATTTGCCGCAGCAGTACAGGGTCTGCACTCTTTTCATGTACTCGGCAGTCATTTCCGGGACATCAACGCTGCCGTCAAAGACGATAAAACCGTCCCATCCCATGAAAGCGGCCATCGGCTGCTCGCCATCATGCGCTAGCGGCAAGCGGAAGGTCGCCTCTGTGGCTGCACCCCCCTTACGGTTATCGATAATATTTCTGCTCCAGCTGGAAAAAACCACCTGTGCCACTTAATCCTCCAGCGCAACCGCCCTCTGCATCATGAGGGTAAAGCTGCATAACTATTTGCTATTATTGAATAAACTGCCACTGGTTAATTGTATACAGTATGCAGGTTTATCACAGGTATCATAGCGAAATCAAGGAAAAATTCTGCCTGGCTATATGGCAGATTGTCAGAGCCCGTAACCTCTGCTATATCTCTTGATGCAATGCCGAGGTAACCTCAGGGAGAGCGCAATGAAGAGTCTTGATGCTGCATTTTCATCGCTGTTATTGACAAATATGGGCATTATCGCCGGAGAAAAAGTTGTCATTTTCAGTGATTGGCTGCGCAGTGATGAAAATCCGGCAAAAGCTGATCGCTCCAGAAGGGAGCAATTGCTGCGCACTGCGCAAGCATTGACCGCGTACACTCTGGAGCATTTTGGCAATACCTGTTTTGTCGGATTTCCGGCAACGGCCGCCTCCGGTGTGGAACCACCTTTAGAACTCTGGCAAGCTGTGTTCGGTGAGGAGATCATACGACAGTTAGCGATTGGCTCTCTTCTGGAGCGGATTCTGGCTAAAAGCACCACCGGCTCCGATCTTGACCTGGCTAAAACGATTGTCAGCCGTCAGCAGAGCGCTGTTGCCCGGATTGTCATTGCCATGGCCAACAATTCAACCAGCCATACCCGCTTCAGGTGGCTGGCGAACGTTGCCGGCGCCAGGTTCGCCAGTCTGCCCCACTTTGATCCGGCCATGTTCTTTACTTCGATGGCTGTTGACTGGCAGGCGCTGGCAGATCGGACAGCCCGCCTTGCTGCAGCGGTGAACCGGGGGGTGTCGATCAGGCTCTCTACGCCGACCGGAACGAGGCTGACCTTCAGCATTGCAGGCAGGTGTGCCGCAAGTGATGACGGGCTGCTGATCTCTCCAGGAAGCTTTGGCAATCTTCCTGCCGGGGAGGTTTATCTGGCACCGCTTGAAGGGACGGCAGAAGGGGAGATGGTGATCGAGTACGCACCTACCAGAAAGCTTGCCTCCCCGCTCTCTCTCAGAATCAAAGGGGGTGAGGTCGTCGCTGTAGACGGAGATGACCCGCACCGGGGGTGGCTCGAGGACAAATTTGCCGAAAGCGCCATGAATCGCAACATCGCTGAGTTGGGAATCGGCACGAACGACCGCGCCACCCGCCCGGATAATGTGCTTGAGGCGGAAAAGATTCTCGGCACCGTGCATATTGCCCTGGGGGACAACAGCGGTTTCGGCGGCGTTATCAGCACTCCGTTCCATGAAGATTATGTCCTCTACAGACCGACCCTTGTTGCTGTTTTGCCGGGCGGGGAAGAGCTGGCCATCCTCGATGATGGCAGGCTGTTGATCTGAAATGCGGGTTATCGGGCTGACAGGAGGGATTGCTTCAGGCAAGAGCAGTGTCGCCAGGCTGCTGGTAAATTACGGCATTCCGGTGGTCGATGCCGATCAGCTGGCAAGAGCTGCTGTCCTTCCCGGGACAGATACTCTGCGACAGATCACGGCAAACTTTGGCGCACAGGTTCTGGATCCTCTCGGGGCCCTTGACCGGACAGCTCTGGCAGAGATTGTCTTTGCCGATCCTGAGGCGAGAAGGAAGCTTGAAGGGATTGTGCATCCGGCAATAAAGTCCTTGGCCGAAAAGCGGCTTGCAGAGCTGAAGCGCAGGGGCGAAACTGTTGTTGTTTATATGGCGCCGCTGTTGATTGAAGCCGGGGCGACAGAGAGAGTCGATGAAATATGGGTGGTTTACGTTGACAGGGAGACCCAGCTCAAGCGGCTGATGGCGCGGGACGGCATTTCGCTTGAGAACGCCGAAAAGTGGCTGGCAGCACAGATGTCGATGGAAGCTAAGGCTGACTATGGCCGAATCGTGATTGACAACTGCGGAACAATCGAAATGCTCGGGGAAAAGGTGCTGGCGTTGTGCAGGGCTGAATTCGGGGAGCAAATACGGGAGCAGGGGACAGCAGCCGGGGAACAATAAATCTGTTGGTTTTTTTTGCGCCCCGCTGCAGGTCAGATATTTTCAGGCTTTACTTGTGAAAACCCAGCTTTGTCGAGATATCCTCAGCAGCACGTTTGACCAGAGGAATAAGCTCTTTCTCCATCCGCTCCCTGGAAAAGCGCATTGACGGACCGGAAATACTGACTGCACCAATGATACGGCGGGTATAGTCACGAATCGGTGCCCCCACACAGCAGACGCCGACATCCATCTCCTCGTTGTCTATGGCATAGCCCTGCTCGGCAATCTTTTTGAGGTGAGCCTTGAACTCATCCCGATCAGTAATGGTTGACGGGGTGTATCCTTTTAGCTCCTTGCTGGGGAGATAGTGATCAAGTTCTTCTTCGGTCATGTAGGCAAGCTGGACTTTTCCGGCGGCGGTGCAGTAGGCAGGGAGGCGCGAACCGACCCGGGGAACAACGCGTACCGTCAGATCGGTCTCCACGACATCAAGGTAGACTATGTGCGACTCTTTGAGGATGGCAACATAAGTGGTTTCATTGCACTCCTTTACCAAAGATTCAAGAACAGGTCTGGACTGGCGCAACAGGCCCATCTGCTTGATAAAGGTCTGACCGAGCTCAAGGGTTTTTAACCCCAGCCGGTAGTTTTCTGTAACCCGGTTCTGCTCAATGTAGTTTCTTGACTCAAGAGTTGCAAGCAGTCTGAAAACATTATTCTTGTGAAGCTTTAGCCTCTTGCTGAGTTCCGTAACGCCAAGCTCATCCACGTCGCCCTGAAACTGTTCAAGCAGATCCAAAGCATGGTCAACTGCCTGAATGATATATTCGGATTTTTCTTTTTTGGCCATTTTAGATTCCTCGATGCTCTTATTCAAACTATAATTAATAACTTATTTTTTAAAAATTAGTCAAGCAGTTTTAACCCCATAACGATTTATTTTTCAAGATGTTAGTCTTGACAGGGCGACGATAATACTGATTTAATAACACACGTTCTATTAATCTCTGCCAGCAACAGTACAAAAGCCTCCCTGTTTAATGAAAGCGGCAAATAGTTCAAAATATCGACAGGATGAATGCTTATAAAATATAAAATAATGTTTTATAGTTGTCAACAGGTAAAAATAAGGATATTTTTATTCCAGCAGTCAATGCTGCTCAGATGAGGTATGGCATGCTCTCGTTAAGAAAAAAAATTCTGGTCGCTATTGATGGCTCGCCGCTTTCGGACAAGGCTGCCGATGAGGCGGTAAGACTGGCTGCAGACAACACTGCCCAATTTAAAAGCAAGGTATATGCAATGATCGTGCTTCCCAATGCTCCACGGACAACTTTTACCGACTTCGTGCCGCCCAAACCTGTAACAGAGACGGAGGAATGGGGAGCTATCCGCCAGAAAATTTTTTATGTGGTGGAAAAAAATGCGCTGGAGGCCGGTGTCCCGCTGGAGATAAAGGTTGCGCACGGCGATCCGGTTGATGAGCTTCTCGGTTTTGCAGAGCGGGAAGAGATCGATGTGATAGTTATCGGCAGCACCGGCAAGGGATTTCTGAAGAGGAAGGTTCTCGGCAGTGTTTCAGACAAGGTGGTCAGAAATGCAAAATGCTCTGTTTATGTAGTACGGGGCTAACCGGACTTCACTTTCCGACTCCCGAAGGGTATGCGACCTCGAAGGTACTCCCGCCACGACTGAACCTGACACGGTTCTCCTTGATCTCAATAATTTTTGCGCCGGAAATTTCCGCACCTTCGCCGAGCAGAGTGCCGTTTATAACGGCACGTCGCAGCAAACGCTCCTCCTGCCAGGCAATGCCGGAGATGCTGAAGTTGTCGTCCACAGCCTGCTTGATTACTGCTGTTTTCCCAGCAGGGTCTGTTGCTTCAGATGCCCTGATTACCACTGTCGGCTGAACTGTCCGTGCAGGGGCAAGCGGCACAGGGGGTGCCTGTGGGACAGCCGGCAGAGTCGGGGTAATGACTGCTACCGGTGCAACCGCTTTGATCGCCCCTGCCCGGTCTGAGCCGGGACCTTTGAAGTAAAAAAGAAAAGCCGCTGCTGCTGAAAAAAGGAGTAGCCCGACAACAAGCGGCAGAAGCCGCGATTTTTCCGGCGGTTGCGGATTGCCGCGGTAATTAAGCACATCTGCTCTGAGCTCCGCTGAACCTTGGTGCTTTGCCTTGCGCTCCAGCTCCATCTTTCTAAGTGCATCAAGAATCAGGCTCATCTTTTTACCTCTGCCTTTAAACTTTCAGTCGAGTAAATGGCGAATCTCCCTCCGGTCCGTTGATAGAGCCTCATCAGGGTCTGCCCTCCCGGCCTGCCGTCATTTTCAAGGCCTTCAGACTGCTGAAAACTCCTTATTGCCGTTTCTGTTGCCGGATCAAACAGACCGGTAACTTTCCCCGCATAGTGCCCGGTCTTGGCAAGCATCTCCTGAAGGGTCGTTACTCCGCCCGGCGAAATCCGGCTTCTTTCTGTCACTGCCGGAGCAGACGGCGGCAGCTGTTTTTCAGGGGTGTCGCGACTATTCAGTATGAAAAGAGCGGCGGCAACGGTAATCAGCAGCAGCAATGAGAGGATAACTCTTGCTGACGAGCTTTTTTCTGCTTTTACCAGGTCGGCAATCGACGCAACTGCCATGCTGGCAGAAATCTCTTTTGCATCCTTGGTGTATGCAAGCAAAAGAGCCCGGTCACAGACGCCGTTTATGAGCCGGGGCAGCCCTTTCGAATAACGGGCGATGCAGCTTACCGCCGCCGGCGAAAACGTTACCGGCTCTCTCCCCTCTGCAGCTATTCTTATCCTGTGCCGGATATAGGCGTGAATATCCCCTGCGTCCATTCTGTCAAGGTGGTAGCGGACGGTTATCCGCTGATTCAACTGCCTGAGATCTTCACGGGCAAGAATCCCCCTTAGTTCGGGCTGGCCGACGAGAACGATCTGAATCAGCTTTTCCTTTGCGGTTTCCAGGTTAGAGATCAGGCGCACCTGCTCCAGCACATCCCGGGAAAGATTCTGCGCCTCATCAATCACCAGCACGACTGTCCGGTCAGCACCATTCTCTTGCAGCAGAAATTCGTTCAACAGTTGATGCAGTTCACGTGTTTCACTTGCTGCATAGGAAAGCCCGAACTCCCGGTTGATCTCCTGCATAAGCCCCAGCGGAGAGAGGGTCGGATTGAATATCAGGGCGCTGCGGTATTTTTCAGGCGACAGCTGCCCCAGAAGGGTCCGGATAATTGTCGTCTTGCCGGTGCCGACCTCTCCGGAAAGCTCAATGAAACCGACTCTGTTCTCGATAGCATAGAGCAGATGGGCATAAGCCTCCTGATGGCACCGGCTTAAGAAAAGAAATTCCGGGTTGGGTGTCAGCGTGAAGGGGGGCTCCTTGAAGCCGAAATACTCCTGGTACATAAATCATCCTCTGGAATCAGGCAGCAGCCTTGCTCGTCTCTCTCCGTAAGTAAGCCAGAATTTCCGCAAGACCTGCCTTCATAATATCTTCGTTTTTCGGGAACTCATGCGGCGACAGCTCAAGAGTGACGGTGTCGTTGTACTCGGTATTGCGCAGATGGTTGAGAAATCGGGTCAGGGGCAACATGCCGTGCCCCGGGATCAGGTGCTCCCTGCCGTGACCGTAATCGGAGAAATGGATATTCCTTATTCGGCCGCAATTGTAGAAAAGATAAAAGTCATTGATGAAGTTCGCTTTTCCTGAGCCCATGTGGGTGCAGTCGAAGGTCAGGAGAAGATTTCGCTCCTGAATGAAGTCGATCATCTGCCGGGTGTCGGAGAGGATGTGCGGGTTTATTTTGAATTTTCCGACCCACGGCATATTCTCCAGGGTAACTATTACGTTTTCTCTGCCGATCTCTTTCTGGAAATCGTGTATTTTGTAGATCCAGCGCCAGAAGCCGACTTCAAACCCCATCCAGGAAGGGGGGTGAAAGTTGACCAGCGGTATCCCTCTCTCTTCGGCAATTTCTACACAGCGCTTCAGGGAGTCCACCACTGTTCCCCAGCCGTCAAGCGGCATGAAAGGGGCATGGATAGAGAAGATCGGGATGCTCTCCTGCAGCTCTTTAATCAGTTGCAGACAGTTTACTTTCTGAAACTCCTGGTTGATGATCAGCTCGACCCCGTCAAACCCGAGCTCGCTGGCTATGTTAAAAACTTTCCTTATCGGGAAGACGTGAAGTGTTCCGCTGGAGAGCGTAATCTTCATGCTAATCGACCTCGACCAGCTGTTGATAAACAAGTCGTTGCAGTGTCGTGATGTCTTCCAGGCCGACAAGGAAACGCTCTCTGGATATTTCATCCAGAGTATCCGGGCTGAAGAAAATCTTTTCGTTGGCACTGTTTTCCGACAGTTCGATTTCAATAAGCGCTTTCATGTAGTCGTGATAGGCGATTAACAGCCGATCTGCCAGCGTCACCCCGAGGTTTCCGGTGGCAAGAATCCCCTTGATCCTGGCGATTGTCGATGTCTCCGTAATGCCATAAGAGACGGCAAGGGCTCTTGTCGCGGCGACAAGGGGATTAATCGCCAGCTCTTCAAGAGAGAACTTGCCCCGGTTTTTTCCGGTTTTTACTGTTTTGAATTTGCCGAAAATGCCGATTGCAACCGGCATGGCTGCCGTCTGTCTGGCAAACTGCCAGAACCTCTCGCTGCTAAGTTCAATCGCAACCCTTTTTCTGCTGCTGCTGATAACTTTTTCTGCCAGGAGCATTGACCCGCATAACGGTTTCAGGTCCGCTACCATGCAGAATGTGTCGGCAAAAAGATTTTCATCGGCAAGAGTGTCACTGTTTGCCGAAGAACTCCCCCCCCCCTTCAGTCCGGCATCAACCAGCTCCAGCCACTCGGCCGCCGTGCTTGACCAGAATTGCCGTCTGCCTGAAACCGCTTTTTTCCCGTCTGGAGCAATCAGCGGGTCGAGGATAGCCAGGGTTCTGTAGGCAAGCTGATTGAAAAATTCTCTGGTAAAGTCTCCGGTCTCTTCAGCCAGAAGGATGATTCGTCCCAGGCATCTTCTACTCGGTTCACCTCTGCCGAGTTCCCCGGAGACAAGCAGGCACCAGCTGTTGTGCGGCAGGGTGATACCTTCGCTTTTCAGCATGGCTGCGGCGTTGGCGATTGCATATTCGATCAGCAGCTCCACGAATCTGTAATAGTGGGCGTGAAAGGTGCCGACCGAAGCGCGGTTTCTGAACTGTTCGGCTGCCAGCCGATGGAAGCCGGCAGTAATGAGTTCAAGAGCTTCACTGTTGCTGGCAGCGCCCAGGCGAGTCAATAACTCTTCAATTTCGATGACGGTACGGTTTACGGCAGACTCTTCAGCAAGCAGATTATCCCTCAGGCCATGCAGAAGCGTCAGCGCCTTATCTCCCTCCATGCCGGTGAGGCAGTCATTGATGCTTTTCTGGAAGCGGTCGATGAAGGTTCTTGTCTCCTGCGAACGCAAAACTCCTGTACTGTCAGAAATCAGAGGCATCTTTCATTTCTCCGCAAAGTTTTGTCGGTGCTCATTGCTGTTCGCCATGGACCTCTTCTGCCAGAAATCTTCTTATCTCTTCTGATGGCGGCGTTGTGAAGCGGGAGACGAGTATCATCAGCGCAATGACAATAGGCGCTCCACAGAGTGCTGAGGCTGTCAGCGGGAAAAGTGTATTGACTAGCGGGATGAAGCCGCCGGCAAGCGGCTGAATAAAGGTTATGGCAATGCCGACAAGCATTCCGGTTATCACCCCCTGCCGATTGGTTCCACTCCACCAGATACCGAGCAAAAACGCCGGAAAGATCGTGTTGCCGGCAAGGGCAAAAGCTACAGCAGCAATCTCCGCAATCAGACCCGGCGGGTTAAGTGCAGCCAGCAGCACCAGAAAGGCAAGAACCAGCGTCGCCCCTTTGGCAATGGACATCCTGCGCGTTTCGGATGCCTGTGGGTTTATAAGCCGGTAGTAAATGTCGTAAGAGATGGACGCCGCTCCCGTCATCAGCAGGCCGGCCACGGTAAAAAAGGCGGCGCTTACCGCGCCTGCGGCCAGCATCCCTATCAGCCATGGCGGCAGCCCCCCCAACAGGGCTGTCCGCAGCACAACAGTGTCAGCCATCTCATGTGCCACGGCCGGAGAGAAAAACATTCCGGCGCGGGCTTCGATCAATTTTCCGAACACCGCGTAGGCGGGAGCAGACCAGTAAATCAGGGCGATGAAGAAGAGCCCCCAGACAACGCTCCAGCGGGCATCGCGAACGTTTGGCACAGTATAGAACCTTGAGAGTACGTGCGGCAGTCCGGCAGTGCCGAACATAAGGGTGAAGCAGAGTGCCGTCCAGTGAAAGAGCCCGAAACCGGAGAAGGGTGCGGCAATATCGACCTTGAATTCAGAGGCAAGATCAGTAACGGCTTTCCCGTATCCAAACTGGGGCAGAATCCAGAAGTAACCGAGCCGGTAGGCCAGAAACATCAGGGGGAGGATGAAAGTGACAATAAGGACGAAGTACTGGAGTTTCTGGCTTCTGGCAACCCCCAGTTCACCGGAGATCATGATGTACGCCATCAGAACGACCGCCCCGACGATCACCCCTTTGCTGTAGTCAATTCCGAGAAGCCAGGCGAATATCAGGCCGACCCCCTTGAACTGGGCAATACTGTAAATCAGGGTGATCATGATTGATATCAGTGCCGAGATCAGTCTGGCAGCCGGAGATTCGTAGCGTTCGCCGATAAAGTCCGGCGCGGTAAATTTGCCGAAGCGGCGCAGCTGTCCGGCAAGGAGTACCAGTAACAGGACGTAGCCGCCGGTCCAGCCGATCACATAAGCAAGGGCGGAGTAGCCGTACAGATAAATCAGTCCGGCAATGCCGAGGAAGCTGGCGGCGCTCATCCAGTTGCTGGCGATGGCAGCGCCGCCGCCGATTCTGCCGGTGTAGCGTCCGGAGAGACCATACTCCGAACCTTCGCGGGTTTTGTAAAGCAGCCCGGCAAATACAAACAGCAGAAGTATCCCGGCAACTATCATCAACGGAACGATTTTCTGTCCGGAATCAATCATGATACCCCTCTCTGCGGCGGCTCTCTTTAAAGACCAGCCGATCGATGAATATGTTAAAGAGTGCACAGATTATTATGAACCAGAGCGGCAGCATCTGTGCAGTAAACCAGAAGTGAAACGGCAGGTTGAAAAAGGTAAAGCTTTCCAGCCAGCTCTTGCCGGAAGGCCCGGCTGAGAGCATCAAACAGAACTGGAAGCCAAAGGAGGCAATTCCCCAGAGGGTAAGGATGAAGAGCATGGCAGAAACCTCCCCCTTCATATAGCCGGATTTCGGGCGCAAGAGATTTACGTCATATTTCGTGCCACGGTTCTCCATTTCTGATCCTCCATAGACGGACTGAGGGCAATGGGCTGAGGGCTAAAAAAGAAACCATGATTCTCAGGTTTTACCCAACCCAGAGCCTCAAGCCCCGAGCCCATTTATTTCATTACTTCCCGCAGCACCGAGGTTGCATATGAACCTTTCGGGAGCATGAATTCCAGTATAAGCGAGCCGGCATTGTTTGCAACGGTGACATCCCCTAGCGGTACCCTCAAGGGGCGCCGCTCGCCCTCAAGACGGAATCGACCGGAACCGTTGAAGGTCTCTCGTGGCAACCCTGAGGCTGCAAGGATTTCCTCTTCCAGGGCCGCTGCATTTCCTCCAGGGATGAGCATTTTCCGGCCGAACATCGGCCCGGTAGCGGAGATCTCGAAACAAGACGCTCTTGCAGCTGCCTCGGCAGCGTCCGTAACGAGAAAACAGGCGCCGTTGGCGTGTTTGCAGGCGATATCCCCGGGCTCAACCCGATCGAGCGCATCAATTCTCGCGGCAACAGTCCGGTCGAAGAGAGAGGATTGGGCGGCAGAAAGATAGAGGTTAATGATTCTCGGGTGGATGCTTTTCAACGCGCTTTCCCACCCTTGCGGTCGGCGCAGCAAAGTTTTGATAACTTCTTTCTCGGTGCGGCAGTGCGGCGGCAGGAGCTCGACTGCTCTGGCAAGATCGCCATCATGAAATGCCTGCACGCCGCTTTTCCAGCGCTGGTCACTGATCTGGGCCGGATTGCCGACAAGCGCGCGGACTGCCCCTTCCGGATCACCCTGCAGGAGTCTGATGCCGATTGTTGCCGAGTTGCCCAGCGCCCCGTAGCGCTGACTGCCGAAATAGTTCGGCACGCCTTTGCTGCCGAGGATCGCAAGCGCCGCCTCGGCTCGCGGCACGGCATCCTCTTGGACTTCGCGCAGCCTGATCCGGAAGCTGTTGCCGGCAAGATGGCCGAGCCGCAGCTTGTTGTTATGCCTTGTTGCCGATAGAACTTTCACGCCGGGAATGTCAAGTGCGGCAACCTGCTCAGGGGTGACGCCGGGGATGGAGACCGTCTGCCTGGTTATACCGCGGGCATCCTTCATCCCGGCATAACCGATATCGCGCTCCTGAACAGCCAGCGCTCTTGCCAGCCGACGCAGCATCTCCAGGGTGGTGAGCGCTCTTTTCTCGACAAAGGCATAGACATGTTCACCGCTGCCGCAGGGGGGATAAAGAGGCACCTCGGTCACGGCGAAATCTTCGGCCGTGTCCTTGAATACGCCGCCGCTGCCTGGTATTGCAATGGTTAGATACGGGTAGTTCATGTCAGATTTTCCGGTAATGGACAAAGCGGATGGTTTTCCCTTCTGCCATAAATTTAAGCATATATTTGGAACGGTGGTAATTATCGATGTCGTCCCTGTGAAGATCCGGGGCGAGAACATTGTCAAAATCGGATCTGGTTGCCATCAGAGCAGCCACATCGAGGCCGTAATCCTCGAAATCCGTGGCAAAATAGAAGTCGCCGCCCGGCTGCAGGTATTCTCTGATAAAATCGATGAATTCACTGTTTACCAGTCGTCTTTTGCGATGCCGCATTTTGGGCCACGGGTCGGGGCAGTTTATGTAGACAGTTGTCAGGGAGCCGGGCGGAATATGCTCAGCCACGAATTCACGTGCTTCGACACGAAGTACGCGGACATTGGTGATGCCGTGCTTTTCCAGGCGGCGACAGGTCTTGTCGCACCCCTTGTTGTAGTAATCAATGGCAATGAAATTGATGCCCGGCCGGTCGATAGCCGTTTTTGTAACAAAATCACCGATGCCGCAGCCAATTTCCAGCGCAAGCGGGTTGTTGTTGCCAAAGATTTCTTCCCAGTTCAGAGGCGCTGCCGGCACTTGCAGCTCAAGAAAAAAGGGAGAGGTTATTTCGATCATTCTTTGCATGCAGCGCTACCAATCATAATTGAATTTCTGACAAGGTAGCATAACCGCGGCCGCTGTTGAAGAAGAAACACCGAGCGGCAGGGTCAGGCGGCAGGGCCTGCTTTTGACGGCGGCTGAAGGATGCAGCAGGTAAGGATGAAGGGTTTAAGATTTATGATTGATGAATTGCGGCAGGAATCGGCAGAACGGCATTAGTCAGCCATCGAAGGCATGCTTGAACACCAGCCCTTGCGCGAAAGCGAGTACGGCCTGGAAACCGGATTCGGGAAACCGGACGTCTGCGAGTTTGCGGGGGTGCTGCCGGGTAACCGGCATTCCCGCCGCCAACGACGTATAATAACCCGAGCTGCCCCGGGCATGTCAGGGATGATTGCTCGCGAGGATTCTGCAAAACAAGATTCATCCATCCGCAGCGGCCGTGGGGCACTACTCTGATTATTGCATTAATATCCTGAGGCCCTCACGCTGTCGGCCCCTGGTCCTCAAGCGACAGCTCCTTGATCGCCATGTCCCGCATCTTGAACTTCTGAATCTTGCCGCTGGCGGTCATCGGGTAGCTCTCCACAAACTTCACATATTTCGGAATCTTGTAGTTGGCTATCTTTTCCTGACAGTACCCCCGCACCTCTTCTTCGGTCATTTCCACCCCCTTTTTGAGGATAATTGACGCCATGACCTGTTCGCCGTATTTCCGGTCAGGTACGCCGTAGACCTGGATGTCGGAAACCTTCGGGTGGGTGTAGAGGAACTCTTCAATTTCGCGCGGATAGATGTTTTCGCCGCCGCGGATGATCATGTTCTTGATCCGGCCGGTAATCTTGCAGTAGCCGTTCTCATCCATGATGGCAAGATCGCCGGTATGGAGCCACTTCTCCTGATCAATTGCCTTGGCGGTCTCTTCCGGCATCCTGTAGTAACCCTTCATGACAAGGTAGCCGCGGGTGCAGAGCTCACCCTGCTTGCCCGGGGGAAGAGTCTGGCCGGTCTCGATGTCAACGATTTTCACCTCGACATCCGGCAGCGCCCGGCCGACGGTAGCCACCCGCAGTTCGATGGCATCGTCGGTTCTGGTCTGGGTGATGACCGGCGATGATTCGGTCTGGCCGTAGGCAATGGTTATCTCGGTGGCGTTCATCCTGTTGATGACCTTCTTCATCACCTCTATCGGGCAGTTGGAACCGGCCATGATACCGGTGCGAAGTGTCTTCAGGTCGAATTTGTCAAAGTCGGGATGCTCCAGTTCGGCGATGAACATGGTCGGCACACCATGGACAGCGGTGCATTTCTCTTTTTCAATGGTCTGCAGGACTTTGAGCGGATCGAAAATCTCCACCGGCACCATGGCAGTGCCGTGGGTGACGCAGGCCATGACGCCGAGGACGCAGCCGAAGCAGTGGAAAAACGGTACCGGAATGCAGAGCCGGTCTTTCTCGGTGAATTTCATGCATTCGCCGATGTTGAAGCCGTTGTTTATGACATTGAAATGGGTGAGCATGACCCCCTTGGGGAAGCCGGTGGTGCCGGAGGTGTACTGCATATTGATGACATCAAAGCGGTCAAGGGTGGCCTCGACGGCTGCCAGTTCGGCATCGCTCACCGCCGCCCCCATCTTGACGATCTCCTCGAAATTGAGCATCCCGGAAGGGGTCTCGGCACCGATAAAGACAACATTCTTGAGGAACGGGAGTTTCGCTGTCTTCAGGCTGCCGGGGGCTGTTGCTGCCAGTTCCGGCACGACTTCGTTGACGGTCGCCACATAGTCGGTATCCTTGAACGACTTGACCATGAAAAGGGTGGATGAGTCGGACTGCTTGAGGATGTACTCAAGCTCGGCCGACTTGTAGCTGGTGTTGACCGTGACCAGGACCGCGCCGATCTTGGCGGTGGCAAACTGGAGAGTAACCCACTCCGGCACGTTGTATGCCCAGATGGAAAGATTGTCCCCTTTCTTCACCCCCAGCTGCAGCAGCCCCTTGGCAACCTGGCGGCAGCGCTCGTTGAACTGGCTCCAGCTGTAGCGTAGATTGCGCTCATGGTAGATCAGCGCATCGCCATCCGGGTACTTGCCGGCGATATGATCAAGCAGACCACCTACTGTGAAATCAAGCTGTCGTGACATTACTCTCCTCCTTCACTGTTTCAGTCATATTATCAGCATATATTGGCAACACTTATTGATCTCGTAACAAAAGAAGCTTAAGGGGCATAAATTTTCCGGCCTATAATTACCTTCTTCGCTCAGCCTGTCAAGAGCAACTCCTCCCCTGTCTAAAATCCTGTTCTAAATTCTTCCCGGGAAAGTATTGATATCTGCCGGTCTGCCGACCATCCGGTAGATATTGATCCCTTCCCACGGCTCATCAAGTATGCCGTCATGAATCGCCCAGCTCCTGCCGTGAACCGTCCGCTCCATACCGGGGAGGCGGAACTGTGTGGAACCATCAAGCCTGCGGAAGAGAATCCCTCCCGGTTTGAACTCCCTGTCGATTTCAAGCATCAGCCGTCGACCGCTAAGGTAGTCAAAACCGTACCGTTCATAACGAACAGCATTGTCGTAGGTAAGCGGTTCGGCAGTTATCATCTCCATGCCGAGCGAGTCTACAAAACGCTCGAAAGTATGGAAGAACTCGCCGAACATTCTCAAGCCCCTGCTGGTCTGGTTGGGGAAGAGGCCGGCATTCATTGCCCGGATCTCTTCCGCAATGTTCCGCCCTAGGGTGGTAAAGCAGTTGTCAATGCCGTTTTCATCGACGTCCACGGCAAAGTAGGGAGCATGCGGATCATTGATGATGCAGAAGGAAAGATCCAGCTGGTGAAAATGCGTTCCGGCGATGTCGAGGAAGAAGACTTTATGCTGCGCTTCAGGATTCTGCCTGACCTCCAGTCGTGCCAGATTCATCCCTTCCGGAGCGATGATTGTCACCAGTCGTCTTCCAGTCGGGTCGGTAAAGGTGGATGGCGAAATTCCCAGCAGATCGAAGAGCCTGAGCGGGATGAGGCCGGCATAGATTCGCTCTTTTTCGCTGCCGGGGAGCACATTGATATCAAGCAGCGAGGAGAGCCGGTCTCCTGCAGCAGATAACAACGGTAAGTTTTCAGGGAGTATTGTCATAAGACCTGAATGGAGTGTAGCTGTTTTATCTTTTCCTTGTTCTTCTGGCAAAATATTACCATAAAAAAGCGTTGTCCGAGCTGATATTTTAACGCGTAAACACAGCAAAAATGTCACGAGAACCCAGACCAGCTTAAAGCCTCAGGCTTAGCAGAACGCTTATTCGGCGGGCAGGAAATGCGTTTCCTGGTGAAGTGCGACTTTATCGCTTTGGCGAATTCGGAACATCCGCCGCTGCTGACCCCTTTCAGATGAAAATCATTGACATAAATCGGCTGTCGCTGTTACTCTTTGCAGTGCAATTTCATGTTTGAAACAGGGCAATCGCTGGGGGAGTTCGCAGGAACTGAGATGAGGCCGGCCGGTCTCAAACCCTTTGAACCTGACCGGTAATCCGGTGAGGGAAGCAGTTATCAACCAGCAGCACCGGCCGCCATAGCGGCTTTTTTTATTGGAGAAGAGGATGCAGGTTACCATTAACGGTGAGCTCCGGGATGTTCCGCCCCAGACCACGCAGCAGCTGCTGGAGTCGCTCGGCATAGATCCGCGCAAGGTAGCGGTAGAGCGCAACGCCGAGATTCTGCCGAAAGCTGAATATGTTACGACAACTCTTGCCGATGGTGACCGGATAGAGATATTGCACTTTGTCGGTGGAGGCTAACATGGCAACAAACGATAAACTTGTTATAGCCGGTCGTGAATTCAGCTCCAGACTGATGGTCGGTACCGGCAAATACGCCAGCTTTAAGGAGACCGCGCTGGCGCTCGAAGCGTCAGGGGCCGAAATAATTACTGTTGCCGTCAGACGGGTAAACCTTGACCGGAACAAAGAGTCGCTGCTTGACTATATCGATCTGAAAAAATATACCCTCCTGCCGAATACAGCGGGCTGTTACACTGCTGACGATGCTGTCAGAACCTGCCGCCTCGCTCGCGAGGCTGGAATGTCTGATTTTGTAAAACTTGAGGTGCTTGGCAATGAAAAAACCCTTTTTCCGGATAATGAAGAGCTGCTCAAAGCGGCAAAGATTCTTGTGAAAGAGGGGTTCACCGTTCTCCCCTATACCAGCGACGATCCGATCGTCTGCAAAAAGCTTGAAGATCTCGGCTGTGCAGCGGTAATGCCTCTTGGTGCACCGATCGGCAGCGGTCTTGGCATTCGCAACCCCTACAACATCAGGATCATTCTGGAAACCGTAAAGATTCCGGTAATTGTCGATGCCGGGGTTGGTACAGCCTCGGATGCGGCAATCGCCATGGAACTGGGATGTGACGGCGTGCTGATGAACACGGCGATTGCCGGGGCGAAAAACCCGATTGCCATGGCAGAAGCAATGAACCTGGCTGTCCGTGCCGGGAGGCTCGCCTATCTCGCCGGCAGGATTCCGCGAAAGCTCTACGCTACAGCATCCAGCCCTCTGGAAGGGCTGCTGGAGTAACCATGAACCCGGCCAAGAGTATCGATTTCAACCTCTACCTGATAACCGACCGCAACCAGACAGGGAATCTACGCCTGATCGACGTTGTTGAAGATGCTCTCAAAGGCGGAGCAAGAGGGGTGCAACTGCGGGAAAAGGATCTTTCCAGCAGGGAGTTATACGAACTGGCCTACGACATGCGTAAACTGACCAGCAGATACGGGGCAAAGCTTCTGATCAATGACCGGGTCGATATCGCCCTTGCGGTTGAAGCTGATGGTGTTCATCTCGGGTTGAACTGTATGCCGATTCACCGGGTCAGAAAACTGTTAGGGAGCAGCAGACTCATCGGGCTCTCCTGCCATAACCAGATCAACGCAATCATGGCGCAGGAAAACGGCGCCGACTTCATAACATTCGGACCGGTATTTTACACTCCGTCAAAAGCCAATTACGGTCAGCCTGTCGGTATAGAGAAGCTCGAACTTGTTACCAATCTCCTGGAAATACCGGTATTCGCTCTTGGCGGCATCAAAAAAGAGAACCTCCATGAAGTAACAGCTGCAGGGGCAGCAGGTATTGCGCTTGTATCCGCCATTATTGCCAGTGATGACCCGCAAAGCGAAACCGAATCCATGATTGCCATGCTCCCCCCCCTCGCCTCAAGAGCAACATGACATACCTGCCTGTTGATGTTCATCCTGACATCAGAATAAACTCCTACGGTTGGTATCTGCGGAAACGGTTCGGCTGCCGTGTCAGCAAGGTAAATGTAGATGCCGGCTTCACCTGCCCGAACCGGGACGGCAGCCGGGGTTTCGGCGGCTGTATCTATTGTGATAACAGCTCTTTCTCCCCCGGCACAACCGTGCCGGATATCTCCATCGAAGAACAGATGCAGGCCGGTATGGCGTATCATCGCAGGCGGCTCGGGAGTGAGAAATTCATCATCTACTTCCAGAAATTCACCAACACCTATGATTCTGTTGAGCGCCTGCAGGAATGCTATAACCGTGCCCTTAACCATCCCGACGTTATCGGCATATCGGTCGGCACAAGGCCTGACGCCTTGACTGACGATGCGGCAGCGCTTCTGACCGAAATCGCCAGGACAAAGTATGTCTGTCTCGAACTCGGGCTGCAATCAATGAACGATGACATCCTCGCCCTTATCAACCGTGGTCATACCGTGGATGAATATATTGCAACCGCAAAAAAAGTCTCCGGGCGAGGGTTTGACCTCTGTACGCATCTGATATATGGATTTCCCGGTGAGAACCGGGCCAATTTCCTGAAAAGCGTTGCCCTGCTCGTTTCACTCGGCATAAATTCAGTGAAACTGCATCAACTCCATGCGGTGAAAGGCACCCGTCTTGCGGAACTCTTTACGCAGGGAGATTTTGTGCCGCTTGCCCGGGAAGAATACGTTGCCGCAGCAGCTGATTTTTTGGAACTTCTCCCGGCCACAATCTCGGTGCAGAGGCTCTACGGTTCCGCCCCGCTGGCTATCAGGGTCGCTCCGGAATGGAATCTTAAGAATAACCAGATGTGGTATGCTATACTTAACGAGCTTAAAAAAAGGGACAGCTGGCAGGGGAAACGGAGTGCACGTCAGGATGATTGAGAGAAGACTGCCGCTTTTCAGCTCAATACTGATCCTGTCCGGACTGGCGCTGGCCATTCTCTCCTGGACTGATCTTTGCACTTTCAGCGGCTGCACGGATGCTCACGAGTACCGGCTTTACACCCTGTCGATTCCAATGGTCGGCACAATCTACTTCTGCGCCCTGGCACTTTTGCAGCTACTTTCTTGCCGGTGGCCACGGTGCTCATCGCTGTTGTCCCTGGCGCTGGCCGGCGGAGCCGGCGCTGAACTGGTAATGATTCATCTCCAGAAAAATATCATTAAGGCATGGTGTCCGCTATGCATCGGCATTGCTATTGTTGTCTATCTGCTCTGCATCCTCGGGATGCTTGAAGCTTTACGAGAATCAAGGAGGCTAGCAAACATGAACGGACGTCAGTTTATCTCCAGGGCACTTCTGCTTTTCGTCGCCGGGCTGGTCGGCTTTCTTGTCAGCTTTGTCGGTATGAAGAAACCGGAAGCAGCCGGGATGGAAACATCTCTGGGCAAACAGAGCAGCAAGATCGAGGTCTATGTCTTTTCCGACTGGCTCTGTCCGGTATGCGTCAAAATAGAGCCAGTTTTGGAAGCTGTTTTCCCCCAACTCGAAAAAAAGGCGAAAATACAGTTCATCGACAAGCCGGTGCATAATGAGTCGATGAACTTCGTTCCCTACCACCTGTCTTTCCTTGTCAATGAAAAACGGAAGTATCTGCAGACAAGAAAAGCTCTCTTCGAGCTGGCGAAAACCACTAAAAGCCCCTCACTTGAAGATGTAAAAAGGGCTGTTGCCCCGCTTGGTGTTACCTACAGACAGTTGAGCTTCATGGATGTCAGTCAGATGATGGCAAAATCCCAGGCGCTCGCCAACGAGTACAAGGTAACCGGCACCCCGACGGTGGTCATACTAAACAGCGGCAGCAAAAAAAGCAGAACGCTTGTCGGCGGCAGGGAGATCACCGCTGAAAATATTATGAAGGCAGTAAGAGGCCTGGAATAATAATCGGCGCATACATGCGTAAACCGGAGGGGACGGATGACAAATGCACGGCTGACATCAGGAGATGAGCTCCCCATAGGCAAAATTCTCTGCATCGGCCGCAACTACGTCGAGCATATCACGGAACTGGGAAATGAAGCGCCGGCCGCTCCCGTAATTTTCATGAAACCTGCCACTGCTGTAATCGCGGATGGTGGTGAGGTTATCATTCCGCAATATTCCAACAACTGTCACCATGAGGCTGAACTGGCGCTGCTGGTCGGAAGAACCTGCAAAGATATTGCTGAAAATGGTGCACTGGGCTGTCTGGCTGGCTACGGAGTGGCAATTGACCTGACTTTGCGGGATGTTCAGGATG
Source organism: Geobacterales bacterium (assembly GCA_038206285.1). Classification (GTDB taxonomy): domain Bacteria; phylum Desulfobacterota; class Desulfuromonadia; order Geobacterales; family DSM-12255; genus VEOV01. The sequence goes on from JBBRBA010000039.1 coordinate 26,285, forward strand.
AACTGAAGAAAAAAGGCCTGCCGTGGGATATTGCCAAAGGCTTTGATACCGCCTGTCCGCTTTCGACATTTGTGCCGGCTGCTGCGGTGTGTGACCCGCAAGATCTGAACATCCGCTTCACGGTAAACGGCGAGTTGCGGCAGAATGCATCGACAGCGCTGATGATTCACTCAGCCGCAAAAATCATCAGCCATCTTTCCACAATTTTCACCCTGGAAGCTGGCGATATCATCCTGACCGGCACACCAGCCGGTGTCAGCAGAATAACCGCCGGTGACCTGCTCTGCGCCGATATCCCCGGGGTCGGCAAAGTAACGGTTACTGTCAGGCAACAGCAGCGTCAATAATTGCCGCCGGTCAGCACCGCCGTGACACTGCCGACAGTCACTTTTGTCTGCGCCTTAACCGGGATACGCCGCTCATCATCAGTCAGCCAGATGTATGCGCCGCGTTTACCCTCAAAAACACCCACCGGTTTCACCATCGGCTCAATCTTTATGGTATCGAACTCCCCGGCAGGAACCTTGATTCGCTCCCTTTTGATTGCTCTTACCTCTATCCGGTGCAGCTGCTTGCTGTCCAGAACATTTATGTAGATGGACTTGCCCGGCTCAAGCTGCTGGTGCCTGACGTAGTAAAAGCTGGAGTATATGTCCATGGTATCTGAACCGATAGGTACGGTCACCTTTTCCCCACCCTTTTTGTCATGAAACAGGGCAATGCCTTCAGACCGCTTGAAAGTGATCTCCCTGTCTCTGGTACGAGGGCCTTCCCTGAAGAGCATTTTGAAGAAGCGTGGCTCCCCGGGATATGAACCATTTTTGTTAAGGATGCTCTCTGTCCGGTCATCCACCGGAAAGAAGGCCGAGAGCCAGTCGTTGGAACGTGCCGTGGATACGATCTTTCTCGAGCCGGCAGCCTCGGTTATCTCCTGCGTCGCCGTCCCGACCGGTATACCGGTCCAGCTGAGGCTGTAAACCAGCTTCTCGGGTATACCGCCTGCTGCGTCGGCAGCAGGCGGTGCAGCAGCGGCAACGGCTGTCAACAGAGCAGCAACAGCGCCAAGTTTCCGGAGCAGAAAGCAACGCATTATTTATTTTTTTCCTTGAGCGGTTGGCCTTCTTCCTTTGGCTTTATTTTCCAGACATTCTTTGCCTTTCGTTCCTGTGGCGGCAAAGCTTTACGCACCGCTTCCTTACGTTCCTGTAACATCTCTGGAGGCTTTCTCCCCTGACTGCGACTCTTCGCCACAGGTTCGCGACGGTCCTCGCCGGACGCTTTTCTCCCGGCAGGAGATTCGACTGCCGTGAGTCTGTTATTTTCGCTGCGCTGTGGTCTCCCCTCATCGCCTTCAATTTTGAGAGGTGCTGCATTT
>JBBRBA010000040.1:0-27617 GCA_038206285.1 Geobacterales bacterium
AACAGGTGACAATGGAATTTCAAGACTGATAATTTATATTTATTTTTGTAATTCTGAAGGGTTAAGCTTCACCGTCAGCCATATATAACGTTGCTTGCTAACTTTCTATTGACTCTTTTCTAGGGAGCCGGAAACGTCTATGAGGGTTCTATATGGCACGTTGTAGAACCTCAGGGTGACGAGTGAAGTGAAAGCATCAGCTTGACGCGCTGCTACGATGTTTTGACATTCCAACGAAGACCTGTTATCACTATTGTAAAAGTGTAATCACTGGAGGCGCGAAATGGTACGCACTCAAATTCAATTAACCGAACAGCAGGTCTCCGTGCTCAAACAGCTGGCAGCTCAGCAGCATGTTTCCATGGCGGAACTGATACGCAGAGCTCTCGACCTCTTCACCATGTCACCTGATGTGACCATAACCCAGGAACGACGCAAGCGCGCGCTTGCCGCTGCCGGGCGTTTTCACTCCGGAAAGAACGATCTGGCGGCCAGACACGACGACTATCTGATCGAGGCGTTCAAATGAGAGCTATGTTCGTTGATACCTCGGCATTTCTTGCCCTGCTTGACGCTGACGATGAGCATCATTCCAAGGTGAAGCAGGCATGGGCCGATTTACTCCAGTCTGAAATCCTGCTGATCACCAGCAATTATGTTCTGGTGGAAACTTTCGCTCTTGTGCAGCACCGCCTGGGAGTGGAGGCGGTGCGGGTTTTTCAGGAGGATATCGTGCCGCTGCTTGACATCAGATGGCTGGATGCAGCTTCCCATGCTGCCGCAATCAGCGCCCTGCTGGCGGCGGGCCGGAAAAAACTCAGCCTTGTCGATTGCAGTTCGTTCGATGTAATGCGGCGCGGCGGGCTTAAGAGGGCATTTACCCTTGACCGGCATTTCCGGGAACAAGGGTTTGAAGCGCTTCCCTGAATGGAATTTTGTTTCACCGCGGAGTTCCGGAGTTCCGGGTCACCAGAACCCAAGGGGGACGGAACCCAAGGGGGATGTAGCTGCTTTACTGCTTTATGAGGCCGCTGCTCGTTATTTTTCTATTGAGGATAACAACCAAAGCCCGCTCTCGCGGGCTTTCTCTCTACGCCAAGGTTAAACGGCAGAGTGACTGACTTGCATTTCAGTTCGCTTTAAGTTATATTACTATATAATATTGATCCACTAGGGGAGCGCTATGCACACAACGAACCTAAGGAGGGTCGGCGGCTCAATTATGCTGGCTGTACCACCAACAATTCTCGACATGCTACACTTGCAAGTCGGCGCAACAGTTGGCCTGGCAGTTGATAACGGTCGGCTGATAGTAGAACCAACGCTACGGCCACATTACAGCCTGGACGAACTTCTGGCGCAATGTGACGCATCGGCTGAAGTAAGCGCGGAAGACCGCGAATGGCTGGATGACACGCCGGTCGGCAGAGAGCTGCTATAATGGAGCGCGGCGATATCTACCTGGTGTCACCGGATCCAACTTCAGGGCATGAGCAACAGGGCACAAGACCCGTACTGATCGTGTCTCCTTCCGCTTTCAACCGTATAACGAGAACGCCAATCGTGTTGCCAATTACCAGCGGAGGCAACTTCGCCCGCACAGCTGGTTTTGCTGTATCTCTGGCAGGGACAAACACAACTGGCGTTGTACGTTGTGATCAACCGCGAGCCCTCGATTTGTCATCATGCAAGGCGCATATACTTGAAACTGTCCCGCTGGCGATCATGAATGAAGTGCTGGCAAAACTCGCCCCTATCTTCGAGTAGTCTTGAGAAAAAGCTCCTCAAGACATGAACGCGCCCGGATGACGGCTGCATCAGTTGGCCGGTAATCGGTCGAGCCTGGGGTCTTCTAATGCAGATAAGGGGTCGTAATGCAGATAAGGGGTCGTGTCTCAACCCGGTACAAATATCCGTAACCTTTCATCACTCCCAACCCGCTCCCACCCGCGCCACCCCGCCGCACAGGCTTCTACAGCTCTGCCCCCTGCAGATCGCCGATCAACTGGGCTTGACAGACATCCTCCCAGAAATATTTCTCTGAAAGTTTAAATACAAATTGTGAAGCCTGTAAGGTCTGGTTACTTTCGCGGAATTCGGGGGATCGCCAACGCATTCATGGGGAGTTGCAAGCCTGGCTTCGACTCCGCTCAGCCAACGTCTCAGCCAACAAAAAAACATTTACACCAGTATCATAAAATGATACCAATTCCTTATGACCAGCAAGCACCGTAAGACGCTAAATGCCATCTTCCATGACCCGGTGAAGTCCAGCATTGCCTGGGACGATATTGAGGCTATGCTTATGGCGTATGGTGCTGAACGATTCGAGGGGAGTGGTTCCCGCGTCAGGTTTCTGCTAAACGGTATCAAGGCCATCTTTCACCGGCCACATCCGCAGAAAGAAACCGATAAAGGTGCGGTAAAATCGGTACGCCGTTTTCTGGAAGAAGGAGGTATACGGCCATGATGCAGTACAAAGGGTATTCCGGCAGGGTTGAGTATGACGATGAAGCGGAAATATTCCACGGCGAGGTGATCGGCCTGCGCGATGTGATTACCTTTCAGGGTAAGACGGTGGATGAGATCAAGCAGGCGTTCAGGGATTCGGTGGATGATTATCTCGACTTCTGCGCCCAGCTTGGCCAGGCGCCGGAAAAACCGTTTACCGGCAAGTTCATGCTGCGCCTGACTCCCGATCTTCACCGCAAGATATATGTGGCGGCCAAGCAGTCCGGTGAAAGCATCAACAGCTGGCTGAATGAGCAGTTGGATCATCTTACTGCCAATGTCTGCTGATCTTCGGTTCGATGTCAGCAGAATCCGCGTGATCTCAGCCCGCGATATGTACAAAAGGAGCCATTAGATGAAAATACTCGCCATTATTGCCAGCCCCCGCGGCATGCAGGGGAATACCGGACGTCTGTTGGAGGAGGTTCTGGCCGGAGTGTCTGCAGTCGGGGCGGAAACGGAGATCATTTCCCTGAAAACCCAGCAGGTGGACCCTTGCTTGGCCTGTGATATCTGCCACAAGACCGGCATCTGCAACATCAAGGACGATTACGAAATGATCAAGGCGAAGATGCTTGCCGCCGACGGGTTCATCCTTGCCAGCCCGAATTACATCTTCAGCGTCACGGCCCAGATGAAGGGGCTGTTCGACCGCTGCAACGGCCTGATCCACTGTTTGGCGCTGGAAGGCAAATACGCCGCTCTGGTGGAGACTTCAGGCGGCGGCGAGGACGAAGAGGTGCTCACCTACATGTCCCGCTTTGTCAACTCCCTCGGCGCCAGCTCGGTGGGAAGTATCGGCTCTCCTATGGCCGGGATCAGGACCTTTCTCGATGAGGAGAACCTCTTTGCAAAGGCCCGGGCCCTCGGCAGTGAGCTCTGCCATTGCATCAGCGACAAACGCTCCTTTCCCGAGCAGGAAGTTTCCCGGCAGGGATTTGCAGCCCGGATGTCAGGTCTGGTGGACTACATGCAGGAGTACTGGCCGTTCGAGCAGGAGTTTTGGGCGAAGAAAAGAGAACTGAAGCCGTAACAAAGAGGAAGCTGCCCGGCAGCAGAAACTCGGTGTTTGGGCGACCTCAACAAAAAACGGCACGGGTTTGTAAGTGACTTAGTACCCGCCCCCACCCGCGCCACCGCGCCGTACAGGCTTCTACAGCTTTCCCCCCCTGGAGATCGCCGATCAGTTGGGCTTGACAGGCATTCAACCAGTAGGTTTCCCTGAGGGTTGACTTCACAGCTTGGAAGCAAGCCCTGGCTTGGCAGGCGTTATTCTGAAATATTGCGCAATTCCCCTCTTTTGTCACCAGCCTATTTGACCATAACCTTGTAGTTCAGTGAAAAACTTCCCCCCGCTCTGATGGTTCCGGTCATGGGGATTCGCCATTTGGTGATGTTGGCGTTGTAGCCGGCCGGTGCGCCCACCCCTCCGGATGGTGTCACATTGCTCCAGGTTGAGGTGCTGCTGTCATAGTACTCCGGTTTGCCGGCGGGGATAGGGATGGTCAATCCTGAAGGCGGTGTACTGTCGTTGGCGCTGAATGGCCCTGACGTTCCGCAATTAACGCAAAAATAACTGTACGGGCTCATCTCGTCATTCAGGAGTACGTTCCAGCCGGCGCCGGCACCGGTATTAGTAATCCGGACCGTGTAGGTTATCGTATCGCCCGGATTGGCGTTGCCTACGTTCGCAAACTTCAGGATGGATAATAAAGGTTGAGCCGTATAATTGTTGGTATAGGTACAGGTGATAGCGTTATCGGCAGCGCCAACAGTGAGGACATTACCTGTCAGGCCTGCTGTACCGGTACAGGCCAGGCCAGCGGTGTAGTTGGCTGCCGAGCCGGTAGTGAAGGTCTCAGCCAGGGTAATCACATCACCGGAGCGGACGTATTGGACTGCAGCGGCATCAGTCTCGCTGGCGGTGTTGGCCACCGAGGCAAGGGTGGTGAGTCCCGTGGCGGTGATATTGACGGCATTATTGACAATGGCGTTGACCCAGGTTTTCTGCAGGCTCAGGTTTACTTTTTTGGTGTTGGTGTAGGTACAGGTTATGTCGTCCCCGGGTGCCGGGGTAATGCTGGTGCTGGTTGTGAGCAGGCCGCTCGGGAGGCTGGAGTTGGGGGTCGCCCCGGAGCCGGTGAAGGCGTTGGTGCAGGTCAGGTTGGAAAAGTAGCCTGACAGGGGGGTCGGCCCACCGCTTACTGCCGCTTTGGCGTCGGTCAGGGTCAGGGCGCTTCCCGGTGAGCTGTAGAAGGTGGTGCTGGCCGTGGTGCCTGGACTTGATGTGGTCGCCGACGTCGTGCCGGTCAGGGTGCCGCCTCCCGTAGCGCTGACCGTGAAATTGTCGGCAGAATCGACCCGGCCGTTGATGCTCTTGGCCAGAGTTATACGGGATCGCTTGGTGTTGGTGATAGTGCAGGCGGCCGCTGAGTTGGTGGTGGTGAGGTTTGTGGTGATGGTCCTGTTGGTGTTGTTGACTGTCGGGTTCGGCGTACCGGTGACATTACTGCAGCTGATGGCTGCTGTCGTCTCCCAGTTGGTGGTAGCTGCTTCGGTGATGGTCAGGGTCTGGGCGGTGGTAAGGGCGTTGATGTAGAATCTTGCGGTCTGACCGTCAGTCAAGGTGATGTTGTTGACGGAGTTGGTGGCCGTTGCCACGGTGGCCGGGGTATAGGTGCCGTCAGTCGGTGTAGGAAGACCGAGAGTCGTGGAGCCGGTAAGAGCAATCACCGTGGAGACGGCCGGTCCCGCAGCGCTGAAGGTGAAGGCCTGGCTGTCGCCATTCGGGAGGGTCTGCTTGGTCACATCCACGTATGCCCCGGAGAAAACCTTGACAGTGCCGGAAACTGTCGAGGCGCCGGTCTGGCACTTGGATTTTGTGGGTACAGGGAAGGTAGTCGGGTCGGTGACGACGCAGGTCGGATTGCCAGTATTCTGTTCATAGGCGAGTGTATAGGGGATCGAAAGATACCCGGAGATATCTCCCCCGCATTTGACCTTGATCTTGTTGATCCGCACGATGCTGTCCCCTGCCGCGATATAGTCGGCGCAGGCATTGAGGTTGCCGTCCAGGTTCCTCCAGGGGGAGGGGAGTGTCATGGGGAACGCCGTGACGGAACAGAGTTTGGTGGCATCGTTAATTTGCGGGGAATTTCCCACCTGCCCTGTGTAGTAGGTAATGTCATAGCGGTTGGCGTTGCTGCCGGAGAGCTGCATGTCTACGAGAAAGTCGAAAGAGTTGCCGGCAACGCAGAAAGGAGGAGTACCGGGGGCGGCGCTGAAGGTGGTGCTGACCGTGAATTCCTTGGCAGTGCAGTTGAGTGTCGTGCCGGCATGGGTCCCGACACAATCCTTATCGATAATCGCTGCTACCGGCGAGCCGGTGAGATCGACGACTGCGCTCCATGTCGGGGAAACAAGCAACAGCAGTAGCGCGCAAACTGTTTGCAGCGCCAGTATCGGGGTGCGAAAACCGCTCATGGTTGATTATTCCCCTTTAGTATCACTGATTGATCGCTTTCAAACCGTCTTTGACCGAGTTCTGATCAAACTTGAAGCGGAACTGTATAAACGGTCCCTGGGCGGTATAGTTGGCTGCCGAGAAGTCCTTGTCATGAAAGCCGAATATATTGTAACCGAGACTGATCCACATGTTTTCCATGACATTGTATCCTATTGACGGCCCGACGCTGTAATTGAATTGATTGATTCCCCAGCTGTGCAGCAGCGAGCTGCGCAGACCCAGATCCCACTCTTTGCTCAGATCGTAGCGTCCTTCAACCCCGATCAGATCGGTAAAACCGCTGTAATCCTTGGCATCGATCTGTTCGAAGACATACTTGGCCCCGTACTGGAATGCGAGCTGTGTCTGCTTGTCAGGCTTGAAGTTGGCATTGAGATTGTTGCTCACCCGTTTCCCTTGGTAAGCCGCGGTGGCGCTCTTGTCATCGGCGGCTATCAGATCAAGGCGGTCGAGAATTATCCAGCGGGTAACCGGCGGCCGATAGGCAAGTCCCAGACGGAGGTCGGCGTCGGTTTTGCTGACGCCACCCGCTGCCTGTGTATGGAGCAGCTGCAACTTTGTGGTCCAGCCCCAGTTAAGCCCCTGCTCATTAACAACTCCGGAGATTATCCCCCATTTGTCATCACTGTCGCTGTTGCGGTATTCGATCCGGTTCGACCAGACCAGTTTTCTTTCCGTATAGTTGGCGCCGAGGGAGATGGCGGTGAAATCATCCCCGCCCGAAGCGGGCGGAACTTTCGTGTTCAGCTGATAGCCGGGGCTTCTTCTGATGGTCTGGTTGTGATCAAGTCCGCCGTCTACCTGCCAGTTCTGATCCAGCTGCCACTTCTGGGCAAGACCGACATTGGCAAAGGTCCGGCCACTGTTTTCCCGCATGTCGTTGACCACCGAGGTTGCCACTGTGCCGCCGCTCCAGGGGGTGGTTTTCACGCCGACGCGGGTGGTGTTGGTGTTGGCGGTGGAACCATAGGTCAGCTCTTCCTGGGCAAACAAAAGCGCCTGTCTGGTTACCTGGAAGTCCGCCCCGAAGATGGTTCTGGTGGGGAAGTCGGCATTGTTGTTTTTGCTGAACAGCGACTGTTCATGATCTGCCCGGAGGGTGAGCCGCTGATTGAATGTCTTCCAGCTGCCGCCGAAGGTGCCCTGGATCGACGTGGCATTGCCGCCGGCTGGCAGGGAGTCGTTGGCGTAGCGCAGGCCGGCTCTGCCGCTGTACTCCTTTTCGGTATAGATAGCCTGGCTGTCCATATAGTCCCTGACCGCACCGGTTAACAGGTTGTACTGACGATAGGCCTGACCGGTGACGGAGAACTGCTGATCAAACCGGTAGGCCCCTTCAGCGCCGAACTTGCGGGTGCCGGACTCGCTCCCTTTCTGCTGGCCAAGACCGAAACCGCTCTCCTGCTCTCGATAGTAGGCTTTACCATCAAGGTTTTTGTCACTGTGGCTGATTTCGGCCAGCCAGGCATTGCCGCTATTTTTTACTGTGCCATTATCGCTGTTGGTGGTGGCAAATTCGGCCCTTGCTTTGGTGTCCTGGCCCAGTTTGATGGTTGTATCCAGACCATACAGGTTGTTTTCACCGCTGAGGTGACCTTCATGGATGTAGCTGGCACCGGCTTTGAGTTTACCGTCAAGCAGGCTGGTGCCGGCCCGGCCGCCAAAAGTCAGCGCCTCCTTGCCGGCATTGGCAATTTCGTAGTCAACGACGATGTACACCGGGTTCAGCAGTTCATCCTTACTGGCTAGCGGACTCTTGAAAAAGATGGTGCCGTTGTCGTAATCGATGTTGTAATCAATAAAGCGGGCCATGTCTTTCGAGTTGGTAATTATTTCGCTGCGGAACCGATCGCGGGTTTCGATGGTAATTTTCTCCGAATTGATAACAATACCTTTACGGCTCAACCGGTAAAGACCGGAGGTGCCGTCGCCGCGAAGTTCATCCTTGACGAATGACTGGCCGGTTTCCGCGCCGAAGGTAACTACTTCGTACTCTTTGGTGCGGTATTCGCTCTTGAAACCGTTCATCCGTCGGCTGTAGCGGGATAGTTCGGTTATGGAGAGGCCGGTGTCGAAATCGCCGAACAGGGCATAGAACTGGTCCCGCTCGATCTTCAGATAGAGTCTTCTCCTGGTGGCGGCCTCATAACCCTGGGCGGTAGCGTCCCCGTAAAGCGTGTAGTAGGAGTTGGGGTCGATGGTCTGGAAAAGGGCATTATCGCTGACGCCGGTGCTTTTCTTGGCGCTGTCGTAGGCCATGGTCAGCAGCCACTCCCCTTTGATCGTCCCTTTGGCAAACAGGGCCAGGCGGTCTTTTTCGTAGAGATGCTCGTCGCTACCGGCTGATTTCAGGTTATCCATATGTCCGGAGAGGGTGTTGTAGCCGGCTGTCCCCTCGGCAATGCCGACCAGAATCCAGTCGCGCATCTTCGGTTTCACATAGGTCTCAACTTCAATATTTGCCTTGTTGTAGGCGAGCTGGACGCGATAGAGACCACTGGCCGTGACCGGCTGGAATTCGATCCAGCCGTCGCTGTCAATGGCTACCGTGGCGGAAGAGATTTCGCGGCTTGTATATGCGCTATTTATCAAGGGGCGCAAATCACCCTTCAGACTAAGTTCGCCATTTGCCATTACCAGCTTTTCGTCCTTGTCGAAGAGTTGCACCCTTATTTTTACCGGCGTTTTGCCGTCGGCAATGTTCCCTTCGGCAGAGACAAAACGGATGTGGGTAATCTCTCCAGTTCTGGTGACTTTTGCGCTCTTGTCGTAGCGAACCTGGCCGAAACTATCTAACCCTTTCAACTGGAGGATATGTTCTCCTGCTTCGCCAAAATCAATGCCGATGTAGGTAAGGAGGCTCTTTCCCGAGAGTCTGTCTTTCGCGTTGTAACCGATCCGGTCGGCAGGAATCTCTTTGCCGTCGAGCAGCAATACCGGTGTAAGCGATGATGCCAGCACGATACGGACAGCATTGATGCGGGTGGCCAGGATGTTGCCGTCAGCCGGCGAGTGAATTCCTTCTTCATCCATAACATGCATGCCGGAATCTGTTTCGGCGGCAACTTTATCTGCCCCTCCGGTCAGTTTAACCGGCTTCTCCTGATAGAGTTCGGCATCATCCCGGTAAGCAGCCGGCGCATCTTCCTTTTTGGCGGTTGCGGGGTCGATATCCGGTCTGATGATCTCCTCCATGTCGTCCGAATAACCGCAGCTTGCCGGTAATGATTGCAGAATGGTGCCGTTTTCGTCAGCAAGTTCGACTGTTGCCATACTGTTATTCTCTTCGCTCTTGTCCTCGGCATCAAACAGGGCTTGCAGCCGCAGATCGAACTTTTTACTGCCGTCGAGTCCGCCAAGGCTGTACTTAAGGGTCGAACCGGTTATCTCCGGATCAACAACAGCTTTATCCAGCAGGCGACTGGTGCTGTTCATGTAGAGGAGACTCTTCGGCATGGTGAGCAGGACTGTTGCCCTGGCCGGCAGCTTTTTGAAGTTTTTCAGCTTCAGCCGGTAATTAACTATGCCGTCGTTGATTACGGCAATGAGTTCCGCCCGCTCTTCACTGCTCTCCTTGATGATACTCTTCGCTGGCAGCAACTCTTTTGCTGCGGCAGCAGGCGGCATTTCCTGAGGCGCAGAGGCAGGAGCTGCTGGTACAGCCTGCTTCATGGTCGGCGGCACAGCGGCGCTCTCTTCTTGTGGCTGCCCGGATGCAGGAAGCGCGGTTTTCGCCACAGCCGGGGCACCGACGGTTGCCACTCTCTCGACGCCGCTACGCTCCTTAAGCAGTTTGAGAGTAGCTGTTTCCAGCTGCCTGGCGGCGGTAATCCTCACTTCAACCCGGCGGTTAAGGGCACGGCCGGCTGCAGTTTTGTTGGTTGCCAGCGGCTCCTTGTCGCCGCTGCCGTTCAGGTAGAGTGCTGCCGGCGGCAGTTGCAGCGCTGCTGCCAGATAGCGGCCGACGCTTTTTGCCCTGGTCAGTGACAGCGCGGCATTATCGGCATGGATGCCACGGCTGCGCGGTGCAATGCGGACATTATCGGTATGGCCGGTGACATCGATCCGCTGCACTATCTTGCCGGCAAGCTCAGCTGCCAGGGCGTCAAGCTCGCGCTTGTCGCTCTCATCAAGTTCGTCGCCGAAGGTGGGGAAATGGGGCCGGAAGACAAACAGCGGCAGGGGGACAACCTGCACGTCTTTACTGAGGGTGAGCAGGTTGGTTACCTCAGGGGTAGTAATGTCTCCTGCCAGATCTGTGTCAAAGTGGAGTAGTCCTTTGGTTTCCAGTTCGCCGGCGCTGCGCTGCTTGTCGATCTTCACCCGGAACTGCAACTCACCCTGCCATTTTTCACCGGTGTTGCCCAACGGGAAGAGCAGGGTTGCCCCAGCTGTTTGCGGATCGGGGAGAGGTTGGCCGTTCAAGCTGCTGCTACCTGTTAGATAGGTTGCCCCTGCGGGGAGCTGAATCGCCAGCCGGAGGTTCTGCAAGGGCACCCGCGCGGCCTGGAGCGGGAAGCGGTAGTCAATGATCTCGTCGTGCTGGCTGCTGATCATTTCAAAAGTGATCTCACCATTGAAAGGTGCAGTCGGGAGCGGTTCGGGCTTCTTCTCAACTGCGGCCGGCACTGGCGCGGCTTCCTTGGGTTTTTCAACTGCTTGCGGCTCTGTTTTGCCGAGATAGAAGTCGGTGCGCCACATGGTGCCCCCCTGCATATCGACAAACTGCGAGTAGGCGCGTCCGGCAAAACGACTGTTCTGCTCACACTGCTGGATTCTGTATCCTTCCGGGATTGAATCGAGATCAAGCTGAACAACGTGCGAACCGGGGCGGACCCCTTCAAAATGGAACTTGCCGAATTTGTCGCTAAAGACGAAGGTGCCGTCTTCCAGGTAAATGCCGATCCCTTCCAGCCCCTTTTTGTTCTCGTCGATGTTTTCGTTGCAGTCACCCACAATGACTCGTCCCATGATGATACTGCGGCTCATCATGAACGGTTCCTGTACCTGGACGGTGGCCGTGGCCATGTTTACCTTCATGACCGGAGTCGTTGCTGCGGTAGCTGTATTTACGGCGGCTCCCGGCTTCGCGCCGGCGCCTACTGCCACAACGTAACGGATGGTGACGGTCGATTTCGGGGCAATGGCCCCTGCCTTGAAGGTCATGGTGCTACCGTCGGCGGAGAGGATCGGATCGGCTGCCGCCTTGCTGTTGATGAGGGTTGAACCCTTCTGGTAACGGAAACCGGGTGGCAGCCTGTCAATGACTGTTGTGGCGAGCACGGTGCGGAAAGCGTCGCTGTTATCCAGGGATATTTCATAACTGAGGAATTCTCCGGCGGAGACAATGCTTTTGCCGGCGCTCTTTCTGAGCCAGACAGAGCCGGCGGCCGGATCGACCGGCAGGTCAACGCGGATTGCCGGGCCAACCGGCACAATGAACGTTTCGGCGCGGGAGCCGGGTTCAAGAATGGTGAAAGGTGCGCCCGGCAGAGTCTGGATTTTGTCGGTAGGAACCGTGGACGGTGCCGAGAAGGTTTTTGGCGGAGTTACCTTCAGGATATATTTCCCCGGCTTGACGAAGGGGTAGCGGTAACTCCCCTGGGGGAAAGAGTAAAGGTTGCCTTCACTGTCGGTAGCAGTACTCCCGGAGACGATCTTGCTCGGGAAGATGTTGCTGCTTTTGCCGTTATCGCCATAAATGGTGGCGCCAAGGCCGGTAACGGCATCGATCAGTTCGACATCAGCGCCATCGACCGGTTTGCCGGTCACCGTTTCAAAGACGATGCCGTAGGGATCCACCAGGGCGGCATCGGCCGAGATGCTGGCGCCGTTGCAACTGTCGAGATAATCGGCATTGATGGAGCTTTCTTCAACTACCGTCATGACACCGTTACTGACGGAGGCGCTACCGCTCTTCGTCTGGATATAGCCGATGAACAGGCCGGTATCGGGGCCGGTCTCGGTCAGTTGCAGGGTTTCGTAATCACCGGTTTTGCGGTCGTAAACAGTTATGGTTATGGTCTCGGCCACTGTTTTGGCGATGTTCTGGTCCGGAGCAGTAACTCTTATGAGCAGCGGTTCGCCGCTATGGAACATGGTAGAGGCGAGCAGAGGTATCGGCGCAGTCAGATCGATCGCACTCTCTGCTCCGACTGCTACCGGCGCCGGAACCTCGGTAAACGATCCCGTACTGTTTTTGTAATAGGTTTTCTGAACCTTGAAGGAGGTTGCACCGTCAATGCCAGGGGCATACTTCATGAACTCGATTTTTGACTGGGAGCAGGTAAGTAAGGTGACGACGACTGACGACGAGGTTTCCGTAGCCCCTGTTGAGTGAAAAGTCGCCAGGTTAATGATCTTGTCGCCGTTACTGGCAGCAAAACCCTGGACGGGCGCCAGCATGACAAGGAGGAGCGCTGTCCAGAAGTATTGTCTGATTATCCCCGCATCCGGACGAACCCCGGCAACAGGCGATGACGCAACTACGCCACCGCTCTTTCCGTGCAGATTACTGGCACGGAAGGGCTCAAGGGCGAAAAAGCCTTTGAGTCTGCTGCCGAGGTTTTTGATCCGGTTGCTGAACATTATTCCTTAAAACTCCATTGTTACTTGATGGTTACCTGGTAGCCGATCGTGACACCGGTGCCCTTGGCGATGGTCCCGCCACCAGCTGCTCCGGAGACAGCACCCACACCCACGTTGATTTTCAGGTCCGGGGTAGCGAAGTTGGCCAGAGAGCCGGCGACCAGTGTCTGGTTGTTGACAGCAGAAGCAGTGTCTTTGTAGTAGATGGGGAAACCGCCATAATCGACAACGGCGCCAACCGGATTGCTCACGTAGGCGACCGGCAGTACGTCGGATATGACAGAGCCGGTGATGTCGGTGCCGCCAGCGGCGTTGGCCGCCTGGATGACATATTCGATCGTGTCGCCGGTCTTGCCGGTTACCCCGCTTCTGAAGTATTCATGCGAATTACCGTTGATCGAGTAGGTCAGCTGACCTGCGCCGGCCGGATTGCCTGAGGCGTTTAAAACGTTGCGGGAGTACTTCTCGAAGGTGATGCTCAGAGCGGTAGAGGTCCATTTGTTGGGTAGGGTCGAGTTGTCTACCGTAATGTCAGCTGGCGCCGGTGCTCCGCCGAAAGGTGCTGCACCGGTGCTGACAACTGCCTGAACAGTTGTGGTCAGGTCGGCTCCGTATGCTGTTATTGTGCCGGGTGACGCCGTGAGATTAACCCAGATCTTCTCGCCCACCTGGGTGCCTGCCGGTGTGACGGCAGTGGCGACTGCATAGTTGATTCTGTAGGTATAGTCACCGTTATCGGTAAAACCTGTGACGATTCTTGATTTGGATCCGCCGCCATCATTGAAGATGATCGTATCACCAATGGCAATGCCATTGATGGATGCCGGTGCTCCCCCTGTAGCGCCGCTGGCCGGGACGTTTACCCAGGTTGTCCCGCTTAAGCCGGTGGTTACGGTGGCGCCGATGAGTGTGCCGGGGGCGATGACGCTGCCGGTTACTCCCGGTTGAACAGCAGGCAGAGCAGCGGTGTTGGTCGAAGCTATATTACTGGCTGCCACCAGGTAGTTTGCCGGGCCGTTGGCGGTGGCGGTAATGGTGACCGTGTTGATCATGGTGGGGGTGTTGACGCCGGTATAGATGGCGTCGTTCCGGTCGATCTGTACGTTGGGAGTGGCTGGGATTAGTGCCACAGTCACGATCGAGGTCGATTCAGCAGAACCGCCGCTGTAGGTCAAGCGCGCCCTGTTTCTGATTTCGGTGTTGGCGGCCGTGTTGGCTGAGGCTGTCTGGGCAGAGAGGCATAGTATTGCCACTGCGCAGAGGGCTGATAATGATTTAAGCAGGATTCTCATAGTTGTTCTCCTTTTAGTATTAGACGTCCCGGCTCCAGCTGGTAGAGCCGGGACAAGCAGATGATTAGTCGATCTTTACCTGGTAAAGGATGGTCAGTGTTGTAATTGCAGTACCGGTACTGCAGGTGCCGGTAAAAGAGACTGCCGATCCGTCACTGCAGTACGGAAGCTTGCCGCCAAAAGTGGCTACGTTGGTGGCGGTATCGCCTACATTAAAAGTCAACGCCGAAGTGGCAGTAATGCCGGCAGCCGTGCCGTAGCCGGTTACTCTCGGGGTAAGAGGCTGTACTTCGGTAACTGCGTTGTTCTGTACATCAAGGTCAAGCGTGTTAGTGGCGTTATCCGTGATCCTGGCGAATTTATTTGTTGCTGCCCCGGTGCCTGCTCCGCCAGTGCTGTAGGTGCCGGTAAATGTAACAAGTGTTGTGTAGCTGGGGACTGCGTCGGCTACGACTACTTTAGATGCCTGACCGCCGCTGTTGCTGACAGTTACCTGATATTCGAGAATCTGGCCCGGATTGCCGACGGCTGTTGCCGCGAAAGAACCGCTTGTGGTAACGTTTCGGGCTTCCTTTTTGATGCTAAGGTTCGGAGCCTTGAAGGTGGCCACGTTACAGCCGATTGTCGCCGGGTTGCCGGGAGTGCTGTCGGTTGTTGTCAGGACGTAGTCAACAGTGCCGTCTGTTCCAGAATTGGTGGAAGCGGTAACGCTTACTTTCACCAGAACCATCTCGCCGACAGGCAAACCAATGGCTATGTCACCTGTGCCTATGGTAAAGGCCGGGGCTGCACCGCCGCCACCGAAGGTGGTGTCGTTGCTGCTGTTGAGGGTAATGGTCTGATTGGCATAGGCACCGAGGGCCATGGTGCCCTTGAGTTCTGCCTGGCTAAAAGCCCCGGTTGCATCGGTATAGGTATTGCCGCCAGTGTGGGTGAATACCGGCGCTTTGCCGGCGTCGACTGCGGTGACCAGGAAGGCGCGCAAGCCGTTTGCTCCGGCAGCTCTCCTGACGATAACGATATCGTTGACCGCAAAACCTGCCAGGGCGCCGCCCGGGAACTCAAGGGTGCTGGCGTCTATGGCTCTGGTGGGAATGGCGCTGCCGAGCAGCCTGGTAGCAGGGCTTGTCGGGTTGGCACCAGTGTAGTCAAGCAGCGAGTAGGTGACAGAGCCGGTGACATTATTCAGGGTCGGCGCACCCATGGAGAAATTGTAGGTGTCATCGCCGTTGGCAGCGGCGGTAAGGGCGTAGAGCGCGGAGATTGTGCTGCCGGAAGAGACGTTAACCGCTCCCAGGCAGGTGAGCGCCGGATTGCCGTTGCCGACGGTCGGGGCTCCGGAGGGATTGAGCGCAGCCTTTACCAGGTTTACCGTGACAATAGTGGAAGCATTGGCGGCATAGTTATTGGTGCCGCCGGCATCCTTGTAATTGACGGTGACCACGTTCAGAATGGTCGTGCGGTAGGACGAGTTGGCCGAGGCACTGGCGCTAAAGCCGATGGTAGCGACCGCTGCCAGAGTCAGTGAAACAAGCAGGGCGTGCTGGCTCTTGAAAAAACTGGGTGCTCTTGTTCTCATGTTCTTCTCCTTTCATATTATGTTTGCTGTTGACGATGCGGCTGTTTTGTAAGCTTGCGGGGGATCCCCTTTCGGAATAACTGTTCGGTGGTCTGGCTCTGCTTCTGTTGTTCATGGTGTTCTCCTTTGAATGCTATTGTTTAGCTACTTCACTTTTACTTTGAAACTGACTGTACCTTTGCCGCCTGCAGGAACCGAAGCAAGGGTCCAGCTGATATCGGTATACTCTTCAGCCGTGGCCACTCTTTTTTCCATCTTGCCGTCCCTGTTCTTGATTTCATAGGTGAGCATTGTTGCTTTCTTGAAGGTTTTGCCTTTGTCGATGGAGTAGTTCAGGTCACCGGTTTCGCTGGCGCTGCCCGGGATAAAGCTGGTCCCTGCAGGGATGGGGTCGCTGATAACCACGTCCCTGGCGATTTCAGTGCCGCTGTTATGGTAGCTGAGGGTGTAGATAATCACTTCGCCGGGCTGGAACTTCTTGGCTTCGACCATCTTTTTTACCTGTTTGCCGCCGGCGGTAACGGTGATTTCCTTCTGGGCCTTGATGTTGATGCTCACCTTGGGCTGGGCAAAAGCTGCCAGGGGGAAAAGCAGCAGGGCGGCGATGGTGATAAGGTAGAGATTGATCCTGTTCACGTTGTTCATTTGTAGTCTCCTTTTACTGCGGTTTTTGTTAGTTCTACTGCCAATGTCCATTTATCGAAAGTTAGACTTCATCCAGAGCGGATAGATCCTCCCGTGATTTGCCGGTTGCGCACAATGCCGTCATAGCCGTGTGGGCTCCCGCCACCTCCGGGGACGGGACGATACAGCCATCTGTGATCATAGATTGTTGAAGTTGGTGGTGAGTCCTTGTTGCCAACTGCAGCGGCACTCTGCCGATGAATAGCAGCAGAGACGGTTTTGTGTGGCAGGGAGCCACGAACTGCGGCAGGCGTTGTGCTGTGGGGGTTAAGCGGAGATTTTTTTGACGAAGTGCAGCCGCTGGGCTGACCTGGGAAAGAAGGGGTAAATGTTGTGAGCTTCATCTTGTTCATCAGGTAATCCCTCTGCAGAAAGATTGTGCTGATTGCATTTGCTGAGACTCTCTGGACAATACGGCTAAAAAGGGAATTGGGGGTCGACGCGTGGAGGGATAACTGGCCGCGGGGAACGGCAGTTATTTTCTCTCTTCGGCGACCCGGCTATCCATCCTCTGGATCCGTTGTTCTGCGTCACCGGGTTGCCCCGGTTTTGCTCTTGTCGGAGAGTTGACAATTAATTAATTAATTAATTATATGAATATTATGTTTATTGTAATTTTAACTTATAGGCAAGGGGAAAAGCAGACCACATCTTCTGTTCAAATCTGTTAAATTCTGACAACGACAAAGGATTGGTGTCAACAGACGGGAAATGTCAGGAGATGACGGCAGAGGAGGTAAAACAGTAACCTATGGAGTGAACGGTCTTGATTGGCGATGGTATGTGGATGAAATCCTCGATCTTGCGCCGGAGGCGGCGAACCAGCGAATCCATGGCTCTGTGGGCATATTCGTCATCGGAATAGCCGAGCAGTGTGATCAGCTGATCCCGCCCTACCGGTTTGCCCGGCATCTTGAGCAGCGCCTCCAGAAACCGGTACTCTCTGGAGGTGAGTTCGATCAGTGTGCCGTCGGGAGTGGCGAGATCCCACGTGTCAGCGTGCAGCAGCCATGTGCCGCTTTTGGAGAGATGGATGGTTTCCGGATGCACTGGACGCTGTCGTCCGGCCAGGCTGTTGATGGCCGCCAGCAGCTCCCTGGTGTCCACCGGTTTGACCAGATAGAGGTCGGCGCCGGAGGAGTAGCCAAGCACACGGTCTTCGAGAGTTTCTCTTGCCGTGAGGATGATGATGCGCAGATTGGTGTTGATTCGCAGATATTCGGCAAGGACAAAACCGGATTGATCCGGGAGGGATACGTCTACCACCGCCACATGGAAGTCGGCTGTTTTGAGAGCGGTGTAGCAGTCGAGACAGCAGCCCACACCGGTAACCAGGAATCCGGACATGGTCAGGTACTCCTCGATGCTCTCCCGGAGGTCGGTGTCATCCTCAACCAGAATTACCCTGCAAGGTTTATCGGTATTCAGCATGTTCGTTACCCTTACTGAAAAGTGACTTCGACCACTTTTGGTAAATTATAATCATGATGTTTTCGGGTAAACAGCCCACAAGTTGCGCCAAAATCTGACCAAATCTGACATGATGGTGATCACTCGGCCCGTGGCAGAACAAGAGTGGCGACAGTCCCCTGTGGGCAGTTGGCGGTGAGTTCCAGTCGGCCACCGCAATCCTGCATGATCTTGGTAACCAGGAAGAGCCCGAGCCCGCGCCCCCCTTTACCGCTGCTCCTTCGCCCCTGCTGGAATTTTCCCAGAACCTTCTGCCGTTCATTTTCCGGGATTCCAGGTCCCAGATCCGCCACCCCAATGGTTACCTCCACTTCGGAAGCAGAATGAGATATGGTGATGGGATCGGCAATCTCGGAGTATTTGACTGCATTGTCTATCAGGTTGAACAGCGAGGTTTTAAGTAGAGAGGGGTCAGATGCGACATAAACGGTCTTGAGACTGCCGATTTCCAGCACAAGGTCGTTTCCTGGCCACAGGTTCCTGGCTTCTTCAAGTATATCAGCAAGAAAATCGGCAACGGCAACAATTTCCTGTTTGGGATTCACTCCATCCGATTGGAGGCGGGAGCGGATGAGCGAGCTCTCGATCACCTCGACCAGACGGGCAACTGCCCGCTGCATTTTGACGATGTTGGCCGACTCTCCCTTCCCTTGAGTCGCCTCCTGCAGTTCCAGAATATCGAGATTGGCGCGGATAATGGCAAGAGGCGTGCGGTATTCGTGGCTGACCATCTCCACAAAACGGGTCTTCCTTTCCAGTGATTCCTGCAACTTGAGTTGCTGTTCCATTATGTCATTGGTCATCTCTTCCGCCAGCTTCAGCGCCTTATGTTCCGATTCCAGGGCAGCTTGCAGGGCACTCTTTTCCGCGCGGTTAACCCGTTCAGTCATGGCAAGAGTGATCAGAACCATGTTGAAGATGGAAGCGACCTGAACTGCATGCATGTTCCACCATGCCAGCGGCAGAATTCCCAGGAGACGGAGAAAATGAACGGCATAGCCGATATTGCTGAGCCCGAAGGCTGCCAGATAAAGGAAAGCTCCTTCGCTTTTCCTGGCAACTTCCCTGAAGCTTAGCCAGGTAAGAAGAAAAATGCTTGCCAGCGAAGTGTAAAACAGTACAGGCGCCAGCCGGTTGTAAAAGCCGAAAGGTACGGAGAGCGCCGTTGTCCCAGCTAAAATTGCCATGGAAATGAAGAAGCGGCGCACCCATGGTTTCTCTGTGCTTTCGAACAGCCGCATGCCGAAAAGCGAAAAAAAGATGAGGGTGCAGCCGATACCGCCGCCTACCATATAGTTTGACAGGTTATGGAGCTGGGACGGCCAGAAGATGGCCATAAGTCCCGATCCGGGGAAATGGTTAATGAACAGGAAAAAAACGTAAAGGGAAAAATAGAGGTAGAGCTTGTCCCAGAGGCGCAGGTAGAGGATCATGTTGATCATCGAAACAACCAGGACTATGGCCAGATAGCCCCCTTGCCGGGCGACATTGAAGCTGCCGTACGTAATATAATCTTTCGGCGTGTGGATATCTCCGGCAAGATTGAGGGTACTGCTGGTACGGATCCGGAAATAGACGAGGTATGGTCTGTCCTTCGGCAGTGTAAGCGGGACAGCGAAGTCGGCGTCAATCAACGGCCGCTCTTTTACCGGGATCTGGTCCCCCAGGCGGAACTCCTGGTAGCTTGCGGCAAGAGACGGATCGTCCCCTGTCTGCACGTAGACGTTGAGATAATCGAGATAGGGGGGCCAGAGGCGCAGATAGGAGTGATCCGGAAATGCAGGGGAGCGGACAACTGCCATTCTGGCCCAGACGGTGTCATTGGTATAGCTGCAATTGACAAAACCTGGAATTAGTTTGAAGCGGGTCTGGTTTTCGGCGGTCAGAATATCCTGCAGGGAAAGGGAGCCGCTTTTGTCCACCAGTATCTCCAGGTGTCCCGCCAAAGAGTTGCGCGGTGAATCCGAGAGTGTTAGGGGTGAGGTGTTCCCGGCGGCAGGGGAGAGCAGCAGCAGGCAGAAAGTCAGCAGGATGGCCGGGAGGCAGAAGCTGCGGTATTCGGATGGAGAGTGTTTCAGCATATTCCGGCCTTCCAATGCTTTGCGGCGCCATGAAGGGTGGAGCAGGGCGCGTTACCGGGCTAATCTGACGAAGTCGGGCAGTGTTGACAAGTATCAGTGAAAATGATTCTATTGGCAACTCAAAATCAGGGCCGCTTGTACTTAAGGGCCTGCCGGGAAATGCCGGAGTTCATAATCAGGGAACGGAGCAAGCATGCAGGTGATGTGCGAAAATAACTTTTCCGGCGTCAATGACCGGCAGTCAGTGGTGGTCATCGTCGGCCCGACAGCATCGGGCAAGAGCGAGCTGGCTGTCCTGCTGGCCGAGCGGTTTGGCGGTGAGGTGGTAAACGCTGATTCCATGCAGGTTTACAGTCGACTGCGCATTGGTACGGCACGTCCTGCAGCTGAACTTGTCGAGCGGGTGCCGCACCATCTTTTCGGGACGGTATTACCGGATATCAACTTTACGGCGGCGGATTACTGCCGGGAGGCAAGAAGCACAATCGCCTCGATACTGCGGAGGAATAAACTGCCTGTGGTTTGCGGCGGCACCGGTCTTTATATCAAGGTCCTTTTGGGCGGGATTAATGATTTGCCGTCTGCTGATCCGGTTTTAAGGGCCGAACTGACAAAACTGGCAGAGAGTGACGGTAATTTGTCACTTTATCAACGTCTTTTGGCGGTAGATCCGCTAACGGCAGAAAGACTTAAAGTTAATGACAGGGTCAGGATTATCAGGGCGCTTGAGGTATACCAGCAGAGCGGCAGGCCGGTCTCCTCTTTCCAGTCAGGGCATGGTTTCTCTGCTGTATGGTGCCGTGCTCTCAAAATCGGGATTGAAGTCGACAGGGCGCTGTTATTTGCCCGGATCGGGCAGCGTGTCGACAGGATGTTTGCCGAGGGTCTGGTTGATGAAGTCAGGTCGCTTCTGGCGGCCGGGTACTCTCCTGTTCACAAGGCGCTGAGGTCGATCGGCTACAAGGAGGTATGCGAATACCTTGCCGGCAATATAGCACTGCCGGAGACCGTTGCACTGGTAAAGCGCAATACACGGCACTATGCAAAAAGACAACTTACCTGGTTCAGGGGTGATGCCGATGTCAACTGGTATGGCTATCCGGAATCAGCCGCTGATATTTGCACCGCTGTTGAGGGGTTTCTTGCCGGCGGAGAAGAAAAAGATTAGATATTCTAAATAGTTAAATTGGTTTTAAAGTTGCAATATCGCATTTTGGGCAGAAGTATCGGTCAGGTTTCGCTCCGGGTGTTCCAGCGATGTATCCAGGCGGGACTTTATTCTCCCGGCAACAGTGGACGTCCTGTCGGCGTTTTAAAACGGATGCAACTTTTTGGCAAACAGCGCCGATCTTTGTGCTGAAAAAATCCTGTACTTTTTTTGAACAGTAGGCGTATGCTGAAAATAATGGAGCTGTTTCAAGAGGGAACTTTCATGGCAACGGCAGAAAACAGAAGGCGGCCAATCGGTCAGATACTCCTTGATGGCGGTTTTATCGCCAGACAGGATCTCGAACTTGCACTTGAAGTTCAGAAACATTCAAATGAACTTCTTGGGCAGGTTCTGGTCAACATGGGTATCCTTGACAAGGCGGATCTTGCTGCGGCGTTGTCAATCCAGGACCATCTGTCCACTCTTGATGACGCGGTAAAATCCGCTGCCGGTATCAGAAAAATGCTCGGGTCACTGCTGCTGTTGACCGGCAGGATTACCACTGAACAACTTGATTTTGCACTGGAAGAGCAGAAAGTCACCGGCGGGAAACTTGGCGATATTCTGGTAAAAATGGGTCTGTTGACGGAATCTGAAGTGAATTCGGTCCTGCAGTTCCAGAAGAATCAGGAGTCTGCCGGGAACTCGCCCTCACCGCTGCGGTTGGGGGAACTGCTGGTATCGTCAGGCAGTATCACCCGGGACCAGTTGACTGCTGCTCTTCAGAAGCAGCAGTTATCAAACAGGAGGTTAGGTGAAGTACTGGTCGCAGAGGGTTATGCTCACCTTCATCAGGTAGATCGCGGCATTCATCTCCAGAGGAAGCTGCTGCGGGCGGTTATCGTCGCCGTTATCTCGCTGGCAGGGCTCTCAATGCAGGGTTGCGGCGATAGTAGCAGTTATGATGGCGATGACAGAGACACCGACATTGCTGCGGTTTCATATGCATCTCCTGAAACGCAAATACTGGTAGACGATCTTAGAAATAACATTAAAACCAACTATCTTCAGATAACAGATAGTGATTACACGTTTGCAACGTCACCCAATTTCTATTACTCAACTGACAATCATAATTTCTGGTCAATACAGGCAAATATTGCGCAATCACTCACGGATATCAACAGCCGTACTTTCATCAGGATTGACATACAAAAGGTCGGCGCCAAACAGCCGCGGCTGAACCGGACATTTTCTTTCGAGACCGGCGGAAAATATGAGAGGTTTCCGGGGAACTTCTATCTGCTGGATGGCCAACAGTCAACCCGGAAAAAAGTGGAAAGCGGTACCATCTCATTTACCCGCAGCTCGGTAATGTCGAGGAATGTAAGCGGCTCTTTTGATGTAATTGTTACTGACTACGACTCCGGAACAACGCCGGTTCCGAGGTATTCCCTGAAAGGGGTTTTCAGCTTTAAAATGGGCGGATACGGCCCGGCTGCCTGAATTTTTCTATATGCTTGATTATCTCTGCTGTTCTGATATTATCTGCGCATAATCTGCAGAATTTTTAATGCATACAGGAGAATTTATGACAAAGGCGCCATTCAATATTCAGGATCAGTTTCTCAATCAATCCCGCAAGGAGCGGGTAAAAATTGCCTTGAAACTAATGTCAGGCGATGTTATTGAGGGATATATAAAGTCATTCGACAATTTTTCGATTCTTCTTGAGGTTCAGGGGGACATTCTCGTCTACAAACACTCTATCGCTTCCTTGACCTCGACGGATGGTCTGTTCAAACTTCATCAGTAGCTTGCTGCAAATATATTAAGCAAAAGAGGGCTTCTTTCAGGAGCCCTTTTGTTTTTAAGGGGATTTTGTGAGTGAAGAAGGACTGCTGATAGAAAATGTGCTTGACGGCAGTATCGCCCAGGAACTGGAAATTGCGCCTGGAGACAGGTTGCTGATGGTCAACGGCATACCGCTGCGCGATATTATCGATTACAATTATCATGCGTCGGATGATGAGCTGCTCTTTTTGATTAAAAAAACCGATGGTGAGTTGTGGGAGCTGGAGTTCGACCGCTTTGACGGCGAGCCGGTCGGCCTCTTTTTTTCAACCCCGGTGCCGGCATCATGCGGCAACAACTGCATCTTCTGTTTTGTGCACCAGCTGCCGCGCGGCCTGAGAAAACCGCTTTATGTAAAGGATGAAGACTACCGCCTCTCTTTTCTTTACGGCAATTATGTAACCCTATCCAATATATCTCCGGATGAGATTGAACGGATTGTCGAGCAGCGCCTGTCGCCTCTGTACATCTCCGTACATGCTACTGAACCTGCCTTACGGGAGAAGCTCCTCGGCCGGAGCAATCTCGTGCCGATTCTTGAAACAGTCGGCCGGTTTGCGCAGGCGGGTATCCAGATGCATACGCAGGTGGTGCTCTGTCCCGGAGTAAACGACGGCGCTGCATTTGAAAATACTGTCAATGATCTGGCGGCCTTTTATCCGCAGGTACTTTCTCTTGCGGTTGTGCCTCTGGGCCTTACCCGTCACCGCAGAGGGCTGCCGCAACTTGAGCCGGTTACCAGCGAGTATGCCGGCAGTTTTGTCGCCGAATGGCTGCCGCGGCAGCTGGAATTACAGCAAAAGCTCGGCAGCGAATTCCTGTTTCTGGCCGATGAATTTTTTATCAAGGCAGGGGTCGAATTCCCGCCGCTGGCGACTTACGGTGATCTGCCGCAGCTGGAAAACGGTGTCGGCATGATACCGCTGTTTGAGGATGAGGCGGCTGAGCTGCTGCAAGCTGTTGCCAGGCTGAACCTGCCGCTGATAACCGTAGTGACCGGACTTTCGCCGTATCGGTACATTACCAATTTCATCGAGACGCTTTCTGCGGCAACATCTGCCCGCTTCAGGCTGGTTCCGGTTGAAAATCACTTTTTCGGCAAAGAGGTAACCGTTACCGGCCTGGTTACCGGCAAGGATATCGTCACTTCTCTGCAGGGGGAGAAAGAGATTGAGCTGCTGCTGGTTCCGGAAGTCATGCTGAAGGAGGGGGAGGGGCTGTTTCTGGATGAAATGAGCCTTGACGACATTGCTACCGCACTTGGCTGCAGGGTGGATAGCTTTTTTGCCTCGCCGGCCGGGTTCTATGAGAAACTGGTCGAGCTGTCTGCTGTTAAATCTGAAAAATGAGCTGTGTGCCCGGAAAAATTTAATGTCAGGTGCTTGAGATTTCCCGGAGGAGGTTATTAACGCGATAACGCTTGGCAAGTTCAGCAAGGAGGAGTTTGTCCACAAGGTTACTCGCCAGAATCTCTCTGACATCAACCAGGTCCTGCGGTCCGCCTGCTTTAAGCTTCAGGATTATCAGATATTCAGGGGAGACCACCGGAATTTCTCTTCCGGAAATATTTACGGGTATACTCTCTGCTACTGCCTCTGCCTCGTATTTTTTCGTAGCGACAATAATGTCCAGGAAATCGGCTCGAATCAGGAAGGGAACCGGGTCATCATATCCACCACGTCGCAGTTCCGCATTCATTCCCGCATCGCAGAGTGCTTTCACAAGATGGTTCAGGTTTTCCGTTTTGGCCAGTACCAGCAGGTCAACATCCATGGTGGCCCTGGGTGGACTCCAGGCGGAGACAGCAAGCCCACCTGTTAACGCAAAACCGTCAATACAGCCTTCAGCGCGAAGGACTGTCAACAGCTCCATGGCCTGGTTAAGTCGTTCGAGTAGCACGTTTTGCCTCTATAGCTTTTCTCGCAGCGTTATTGATTTGAGCACAAGCGTCTGAGAGTTCCAAAGCTAACAGCAATCGCTCCGCTGCTGTTTTGCTCATGGTCACATCACGCTGTTCGTCACGGAGGCGTTGCAATAATTGTGAACGACGCATTGTAGGACTCCCGGTTTACCCCGCGTTATGGCTTTTTTCTGCTGTGAGTACGTTACCATATGGCTCTCCCGTTGACAAGGGGTACAAACGGTCACGAATACTCGTAAGATCCCATGATTATAACAACTTTCGGCGGTTGCCCTGGCAGATTCAGTGAGCTAAGCCATAGGCAGGTGGAGAACGCCGATCCATTGCCCCAGGCCGTCCGGTATTTCCTTGACGGCCTTTGTTTTGCCGGACGGCTGACGTAAGAGAATGTGCCGGCGGTTTTGCCTTGGCAGTAGTAGGCGTGACTTTTATTGTGAGCAGGCTTTTATGTAGAAGGGCCAATGATGGTGGCCGGTGGAGAGGTGAAGGGTCAAGAAGATGTTCTGCATGGGTTAAGGATGTTATAAGTCACTTATATCGGCAGCCAGGCAGGTTACGTATATGAGTAGCAAGTTACCTATATCGGTAACAAGTTACTTATATACTGAAACCGTTGATTAACGAGTTATGTGAATCAATAGAAAGACAGGAGAGTACAGTGAACCCAATACTAAAACACGGAATCGCTTTGTTGGGCTTCTCCCTTCTAACACTCATTACAGCAGCGTATGCGCTAGAGACAGAGAATTTTCCACTTTTGGCTTTAGCCCTTCTCTGGGGTATCGGAGTTCAATACTCCCTTCCAAAATTTGTCTTATCCATCGTTGACAAATTCCGGAAAAAAACTGCTGAGGACATTGCCTGCGAGGCCATTGAAAAGCAAGAGCAGGAACAAGAAGACAAAGAAGCTCATGATAAGTTTTTCAAAGGCCAAGGTTATTAAAAGTGCATACGTCCGAAATGCATCATTACTAAGAGAATTAGCCCACCATAACCAGCACTGATCATGAAACTATCATGGAAACTCTTTTTACATTTATGATTGACAATATGGTCGCATCCATTGCAGGAACACTTATGCTTGCCTGTTTCGGCGGCTACATCGCCTGGAGGAATGGCAAGAAGGTAAGAGTTGCGAATGCCGCACTGGTTTATCGGAACGCCATCGGACAAAAGGGGACGGGACAAAAGGGGACGTACTTAAAAAAGTTAACTAGCAAAGATTTAAAATGTTTATTGGTTAAGTTTTCAAGAACGTCCCCTTAGGTTTTCCTTGGTTAAGTTTTCAAGAACGTTATATATGGCTGACGGTGAAGCTTAACCCTTCAGAATTACAAAAATAAATATAAATTATCAGTCTTGAAATTCCATTGTCACCTGTTGTTGAATAGCTCTTATTCTCAAGAACAGGAGGAGGAAATGGAAGATGTAACTGATAGCCTGGCGTTGTTCAGGCAGATGAAAGCTTCAGTCAGGGGTTCGGAAAATTACCTGCTGGTCGGTATCGATGTTGCCAAGAACAAGCACCACGCTTTTTTAGGCACCCCCAACGGCAGAACGCTTCGCAAGAATCTGGTCTTTGACAACAGTATCAATGGTTTTGAGAGTCTGCGTGATTTAGCCGCAGATCTCAAGAACCAACACCGCCTGGAGAAGGTTGTGTACGGACTTGAACCTACAGCATCCTATCACAAGCCATTGGCTGAGTATCTGCTGCGCCAGAAAGAGCAGGTAGTCTATGTCTCCAACGTGGCCGTGGCAAAGAATCGAGCTCTTCTGGATGGCCGCTGGGACAAGAACGACAAGAAGGACGCCGCCAATGTTGCCGACCTGGTAGGCCAGAGCCGCTGCCTTTACTACGATATCCCGGCAGAACCGCTGCAGGAACTGCGGAGCCTGATAGCCTTCCGCAGCAGGCTGAAGAAGGAAGAGCATGCCTTGAAGATGCGACTGAGAAACAACGTCTTTGCACAGTTCTTCCCCGAACTTGATCAGCTCTACATCAAGGCAGGGCAACCGGACGATTTGGTTTTATCGATTGCCGAACACTGTCTAGACCCGAGAGAAATCGCAGCAATGGAATTCGCTGCATTTCTGAAGCTGATCATGAAGCGCAAGATCCGGATCGAAAAGGAAACTCGTCTACGCGAACTGTGGGAAGCAGCCAAAGTGTCCGTTGGCTGCCAGGTACATGATGCCGCCAGATGGGAGTCAAAGAGCCTTGTCAGTAAATTGCAGGCAGTCCGGGAAACGGTCAAGGAGAATGAGCAGCGGATGGAAGCGGTTGCCAAGCAGTTCCATGAGTATAAATGCCTGTTGTCCATTCCCGGCTTCGGCCCGATCATCTCGGCCATGGTTCTTGCCGCCATCGGCAACCCTTTCCGGTTTGAACACCGGGGGCAGGTGATACGCCTTGCCGGACTGGACTTAAGCGCCGAACGCAGCGGCAAGAACAGCAACAGCGTTAAGCCGGTGATCTCCAAGCAGGGAAAAGCTGCACTGCGCTACGCCCTGGTGCAGGCCGCCATGGTAGCTTCCACGGCGAATCCGGTGATCAGGAACTACTTCAGCAAGTTGATCAAAGGTCGCGAGCTGGAGCGTGGCATCAACCTGAAGATGAAAGTCAAGCTGGCGGCAAAGCTGCTGGTTGTGGCCTGGACGCTGATGAAGAGCAAAGAACAGTTTAAACCTTCCTGCTTCACAGGGTAAGGCAGCTTACCAGAAGCAGGCAGTAGGCGAGAAGAGCCCGTTTAGCTACGTTGAGGCATTGACCTCGGGAGGGACAATACCGGGCCTCTCACTGAATCTTGGAGCTTTGATAAGGAATGATAGACGGCTCCGTTCCCGATGCGGGCGGGGAATGTCGGATACCAGTAACGATTAAGCTCAAGGTTCGCCGTAAGTGAGAGACTCGCCATATTACGAAAGCAAGGGATTAGTGCGCCTTAAATTCGAACAGAA
>JBBRBA010000041.1:0-27422 GCA_038206285.1 Geobacterales bacterium
ACCGATTCAGAATTTTAAGTTTATAAAGAGTCGGGTTTTTTGAATTTTCAATCAACATCAGTCTTGAGTTCAATTAGACAAAAGGCTTACAAAATTGCTTTAACTTAAAATTAATTTTCTTGCCATTATGAAAGTTTGATCTAGGAAAAATCCATAGAACCAATATTGACTAATGAATTAAGCTTTCTAGATCGTCATAGTTCGATCTATTGCTGCGGGAATCAGATTCACGCACATCTGCTTCTAGTTTCTTCAAGAGCGGAGTCGGGACTTTCGCTAAGATTGCTGTAAACTGCGCGTTCGTCTCACCGATCGGCCGAGTTGGGTCCAAGCGGTGAATTTCTTCGCACACCTCCGGATGGATATCTAGCCCTTCGAGGTCGGACGCCATCAGCTTCTTCATGATTTCGATTCGCAAGAGGCTGCGACGGACTGACTCTGGCATTCTGTTGATAATGCGTTTACCACTTGCCGCTGCTTGTGCCTGTTGCTGCACTAAACCGCAAATAGTCGCTCCTATCGGATCGTCAGACATAATCGCGGCTACAGGATCGTAGGTTTCTTCCTTTTTCTTGCCGAAGAGGCGGTCGAGCAGGCCCATAATTTTGTTTCTCCTTTCATATACAATAGTTAATCACCGGTCAGTGGGAATCTAATATATTTGCTGTCCCCGTTTCAGTAACACGGGGCCTTAGAAATACGATCATCTATATCATATTAGCTCTATTGCATAAAGGTATATTAAGACGCACGCCCCGAGAGGCGGGTAAGGCGCGGGCTGGCGCCGACCCAGCCGGAGGGTGCGGCGAACGATAGTGAGCGCAAGTGTGGTAGGCGGTGCGATAGCTCCGCCGTATAAATTCAAAAATATACTTGACATTATACCGTCGTATAATATATACGCTGGTATAATGGAGAAACGAAATGATACCACCAAGAGATGAAAAGCAGATTGCAGTTAAGCTCAATGAACAATTAATTGACCGACTGGATGCGCTGGCAAGAAATGGTGGGATGAACAGAAATCATCTCATGTCGAGCTTTGTCAATGTCTGGTTGAGTGCCCTTGAAAAAGCATCAATGCCCAGTCTTTTCTATATAGCCAACCTCTTTAGGGTACGTGAAAACCAGATGCATCGTATGCGGGTATATGAACATGAATTTACTGAATTAAGGCTTCCAGAGAAGCCGTTACCGTTGAAATTTACTGAGTCTGACATCTTTCGAATTAACAGCTTGGCATGCGTCAATCATATATCGCGCCATTTACTGTTAAAAACAATGATCATTGTCGGGATTGAGGATCTTGAGAATAAAATAGATTCTATGCCTTTTCAATTCGGGGCACTTGAGCCGGAGCTATATAAGTCGTTCAGTATTGTAATGCAAAAGGGTGATAAATCGTTCAGGGCGTATCTCAAATGAAACTACTCCTCCACGGCTTCGATTCCGTTTACTGCGCCTATTTTCTGGTGGCTTCAGGCAGTAATGCACTGGATTTTCAGTTGCTGGCAGAGCAGCAAGAATCCATTAAGCAAACAAAGCGTAAAACTCCTCTTGTAATCACTCTGGGCAATTCTGAATTCCTATTGAAAGCAAACGGCACAAAATCAGGTTATCCATTCGTTATTGAAAATGGCGACTTCAATATTCAGCTGGGCGAATTCAACAAACCAAATTTCTACGTGCAATTCTTCAGTCAAGCACTTTGGCGTGAATCTGCCTATCTGCTGCACGAAAAGTTTCTAAAATGGGCTGCGTCTGTCGGACTCACTCCGTACCGACCGGAAAGCCTTTCCCGCGTGGATTACTGTTTTGACTATCACCTGCCGGAAATTGATTTCGATGAGGACAGTTTTAAAAGCCTTAGCGTCAAAGACAGCAAGCACCGCGGAGGCCGCAAGCCGCAGACGTTCACCTTCGGCACTGGTGACATTGTTCTGAGAGTATATGACAAAATTGAAGAGATAAAACAGAAGAGCAACAAAGTCTGGTTCTATACCCTCTGGGGACAGGATGGAAACGTCTGGCGGATCGAATGGCAGGTGCGCAAGGAAATACTCAAGGATTTCAGTATTGCCACTTTTGACGACCTTAAAAGCCAGATAGGCGACCTGCTGCGCTATCTCTCCACGGATCACACCTCAATCAGAGTTCCAACAGATGACAGTAATTCATCACGCTGGCCACTTCATCCACTCTGGGTTGATCTGCTGGAGAATATCGGCAAATTGAAAAGTCTTGGTATCGCTCGGATTCATGGGAAAAATTCAGTTCTTGAAGAACGCATGATTCGCATGGCTATTTCAGTGCATGGTTATCTGAAAATGGTTGCAGCCGTTCACTGCGTGCAGGCAGGGCAAAAACTTATAGATGTAAACGAGGCACTACGGGTTATTGATTCGCGTATCCAGAAAATTTACGAGCCTCTTGCATGGCAGATTGACGTTGAAAAACGGATGAAGGAAATCGAACTGGGGCAATGGTAACTCAAGAGCAAATAGAGCGGTTAATTAACGCCCGAATGAAGAAAATTCTTCATTTTGCGGAGTTGGCTTTGCCGGAAAGCAAGTTTCCGACTTTTAGAAAACTTACGCTGGATGAGTTCGGTAAAAGTGGGCTGGGAAAGGATTTGGAAAGGGCTTTATGCAGTCAGGAAAGGTAAGGCACTGGCAGGAATACATGATGCAAAGAAGGACTGAATTATGAGTGGCTAACTCCAAGACTATTGATGAATTGACAATCAGCTATAAATGCAATGTGGTAAATGGTTCCGTATTGCCGGAAGAAATCAGGCTAGTGCAGGCACACCTGGGCGACCTGTTGTTAAAGGTATTGATGCAGAGTGAGGAGGATTAAATCATGATAGTGGCTCTCTATGCGCGGGTATCCACCACCAAGCAGGCGGAAAAAGACTTATCCATACCCGACCAACTCCGCCAGATGAAAGAGTGGTGCAAAGCCAAGAAATACAGCGTTGCGGTTGAATACATCGAAGCGGGAGCATCTGCAACCGATGACCGCCGACCGGTCTTTCAGCAGATGATTGCGGAAGCCTGCTCTGCTACACCGCCCTATGATGCTATTATCGTGCATAGTCTCTCCCGCTTCTTTCGTGACATGATCGAGTTCGGCCTCTATGAAAGACGGCTGAAAAAGCATGGCGTGGTTATCCACTCCATGACTCAGCAAACCAGCGACGATCCGGCTGGAGAAATGGCGCGGCGCATCTTCAGCCTGTTTGATGAATATCAGAGTAAAGAAAATGGCAAGCATACTCTAAGAGCAATGAAGGAGAATGCACGGCAGGGATATTTCAACGGCGCAGTTTCTCCCTATGGTTTGCGCAAGGTGGAGGTCGAAGCTCAAGGCAACAAGGGCAAGAAGAAAAGGCTTGGAGTAGACCCAGCGGAAGCGGCTAACGTCAACCGAATTTTCCAACTTTATTTGAACGGCTATCAAGGCCAATCATTGGGCGTGAAGGGGATCGCCGCCCACCTCAATGAGCGTGGCTCAACCATGAGGGGCAATCCTTGGCGAAAGACACTAATTCACCAGATGCTGACAAATCGCTTGTATCTGGGCGAGCATATTTTTAACAGACTGGAAGCAAAAACGCGGCGAGTGAAACCGGAAGCGGAATGGATCACCTCCCAGATTGAACAGATAGTAACTGCTGAAACTTTCGACAGAGTCAGGCAAAAACTTTCAGAACGTTCGCCCGAGCAAGTGCCGCCACGAGTTGCCAATTCACCCACACTCCTAACCGGTTTAATAAAATGCGGCTGCTGCGGGGAAAGCATGACCATATCAACCGGCAAGGGTGGCCGTTATCGCTATTACAAATGCTCAAGCAAAATTAGAGATCTTGCTAAAGGAAGCATTTGCGCGAATAGCAATGTTCCTATGGAAAAGCTGGACAGTCTTATTCTTGATGCTGTTGCCAGCAGAGTCTTTACCTCTGAGCGGGTGGAACTCATGATGAAAGAGCTTCAACATAATTTCAAGCACTCACGCACGAATCAAGACGAACAACTGAAAGTATTGACAAAGGAACTGGATGCCGTCAAAGAACAACAGACAAGGCTTTATGAGGCGATAGAAAATGGATTGCCTATGGATGTAACAATTCAGGAGAGAGCCCACAAGCATCAGGCCAGACGGCAGGAAGTTTTAACGGAAATTGCAGGACTGAAAAGACAGAAAGAACTGCCATTGGCGCAGCTTGGCAAGAAAAATATTCAAGCGTTCTGTATTGCGCTTAAAGATAAGATTCGGGACAAGGCGTCAAACTTCGGGAAAGAGTATTTGAAATTGCTGATAGATGAAATCAAGGTAGGTAAAGCAGAAGTGCGCCTGTCTGGCAGCTATGCTGCTATGACAGGCGCACTATCTATGTTAACAAAACAAGGCCAACTTCCACAAGTGCCCAGCTTTGTCTCTGTATGGCTCCCCGTCGCGGACTCGAACCACGGACATGGTGGTTAACAGCCACCCGCTCTACCGACTGAGCTAACGGGGAATGAGATTTTGTTATTTACCATCTGAGCCCCGGCATGTCAATAAAAAATTCCCTTCTGGCAGGGATCAAGGCTGAGGCGATAATTTATCAGCTAAACTGCAGCAAGTCCGGATAACGGCGAATTCAAGGTGCAGGCGCACTGCTCAGGGCAGGGACTCCGTAGCTATAATAAATACCCTGAGGATAAAAGCCTTTACAAGTTCCCTCTGATTGCAGTATATTTTCTGCTTCTGGAGAGATGTCCGAGCGGCTGAAGGAGCACGCCTGGAAAGCGTGTGTATGTTAATAGCGTACCGAGGGTTCGAATCCCTCTCTCTCCGCCATTTTTAAAGTTATCGTTGTTTTTTTGCGGGCAGAGCTGGTAGCTGGGTCCTGCGCAACGGCAGGTTATGAACCCCGTCAGGTCCGGAAGGAAGCAGCGGCAGTAACTGATACGTGTGCCGCAGGGGAACCCAGCTACCATCTCTGCCCGTAAACCTTCCTCCCCCAATCACCCAACTCCCCTGCAGTCAAATTAAAGGAATCAGCGTGTCGTATCTTGTCCTTGCCCGCAAATGGCGTCCGCAGAAATTCAGTGAGCTCATCGGCCAGGAGCACGTCAGCCAGACGCTCAAAAACGCCATTGACTCGGGTCGGGTGGCCCACGCTTTCCTTTTTACCGGCGCCCGGGGTGTGGGTAAAACTACCTCTGCCAGAATCCTTGCCAAAACTCTGAACTGTGAAAATGGCCCGACTACGGAACCGTGCAATGAATGCTCCATCTGCAGGGAGATAACCGAAGGCCTGAGTGTCGATGTGCTCGAAATCGACGGCGCATCCAACAATGGTGTGGATGAAATCAGGGAACTTCGTGAAAATGTCAAATATCTTCCGGCACAGAGCCGCTACAAGATATTCATTATCGACGAAGTCCACATGCTTTCCAACAGCGCCTTCAATGCGCTCCTGAAAACTCTGGAAGAGCCCCCGCCGCACATCAAGTTCATCTTTGCCACTACCGAACCGCACAAGGTGCCGATTACCATCCTCTCCCGCTGCCAGCGTTTTGATTTCAAGAGGATTTCTCTGGCGATGATTTTCAGCCGTCTCCGTTTCATTCTTGACCAGGAAGTGGTCTCCATGAGCGACGAGGCCCTGACCATGGTTGCCAGAAAGGGCGACGGCAGTATGCGTGACGCACTTTCCGCCCTTGATCAGGTGCTTGCCTTCTCCGGTGATCAGGTAGAAGATGCTGACGTGCTCACAATCCTTGGGGTAGTTGACCGGGGGTTGGTAATCTCTGCGCTGAATTCCATCATTGACCGTGACCCTTCAGCCCTGCTGGGTGTTGTCAAGCGGGTGGATGATTCCGGGTGCAATATGCGTAATTTCTGTCACGAACTGATAGAGATGATGCGTACGCTTCTTCTGCTCAAGAGCAGTGTTGCCGCCGCCGAGCTGCTCGATCTTTCCGACCGTGAAATGGCCGAGGCGTCGGCAATTGCCGACAAGACGAACATGGAAACCATTCAGCGCGCCATTTTCATCTTGCTGCGCGCCGATTCCGAGATGGCTCATTCATCCTTCACCCGGCTGCTGCTGGAGATGGCGATGATCAGGATGGCGTCACTTTCGCCGGTGATTCCTGTCAATGAGTTGCTGGAGAGGTTAAAGAAGATCGAGTCCGCTGCGCCGCCTGCCCAGCTTGCTGCCGAATCGCTCCCGCCGCTTTACAAGTCAGCCGCTGCTCCTGACCGGGGCGCCATCCCCGGGAACACCCCACCGGAAAGGGAGGAAGCGGCTGACAAGACAGCAGCGACCGCTGCTCCCGAACCTTCCGGAATAAAGGACTGGCAGGGTTTTGTCATCTATGTCAAGTCGCTAAAGCCGATGCTGGCAACGAAGCTTGAGAAAGGCAGCCCCCTGAAGGCAACTGCCGGGGTGCTGCATATCGGCTACCATAAAGGATCGCTCGAGTTAAGCATGTTGCAGGAGCCTGATTACCAGAAGCAGCTTGCCGAGCTTGCTGCCGCCTACTACGGTATGCCCGTGTCAGTCAGTATTCTGGTAAATTCTCCTGAGAGCGAAGACCTGCCGCTGTCTATTGCTGAAAAAAAAACTGCTGAATCAGGGCGACAGGAGCAGGCGATAAAAGCGGCTGCTGACAATCATCCGCTTGTCATGGCTGCTCTCGGTATTTTTGGTGGAGAGATTGTTTCATATAAACACTGACTGATTTTATAACGTAGTTTTGCAACTAAAAATATTCAGCAGTACTAAAAAGAAAGTGAGGAGATTTACGATGTCAAAAGGATTGGCAGGCATCATGAAGCAGGCGCAGATGATGCAACAGAGAATGGCAAAACTGCAGGAGGAAGCTTCGAACCGTACAGCTGAGGCAACAGTCGGTGGCGGTGCGGTAACCGCAGTTGTTACCGGTAAAAACCAGCTGTTTTCGTTGACAATCAAGAAAGAGGCTGTGGATCCGGAGGATGTCGAAATGCTTCAGGACCTGGTGGTTGCCGCCATTAATGAAGCGCTTGCCAAGGTGCAGGCAGAAATGGCGCAGGAGATGGGCAAGGTTACCGGCGGGATAAGCATCCCCGGTCTCTTCTGATCCGGTAAGCGCACAGCATTTTATTTTTATTAAAATGACCGTTTGCGCATCAGTTTAACCTGCTCTTTTGTTGACTGTCACGGTTTTAAATTGCCATTAAATTTCTTGTAGTTAGACTAAATTTAGCTAAAATAAATAATTTTAGTATAAATATAATTCAAAAAATGTTTTATGTTTTCGGGAAAATATGATACATAATTCTCAATCTTTGACCAGACTGGTTGGCGAGTTGAAAAAACTCCCGGGTATCGGTGAAAAAAGTGCCTGCCGGCTGGCATTTCATCTTCTCCGGTCTCCGGCAAACATTCAGGCGCTGGCGGAGTCACTGCAAGAGGTGAACAGCAGAGTCAGGTTCTGTTCGGTCTGTTTTTCCATAACTGAAGCTGATCCATGTGCCATCTGCAGCGGCAACAGAGATGAATCCATTATCTGTGTCGTGGAAGAACCGCAGGATCTCCTGGCAATTGAGAGAAGCGGCGCTTTCAGGGGGAGATACCATGTGCTGCATGGTGTGCTTTCGCCACTTTCCGGCGTAACCCCGGCCGACTTAAGGGTGACGGAACTGCTGCAAAGATTGAAGAGCGCTGCCATCCGTGAGGTTGTTATCGCTACCAACTTTTCAGTTGAAGGTGAAGCAACGGCAATATATCTGACCGGACTGATCAGGGGCATGGGGGTAAAGGTTACCCGCCTGGCTCACGGTATTCCTGTTGGCAGTGATCTGGAGTATGTTGACCCGGCAACGATGCAGAGAGCTCTGCAGGGGCGCAATGAAATATAGTCTATATTTTGACAGGCAGTAGCTGAGCTGCTTCGAAATTGCCGAACAATTCCTGATGAGGAGGAAGTAAATGAGCAAGAAAATGGTAACAATTGACGGCAACACCGCAGCCGCCCATGTTGCACACGCAACCAACGAGGTCATTGCTATCTATCCGATCACCCCGTCGTCGAATATGGGTGAGATATCTGACGCCAAGAGCGCCGCTGGCGAAAGAAACATCTGGGGCACGATACCTCTGGTCTCGGAACTGCAGTCTGAAGGTGGCGCAGCCGGGACCGTCCACGGCGCTCTGCAGACCGGTGCCCTGACCACCACCTTCACCGCCAGCCAGGGTCTGCTGCTGATGATCCCCAATATGTATAAAATTGCCGGTGAATTGACATCCACGGTCTTTCACGTCTCAGCCCGAGCCATCTCTGCCGCTGCCCTGAACATCTTCGGCGACCACTCCGACGTCATGTCCTGCCGTTCCACCGGCTGGGCTTTCCTCTGCTCCAACAATGTCCAGGAAGTTATGGACTTCGCACTTATCGCCCAGGCGGCCACCCTCCGTTCGCGGATACCATTCCTGCACTTCTTCGACGGTTTCCGTACCTCCCACGAACTTCAGAAGGTAGAAGAACTGACCTTTGACGACATGCGCGCCATGATCAGCGACGAACTGGTTAACGCCCACCGGTTGCGCGGGCTCTCCCCCGACCGTCCTGTCATGCGCGGTACTGCCCAGAACCCTGACGTCTACTTCCAGGGGCGTGAAACCGTTAATCAGTTTTACGCACCATGTGTCAAAATAGTACAGGAGGAGATGGACAAATTCGGCAAGCTGATCGGCCGTAAATATAAACTGGTCGACTACGTCGGTGCCAAAGATGCCGAGCGTGTTGTCGTCGTCATGGGTTCCGCTACCGACACCGTTCAGGAAACTGTCAACAACCTTGTAAAAAAAGGCGAAAAAGTCGGCGTCGTCAAAGTCCGTCTTTACCGGCCATTTCCACTCGACGCCTTTATCAAGGCACTGCCTAAAACTGTCAAGAGCATTGCGGTTCTCGACCGCACCAAAGAGCCCGGTGCACTGGGCGAGCCGCTTTATCTGGACGTCCGCACGGCAATCGGCGAAGCCATGTCTGACGGTAAATTCAGCTTCAAGGGTTACCCGACAATTGTCGGCGGCCGTTACGGACTCGGTTCCAAAGAATTCACTCCGGCGATGGCAAAATCGGTACTGGACAACCTCAAAAAAGCCAAACCTAAAAACCACTTCGTTGTTGGTATCAAAGAAGACGTCACCAATTGCAGCCTTGAGTACAATACCTCTTTCCGCAATCCAATGGAAGGTACCTACGAAGCCATGTTCTACGGCCTCGGTTCCGATGGCACCGTCGGCGCCAACAAGAACACCATCAAAATCATCGGTGAAACCACCAAGAACTTTGCCCCGGCCTACTTTGTCTATGACTCCAAGAAAGCCGGCACTATAACTATTTCACACCTGCGTTTCGGTAAAAAGGCTATCAACGCCCCCTATTTGATTGATCACGCCGATTTCATTGCCTGCCACAACTTCTCCTTCCTGGAAAAATACGATATGGTCAGCAAGGCAAAGCCGGGCGGTACATTCCTGCTCTGCTCACCATTCGAACATGCTGAAGTCTGGGACAAAATGCCGAAAGAGGTGCAGCAGCAGATCATTGACAAAAAACTCAAATTCTACGTCATCAACGCCATCAAGCTGGGCGAAGAGCTTGGTCTGGGGGCGCGCATCAACGTCATCATGCAGACAGCCTTCTTCAAGATTTCAAATATCATCCCGCTTTCCCAGGCTATTGCCGAAATCAAAGGCGCCATCAAGAAAAGCTACGGTAAATCTGGCGACAAAGTCGTCGCCATGAACAACGCCGCTGTTGACGAAGCTCTCAAGAATATCTACGAAGTCAAGGTGCCGGCCAAGGCCACCAGCAAACTCAAAATGCCGCCAGCCGTTGCCAGGACAGCTCCCAAATTCGTCCAGGACGTTACCGGTCGTATCATCGCCGGCTTCGGCGACGACCTGCCCGTATCCCTCATGCCCGCTGACGGCACCTTCCCGACTGCAACGTCTCAGTACGAGAAGCGTAACATCGCCGTAGACATCCCGGTATGGGACGAAGCGCTCTGCATCCAGTGCGGCATCTGCTCATTTGTCTGTCCGCATGCCACTATTCGGATGAAGGCCTATGACGCTAAGCTTCTCAAGGGCGCACCTGCAACCTTCAAGTCCACCGACTGCAAGCTGCCCGAATTCAAGGGGATGAAATACACCCTACAGGTAGCGCCGGAAGACTGCACCGGCTGCGGCGCCTGCGTCCACAACTGCCCGGCCAAAAGCAAGGAAGACCCAAATCACAAGGCCATCAACATGAAGTTTCAGTCGCCTTTGCGTGCTGCAGAAGCTGCCAACTTCGACTTCTTCCTGGCACTGCCCGACATGGATCCGACTTTGCTCAAACTGGACACCCTGCGTGGCAGCCAACTGGTCCGTCCGACCTTCGAGTACTCGGGCGCCTGTGCCGGTTGCGGTGAAACACCGTACCTGAAACTTCTCTCGCAGCTGTTCGGCGACCGGGCCATGATCGCCAATGCCACCGGCTGTACCTCTATCTACGGCGGCAACCTGCCGACTACGCCCTGGGCCAAGCGTGCCGATGGTCGCGGCCCTGCCTGGTCCAACTCCCTGTTCGAAGACAACGCTGAATTTGGCTATGGCATGCGCCTGGCAGTTGATAAATTTACCGAATCAGCCTTGGAACTGGTAACTGAACTTATAAGCTGCAAATGTAAATCCTGCAAGCCGGTCATTCCGCTGATGAAAGAAATTCTGGCTGCCGATCAGTCCGATCAAACCGGCATTGAGAAACAGCGTGAGAGGGTTGTAACCCTCAAGAAAGCTCTTAAAGGCTGTAATGAGCGTGCTGCAGTACAGTTGCTGCCAATTGCCGATTATCTGGTTAAGAGGTCAGTCTGGTGCGTCGGCGGCGACGGTTGGGCTTATGACATCGGCTACGGCGGTCTCGACCACGTAATTGCCTCGGGCAAGAACGTCAACCTGCTGGTACTTGATACGGAAGTGTATTCCAATACCGGTGGCCAGGCATCCAAATCAACCCCGACCGGTGCTGTAGCGCAATTCGCAGCCGGTGGCAAACCTATGGCCAAAAAAGATCTCGGCATGATGGCAATGGCCTACGGCACTGTGTATGTTGCCAACGTAGCACTTTCCAATCCAGCCCAGGTGGTCAAGGCATTTATCGAGGCAGAAGCCTATGACGGACCTTCCCTCATCATTGCTTACTCACACTGTATTGCCCACGGAATTGACATGACCAAAGGCGTGGACGAGAACAGAAAAGCGGTCGCCTGCGGCCACTGGCCGCTGTACCGCTACAACCCGGCGCTGGCAGCAGAAGGCAAGAACCCGCTACAACTCGACAGCAAGCCTCCGACCATCACATTTGAGGAGTATGCCTACGGTGAGAATCGCTTTAGAGTACTCAGAAAGGCAAACCCAGAGGCCGCAGCCATGCTGATGAAAAAGGCTACCGCCTCTACAGCAAGCAGATTCGACTACTACCAGAAGCTGGCCGCGCTGAACTTCGACGACAGCGGCGATAAGTAATTCATACCTGATATGCCAGGAGGGCTCCCGGAGTTTATTTCGGGAGCCCTTTTACTATCTTGAAAGGCAGATTTTTTTCTGTTATACATTTAAAATAATTGTGAAAAGCCAAGTGCAAGGAGTTCTACATGGCGAGTCCTCAGATGGTGATGTACGATGAGGAGTTCAAGCAGATAAATATCGTCATTGACAAGCTGCTCCGCGAAGCAAATGCCAAGGTGATCTTCCTGGTTGACAAAAACGGGCAGTTGATTTCCGGTGTCGGTGAAGTCGAACGTTTCGATACTACTTCACTGGCCTCCCTGACTGCCGGCAATATTGCGGCAACCGGCGGACTAGCCAAGCTGATAGGTGAAAAGGAGTTCTCCATTCTCTTCCATGAAGGGGAGAAGGACAACCTGCACATTTCAATAGTCGGCGGTCGCGTAATCCTTGTCGTTCTTTTCGATAGCCGCTCATCACTCGGGCTTGTCAGGTTGCGCGTAAAGAAAGCATCAGACGAGCTGACAATCATATTTGACGGACTGATGCAGAAGGCAGAAGAGAAGGAGAAGAACGGCACGACCGACTTTCCGTTTGCGGAAATAACCGACGACGACATCGACAATCTGTTCAGTTAAACGGCCCGGAGTTTACTAATGTCGTTCATAAATTATGCTTCCAGAGAAATCAACTGCAAGATTGTTTACTACGGGCCGGGATTGTGCGGTAAGACGACCAATCTGCAGTACGTCTACCAGAAGACCGCTGCCGACGCCAAGGGGAAGATGATATCCCTTGCCACTGAAACGGAGCGGACACTTTTTTTCGATTTCCTGCCGCTGGCACTTGGAGAGATTCGTGGTTTCAAGACGCGCTTCCACCTTTACACCGTTCCCGGCCAGGTATTTTACGACGCTTCGCGCAAGCTGATTCTCAAAGGTGTGGATGGCGTCGTCTTCGTGGCGGATTCTCAGGAAGAGCGCTACGATGCGAACATTGAATCGCTGGATAACCTTCGCTTCAATCTGGCGGAGCAGGGTTACGACCTGGACAAGATCCCGTACATCGTCCAGTACAACAAGCGGGACCTTCCCAATGTCATGCCGATTGAAGAGCTGCGCCGGGACCTGAATCCGACCGGTGTGCCTGAATTTGAAGCCTGTGCCGCCAGCGGTGAAGGTGTTTTCGAGACCTTGAAGGCTGTTGCCAAGCTGATCCTGATTGATCTGAAGAAACGGTAGTAACTGAACAGCGCAAAGGGCATAAAAGAAATAAAAGGGGCGCGGATATTCCGCGCCCCTTTTTTATTGCTGCGCGCTGACCCACGCAGCGCTCCGGCGACGGTTTTCCCGCAGCAGGCGCACTGTCAGCGGCAGCAGCACTGCCGCGAAAATCAGTAGGCAGCCTCCCCACTCAACCAGGCTGAGCCGTTCGCCCAGAACAAGAAAACCGCCGAGCATGCTCCAGACCGGGTCCAGAGTATAGACCAGCCCGGCGTGAGTGGGCGTGGTGTGCCGCTGCCAGGTGTTCTGGAGGGTGAAACAGATCACGGTCGGGAAAATGGCACAGTAGGCGAGCGCCCCGGCAGAGAGGATACCGATCCGGAAAGGTGGCGGCGGGAAAACAAACGTCAGCAG
Source organism: Geobacterales bacterium (assembly GCA_038206285.1). Classification (GTDB taxonomy): domain Bacteria; phylum Desulfobacterota; class Desulfuromonadia; order Geobacterales; family DSM-12255; genus VEOV01. Next base: position 13,174 of record JBBRBA010000041.1, read on the forward strand.
AGCGCCTATGACGGCCACGGTGGCGAACTGTACCAGGCTTATCAGGTAAACATCGTCATTGCGGAGAATTTTAGATACTGAAATGATGTGGATGGCGATGAACAAAGCGCAGATCGTTGACAGCAGGTCGCCGCGGCTGAAACCCTCAGTGCCGCCGCGGGCGAGTTGCCAGATGCCGATCAGCGCAATGAGAATGCCGGCCATGCTCCACCTGTCCACCCTGTCCCGCCAGATCAGGAAGCAGAGAACGGGAATGAATAGGACGAAAAGGTTATTGAGAAATCCCGCTCTGGTGGCCGTCGTCCCTGCCAGGCCGATCACAAAGGAAAGATTGGTGGCTGCCAGCGCCAGGCCGACCAGTCCGCCGCGGACGATTATCGACCAGCTGATGTTTCGCAGCCGGGGGAGACAGAAAAAAGTCATGACAACCGTGGCCAGGGCAAAGCGGATGGCAAAAAAAGCAATTGGCGGCACTTCACGGAAACCGAGCTTGTTGAAAACAAAACTGCCGCCCCAGAACAGAGTGGTCAGGATGAGGAATAAATGGACTTTCAGCTGGGAAACTTTGCCGGCGGGGTTGCTGTTCATGGGTTGGATTAAAAACTGTCGCGCTATGGAAAGCAACCAAAAAGAGTTGGCTGCTAGTTGCAGTTCATTGAACAGACACGGTTTCTGCCGGCCGCTTTCGCCCGGTACATGGCTTCATCAGCCCCTCTGATCAGATCGGCGACAGTAGTAATCAAGTCAACCGGATAAGTGGCAACTCCCATGCTGACGGTGATCTTCAGCCCGGAAAGCTCGTTTTTGAAGGGGTGCAACTGTATTCGGTCACGGAGTCGTTCGGCGATCTTCAGCGCATCTTTGTGACCGGTCTCCGGCAGGATCAGGACAAACTCTTCCCCGCCGTAACGGGCTACAAAATCATAGCTCCGCAGACCGATCCGCGAGAGCTCCGCAACGGTCACCAGCACCTGGTCGCCGTTCTGGTGGCCGTACTGGTCGTTCACCGGCTTGAAATGGTCGATGTCGAGCATTACCATGGAAAGATAGCCCCCTTTCCTGTCCGCCCGCTGCAGTTCTTTCCCGAGCATTTCTGTCATGAACCGGCGATTGTAGACAAGGGTCAGCGGGTCGGTATTGGAGAGATGCTTCAACATCGTGTTGGATTTTTTCAGTTCATCCTGCAGGCGCTTGATTTTGAGCTGAACCTTTACCCTGGCGATCAGTTCGCCGCCATCGAACGGCTTGGTGACATAGTCGCTCGCTCCCTGGCCCAGTAATTTGATCTTCAGTTCCCGGTCCCCGTGACCGGTCAGCATGATTACCGGGATGTCCCGCAACGCCTCATGGCCGGTAATCATCCCCAGCAGCTTGAACCCGTCGATGCGCGGCATCTCCAGGTCACAGAGAATCAGGTCGATCTTTGATGCGAGCAGCAGTTTGAACGCCTCGATGCCGTCGCTGGCCTGGAGAATCCGGTCGAACAATACTGCGCGCTCCAGTTCGAGCGCAATCTGGCTACGGACCTCATCTGAATCGTCAATTATCAGAATGGTTTTTGGCACGTCTGTCCCCGCCGGATATAAGCTGTTTGAAGAATCCTTCAAAGGACAGGCTCCCTTGCCTGCTGCTTGAGGGCGTTAATGGTTGCCAGATAGTCGCAACTGCTGAATACGGCGCTGCCGGCGACAAATACATCCGCGCCGGCGTGGGCTATCCGGGAGATGTTATCTACCTTTACCCCGCCATCAACCTCAAGTTCCGCTTCTATCCCCCGTTTATCAAGCATGGCACGTAGCGACCTGATTTTCGGAATGCACTCCTCAATGAAAGACTGCCCGCCGAAACCGGGATTGACCGTCATCAACAACACCAGATCCAGATCGGCAAGAACATATTCGAGACAGTTAAGCGGAGTTGCCGGGTTAAGCGACACCCCGGCCTTTTTGCCGAGACTCCTTATCAGCTGGACAGTTCTGTGCAGATGGGTGGATGCCTCGGCATGAACAACGATTATGTCTGCACCGGCAGCGGCAAAATCGGCTATGTAGCGGTCAGGATCCATGATCATCAGATGTACGTCGAGCGGCAGCGTGGTCACTTTGCGCAGGGCCGCAACTACTGGCGGGCCAATGGTAATATTCGGCACAAAATGACCATCCATTACATCCACATGAATGTAATCGGCGCCAGCGGCTTCGACAGCTCTTACTTCCTCTCCGAGGCGACTGAAATCTGCTGAAAGAATCGATGGGGCAATTTTTTTCATCGCTTCACTCCGTTTATTTCCTGATGAGTCTGGCAGCAAAAAAACCGTCCATGGCGTGGCGATGAGGCCAGCTACGGAAGAAACCCTGCGCTGTCTCCATAGCCGCGGTCTGCGGCAATACCCTGCTGACCGGTTCTATCATAAAATCAGCATGTTGGTTAATAAAATTATAAATTACCTGCTCATTCTCTTCCAGTGAGGTGGTGCAGGTCGAATAAACCATAATCCCCCCTGGTTTCAGCCTGGCAGCTGCATTTTGCAGCAGATCCAGCTGCGTAACTGCCAGTCTTGCCGGGTCAGTCGGCACTTTCCACCACTTACCTTCCGGATTGCGATGAATAACTCCCAGCCCGGAACAGGGAGCATCCACCAGTATCCGGTCGAAAAGACCGGTTTGTAGTTTTTCAAGCGGTTTGGTCGCATCGAGCAGGGCAGGGGTGATACTCACAATGCCGAGACGCTGTGTTGCCTCTCTGATAAGAGCAAGCTTGCGCGGGTTTCTGTCGCAGGCTGCCAGAGCGCAGTGGTCACCGGTCTGCTCAGCCAGATAGGTCGCTTTCCCCCCCGGAGCGGCGCAGAGATCGAGGATGGAGTCACCCGGCAGAGGGGCAAGAAGCAGAGCTGTCAGCTGAGACGCTTCGTCCTGGACAGAAAACAGCCCCTCGTTAAAACTCTGCAGATGGGGCAGCGACACCGATGAAGTGACCGTGAGCCCGTCCGGTGCATAATGGCATGGCACTGCAGTTACCGCTTCAGTCAGCAGACGTGCTTGCAGAGCGTCACGCCGGATCTTCAGCCGGTTTACCCTGATGGTAAAGGGTGGCGGGGCGGACAAGGCAGCAGCAAGCTCTGCCGCTTCAGTAAAACCGAGTTGTGCCAGCCACCGCTCGACCATCCATTGCGGATGGGAGTGTCTGGTGGCAAGAAATGCTGCCGGTTCCTTATCGGGATCAGGGTAGCTGATGCCGTCGCGACCCCGATCTGCATTGCGCAGGACGGCGTTGATAAATCCGGCTGCTTTGCCGGCGTACTGTTTGGCCAGATTCACCGTCTCATTTACTGCTGCCGACACAGGAACACGGTCGAGGAAAAACATCTGGTAAAGCCCGAGACGCAGCAGCAGAACAACCGCTCTCTCCAGTCTGGGGAGCGGCGTCTTGGAAAACAGGCCGATAATATGGTCAAGGGTCCCTTGCATGCGCAGGGTTCCGTAGACGAGTTCCGTATACAGTCCCCGGTCGGGGCCGCTCAGCACCCCTGTCTGCAACTCTCGGTTAATGAGGATGTCGGCGTAGGAGCGCTCCTTCTCGATGCGTAAAAGGGTATTGAATGCTGCCTGGCGTGGGGATGAAGTCATTGGTTCACCGATTTCCTTTATCAATACCTGTTTGTTCATTTTGCATTTCTTCCCTGTCTTTTCAAGCTCACTGACAAGCGGGAGTGCTTCGGACTCAGGCCACCATTCCTGAAATTACCTAGTCACTACTTATCTTTGCTCCACCCTGCAAGCAGCCTCCAGATAAACTGCCATATCTTCTCTCTTCCCGATTGAGACTACAAAGACAATCAATATTTCCTGCCGGTACTGGTAAAGGATCCGTATCCGCCGGTTATCCAGGTACAGTTTTCGATAGCCGGCAAGATCTATGCCTGCTCGATTGCCCAGCTCTTTCCCGGCATGTGGATTTTCCTGCAACTTGATCAACTGCTTTGCAACCAGCAGGCGCAGACGGCCATCAAGAGCCTGGAACTCGGCCAGCGCATCCGGATGGAGCCGTACTTCACAGCTCATCCGTTTTGACTCCGCTCTTTTTGAAGGCATCGGCAAGGCTGACATACTGCTCAGACGGTGTCTTGCTACGGTCGGAGATGATGCCGTACAGCTCGAACTGTTCGGCAACCGCGCAGATCTCCTGCATCCGCTCGTATTCGTCAATCGGCACCAGCACTGCCTCCATCCGGTTGTTGCGGATAATGGCCACCTTCTCGCGGCTGTGTCCGGCAATGCTGGCAAGGACGCTGCTAAAGTTTCGAACCACCTCGCTGGATGACATTATTTCTTCCCGTGCATAGGTTGTCATAGCGACTCCTGTAATGTAATATTATATGCAATATTTTACAGAATAAATTCTGAAGTGCAAGGGCATTGTTGCCACGAACTGTCAACCAGAGGGCTGTGGTTACAATAATCTACAAATTCGAACAGCAATGTCGTAACACCCCATAAAAAAACAGCACAGAATGACCAAGCATTCTGTGCTGCAGAAGTATCGTGATGATTAGTATTATCTGGTCCGGTACGCCATCTCTTCAAGCAGCCTGATCCGCTCCTGAAGTGGGGGATGGGTCGAGAAGAGCGACATCATGCCGCTGCCGGAGAGCGGATTGACGATAAACATATGAGCCGTAGCCGGATTGGCGTTCATCGGCAGCTGCTGATTTGCCAGCTCCAGCTTGCGCAGGGCTCCGGCAAGATAAAGCGGATTGCCGGAAAGTTCAGCGCCCCCCTTGTCGGCCAGGTACTCTCGCGAACGGGAAATGGCCATCTGGATCAGCATGGCGGCGAGTGGTGCAAGAACTGCCATCAGGATCATGCCGAGCATGCCGCCTCCGCCTTCGTCATCACTGTCGCGCCCGCCGCCGAACATCGCCGCCCACTGCGCCATGTGCGCGAGATAGGTGACTGCACCGGCAATGGTAGCGGCAATAGAGGAGATGAGGATGTCACGGTTCTTCACATGGGACAGCTCATGCGCCATCACCCCCAGCAGCTCTTCACGTGAAAGTATCCGCAATATGCCGGTTGTGGCGGCAACAGCCGCGTGTTCGGGATTGCGGCCGGTGGCAAAGGCATTGGGGGTGTCCGATTCCATCAGGTAGACTTTCGGCATCGGTATCCCGGCCTGGAGGGCCAGCTGGCGGATCAAGCCGTAAAATTCCGGATAGTCGCTTTCACCGACCTCTTTGGCCCCGTACATGGCAAGGACAATCCTGTCGGAAAACCAGTAGGAGACAAAGTTCATTACCCCGGCCATAATCAGCGCGATGGTCATTCCGGATCTGCCGCCGATTGCCCCCCCGGCAAACACCAGAAGGCAGGTCAGCAGCCCCAGCAGCATGGCTGTTTTCATAGCGTTCATTTGATAGCTCCAGTACATATCCCGGCAATAAAATCAGGACGGCTATACAGAAGATAAGCATCCCGCCGCACAACTTCAAGATGTTTCAATCATTTTGCTGAGTAGTTCGACTCTGCCGACGGTCCATTAAATCGTCATTCCCGAAGCGATTCTGGTCGGGAATCCATTTGGTAATTTGGTTAAATCCTGGATCCCCGATAAAAACATTCGCCAGAAGTAGGCCCTTCTAAGGGGGGATGACAAGCAGGTTGGCTGCGGATTAATCATTATTGGCTGCGGCAGCGATATTTTTAATTGCCCGTTCAAGACAGGCACGGCTGTGTGCCTCTATCGTCCAGACAGCATCAGGAGCGTAGCGGCGCAGCAGTTTAAAGTAGAGCTCGAAGTCGATATTGCCTTCGCCTACAGGGGCATGATCATCTCTGCTGCCGTTATTGTCGTGAATGTGTACTTCGGCAATGTGTGCGCCAAGGGAGCCGAACCACTCTTCAAGCCCGATTGCCGGTGCATGAAAAAGGTTCCAGTGGCCGACATCGAAGCAGTGGCGAATGCGCGGATGGTTGCATGCTTCGATAAGTGTAGCCAAGGTGGAGGGCTCTTCTTCAAAGATGTTTTCAATTGCTATGGTACAGCCGTTATCTGCCGTAGCGTCAATCACCTCTTTGAAAGTGTCAAGCGAGTGCTTGAGCCAGGAACTCTGTTTTTCACCATAGCGCCAGCGGTCATATCCCGGATGAAACACCATGACTTTCGGCTTCAGGATGGATGCGGCATGACAGACCTGCTGGAAGCGGCGTCTGGTAACATCGCGCAGCAGACGCTCATCTGAACCGGGGTTAAGATCCATGAACGGGGCGTGGATGGTACAGGATATGCCGGCAACAGCAAGGGAGGCTGCTACCGACTCAACCTGTTCAGGAATTATGGCATCCAGCGCCTCTCCGGAGAAAAAAATTTCCGGATGGACGTTATGCGTTATCATGTAATCCAGCTGCTGCTCTATCTGGGGGAATGGGACATGGGCATGAATGATGTCAGGCACTTGTATGCTCCGTTGTATGTCTTTTGATTACGTCAGGGCCGCAGGTTTCACATTTGATCAGACCTTCAAGCTTCTGGATTGATGCCGGATGCCCGAGCACGATCAATGTGTCTCCTGCCTCTATTTTTGAGTGGGAGTCCGGATTGAAAACCATTTTGCCGGTTCCCTTCTTGATGCCGATAATGATGGTGCCGGTCTCTTTACGAAAGCCGGAACTGATAAGGTTTTCGCCGACATAGGCAGATTGGATCGGAATTTCGATCTCCTCCATCTGCAGCTCGAGGTGCTCGCGACCTGTGGCCATTTCAATGAAATCGACGACATTCGGCCGCAGTATCGCCTGCGCCATTCTGCCGCCGCCGATTACATATGGTGATACCACCTTGTTTGCTCCTGCCCGGCGGAGCTTGATCTCCGACCCTTCTTCTCCCGAGCGGGCAAGGATGTAGAGATCAGGATTCAAACCTCTGGCGGTCAGGGTAATATAAACGTTTTCAGTATCTGAAGTTACCACCGATATCAGCCCTTTCGCCCGCTTTATTCCGGCGCGAAGGAGAGTTTCGTCTTCGGTGGCATCACCGCGCAGATGGAGATACTCTTCATGATGAAGTTTCTCATGCGCTTCAGGATGTTTTTCGAGCACCAGGAACGGGATCGGCTTGGCAGCAAACTCCTTGCAGATCAGCTGCCCGATCCGGCCGAAGCCGCAGATAATATAATGATCCTGCAACGAGTCGATCTTCTTCTCCACTTTCTTCCTCCCGATAATCCGCTGAATCTGGCCTTCGAACATGATCTGCGCCAGGCTGCCGACTATGTAACCAAGTACGCTGACGCCGATAACTATCAGGCAGATGGTGAACATCTTGCCATAGGGCGAAAGATCGTGCACCTCTTTGAAGCCGACCGTGCCGAGGGTAATGACCGTCATGTAGAGGGCGTCCAGCAGCGACCAACCCTCGATGATCATGTACCCTGCCACCCCCAGAGATGCCAGGGCAAAGAGTACCATCATTGAAATTCGCAGATGTCTTATCGGGTCCATTAGCGCCTCTTGTCCGGGCAAAGATTACATCCGGATACAGCAAAACGCAAGAGTTTTGGGGGCTTTCAGCCAACTGCCGCACCTCGTTTAAACCTGCGACAAAGAGGTAATCTTGACTTTTATTGTATACTGTATACAATAAGAGAATCTCAATCGGGAGCTACAAGAATGAAAAAAACTATTGAAAAGCATCTTACCTTACGTGAAAAAATCCTTGAAACGATACGTGATGCCATAATGAGCGGAACACTGAAACCGGGCGAAAAAGTGGCTGAGCCGGAGCTTGCCGAAAGGTTCGGCATCAGCCGTACGCCGATTCGAGAGGCTTTCAGGCAGCTTGAGTCTGAAGGGTATCTGACGGTTATACCGCGCAAGGGGGCGGTGGTAGTCTCATTTTCCTCCAAGGATATCGAGGATTTTTACGCCATCAAAAGTATTCTCGAAGGGTATGCCGCGCATTGCGCCTGCAAGAATCTTTCTGAAAAGGAGATTGACAAGCTGGCGGCAATCAATGAAAAGCTTCGTCAGTTGGCAGAAGATAAGGACATCAAACACTTTTTCAAGGTTCACAACGATTTTCACGTACTCTTCCGCAAGGCGGCAGATAATGAAAAGCTTGACGAAATGATCAACAGTCTGGTCAGTAAATTTCAGCGACTGCGCTATGCTTCTTTAAGTAAACCCGGCAGGATGAAGGTTTCGGTTCAGGAGCATGTCAAGATAATCGAGGCTTTCAGGGCCAGGAATGCAGAACGTGCCGAGCAGCTTGTCCGCAAGAGTGCCGAGTATGGCGGGAAGGTTCTGATGGAGGGGGGCATTGTTGCACCATTAAGCCGGAGCGAACAGTTTGCCGTGTCGCATCTGGATATTTGACGGCGTTATGTCAGGACTCAGAAAAATTCCGAAAGTTGACAAGCTCATGGCTGAGCGCTCAATGCAGGAGCTGCAGGCAGTTCATCCCCGGGCATTAATTCTGAAAACGGTCAGAAGCGTGCTTGCGGCGCTGCGCACGGACATTCTTGGCGGGGCTGCTGCGGTGGAAATCCCGGCAATTGCCGCCATCGTCAGCAGAGAGCTTGCAAAAGCCGCTGCCCCCTCTCTTCGCCGGGTGATCAACGCTACCGGCACCGTTATCCATACCAATCTGGGACGCTCCCCTTTGCCTGCCGGACTGATCGAACGTCTGGCAGATACCGCCTGCCACTATTCCACTCTTGAGTACGACAGCGCAACCGGCGAACGGGGTGATCGCTACTGCCATGTTGAGCCTCTCATCTGTGAACTTACCGGCGCTGAAGCGGCTCTGGTGGTCAACAACAACGCGGCTGCACTGCTGCTGGCGCTCTCCTCGCTGGCACGCGACCGTGAAGTCATTGTTTCCCGCGGTGAGCTGGTCGAAATAGGCGGCTCGTTCAGGATTCCGGACATTCTGCTGCAGAGCGGCGCCAGGCTACGGGAGGTCGGCACTACCAACCGGACGCATCTCAAGGATTACCGTAAAGCGATAAATGCAGAAACGGCGCTGCTGCTCAAGGTGAGCTGCAGCAACTTTGCCATGGTCGGCTTCACCGCAGAAGTAACGGTCAAAGAGCTGGTGCAGCTGCGGGAGGAGAGTGGTGTGACGGTTATGGTGGATGCCGGCAGCGGCGCCTTCATCGATCTGGAACCGCTGCTCGGCTGCCAGGAGCCCACAGTCCGCCAATACCTGAGCGCCGGCGCCGATATCGTTGTCTGCAGCGGCGACAAGCTGCTGGGCGGGCCGCAAGCAGGGATTATTGCCGGCAAACGCTCGCTGCTTGAGCCGCTGAAAAAGCATCCGCTGCTGCGGGCGCTGCGCCTCGACAAGATGACGCTTGCAGTGCTCGAAGGGGTCCTCAAGCTCTACCGGGATGAACGGACTGTTTTGCAGCAGATTCCGACGCTGCGAATGCTCACTATCCCGTTTGCTGCGCTTGAGGCACGGGCGGGGCGGATGCTGGAACTCCTGCAGAAAGAGGCAGCTGCAGATGTCAGACTGGAACTCGTCGAAGGTCATTCCATGGCCGGTGGCGGCGCGCTCCCCTGCCTGCAGCTGAAGACCAGGCTTATTGCGATCAGTAGCGACCGGCTTGCGCCGGAGCAGATTGATCTCCGCCTGCGGAGCGCCTCTACCCCGGTAATCAGCAGAATAGGGAAAGGACGGGTTCTCCTCGATACCAGGACAATTCTTGATGACGACATTACTCTGTTGGCAGCAGCTTTAAGCGAACTCTGAAGATCAGCCGGTGAATTTTGCGACTTATTATGTCGCACAGGCGTGATAGCCTCTCCTTATACAATCAGGAGGGTATCATGGAACTTATTTCGATTGCCGGAGCAGGGGTAGCACTATACTGCGGCTGGCTGACTGCAAAGGATGAATTGAGGTGTTGGCGTTGTTACCGGGCAGCTTCCGTAAAGGCTGGAGAAAAAAGCCGGGACGGAAATCCTTTCCGCTACAACGGCTGTCTGTTGACGGCATCCGTATCAAGGCGGTAGCGTTCGATCCGGTTGCGCAGGGTATTGCGCGATATGCCGAGCATCTTTGCCGTAAGTACCTGGTTGTTGCCGCTTTTCTTCAGGGCGAGTTCTATGGCCGCCTTTTCAAGCCCCTGGCTGACCTCCTGGTATAATACGCCGATACTCTCCTGATTTGCCGGATCCACTTTCGGTTCGAGCAGCCTGACAAAATAGGCATAATAATCATTACTTTCCCTGCTGTCGGCGCGGGACTCCGCCTCTGTGGTCATAACCCGGAAAAAATCCTCGAGCCGCAAAATTTCGCCGTCAGCAACTGCAATTGCAGAGCCGATGACATTCTTCAGTTCGCGGATATTGCCTTTCCAGGGACAGCTCTGCAGAAAATCCATCGCCTTGTTTGAAACCCTTTCTATCCGCTTGCCGTATCTGGCTGAAAAAATCCGGCAGAAGAGATCAATGAGAATCGGGATATCCTCCTGCCGCTCCCTTAAGGGGGGGAGGTGAATACTGACCCCTTTCAAACGGTGATACAGGTCGAGACGGAAAAGCTTGTGGTTAACCGCATCTTCCAGGCTGGTATTCGTTGAAGCGATGACGCGCACATCCGTTTTGATCGTTTCGTTGCCGCCGATCCGCTCGAATTGCTGGTTCTCCAGCACCCGCAGCAGCTTGCTCTGACTTGGCAGACTGATTTCGCCGATCTCGTCAAGGAGAATGGTGCCGCCGTTGCAGTGTTCGAACTTGCCGATGCGCCGCTGGTGTGCATCGGTAAAGGCTCCCTTTTCGTGGCCGAACAGCTCCGATTCCAGAAGGGTCTCGGGTATCGCTGCACAATTTATTGCCAGGAACGGTTTGGTATGACGGTTGGAGTGGTTATAAATGGCTTTGGCGAGGAGCTCCTTGCCGGTGCCGCTTTCACCCTGAATCAGGACAGGGGCGTCATTATCGGCAATCTTCCCCACCAGTTTCCAGATCTCCATCAGTTTCGGTGATGAGCCGATCATGACGTCTTCACCAGCATCGGCTGAATCGAGATGTTTTGTCGTCGGAACATAACGGACCCGGCGGTTAAGCAGGTTGCATTCGAGGGCTTTGCGTACTACCTGACAGAAAAGCTTCTTGTCAGGCGGTTTTATCAGGTAGTCAAAGGCGCCATGTTTTATCGTCTCGATGGTGTCATTAATATTGCTGCAGCCTGTGGTCATGATTATCGAGACGGCATGGTCAATCTTTTTTGCCTTGCAGAGGAACTCGATGCCGCTCATATCGGCAAGGCACATGTCGTAGAGAATAACGTTGGGGTGGTTTGCGGCAATGAGTTGCAACGCTTCATTGCTGTCGGCTGTAAATTGCAGGGAGATATTGTTTCGCTGCAGTGCAATCCGCAAATAGGGGGTCAGGGCTTCCCCGTTCTCGCCGTCTACAATGAGAAACTGGTATCGCATCCGTCCTTCTCCCGCTTAAATGCAGAAATTGACCGCAGCTTCAGCCCGCTGAACTCTCTTAAAGTCTTAAAATTATCTCACGCAAAATTATTTTGTCAATGGCAGGCGCAGATCAAGCAGGTGTCTTGGTTGGACGTTGGCGAGTGCCCGCAGCAGGCTCCGCTTGACATGCGGAATGGACTGCTGCAGATCAGTGAGAAGCTGTTTCATCTTTTTGCGCTGCATGTCCGCCGTGCCACAGACCGGGCAGCAGCAGCAGACCACCGGAAAGCCGTTCTCCCGGGCAAAGGGGATTATCTCCTGCTCCTCGACATAGACCAGCGGCCTGATTACCGTTATTTCGCCGTTGTCGGCCAGCATTGACGGCGCCATCGCCTTGAGCGAGCCGACAAAGAACTGGTTGAGCAGCAGGGTCTCGATGAAATCGTCAAGATGGTGACCAAGCGCCAGCTTGTTGCAGCCGAACTTGCTGGCAAGCGTGTAGAGGGAGCCGCGCTTCAGCCGGGCACAGATGGAGCAGAAGGATGAATCCGGGCGGCGTTTTTCCTTGATGATGTCAAAGTGGTTGGTCTTTTCGATGTGGCAGTCAAAGCCGTTTTCATGCAGATGGTTTTCGATGATGTCGCTTCTGTACCCCGGATAGCCCGAATCGATGGTCAGCGCCAGCAGCTCGTACTTAACCGGCGAGCGGCGCTGCAGTTCCGCCAGGATATGGAGCAGCGTGTAGGAGTCCTTGCCTCCGGAAACACCTACCGCAATCCGGTCACCTGCCTTTATGAGACCATAGTCTGCAATCGCCCGGCCGACGGCGTTCTTTATCTTGGTATAACGGCTGTTCCTGATCAGTTTCATCAAATGTCCATTAGCGGGAAAGTGAGCCATAAGGCGCTGGAGAATGTAACACAGACTCCTGGTGAAGCAAACAGCGAACCTGCAGTAGTCAGCAGGCAGGGTGCTGAATCTGCAATTACCCTCTTTTTGAGTTGAATCGTCAGCATATCAGGCTATCATTTCTGAAACTGTATTGAACTCTTGTTGATAGCTGCTAAGGTATTCACAGCCGTCGGAAATTGTAATGTGTGGCGCAGCTTGAGAGTTAACCGGTTGCTACTGGAGGAATATTATTGTGAAACGAACATGCGTCTCATTTCTTGTTGTCATGTCAGTCATCTCTTTCACGTCGGCATACGCTGAGACCTATACCTGGACCGATGCGCAGGGAACGGTCCATTTTACGGAGGACCTGGGAATAGTTCCGGTAACACTCCGTAAAAAAGTGCGGACAGTGGAGGAGGCCGAGCCGGCTTCCTCTTCGCCGGCGACTGCCGGCGAGTCCCCGGCTGGAGGTCAAACTGTCGCCCCGCGCGCCATGGCCGACACGAAAAGCGCCACGGCAGATGATTTATATGGTGGTAAAAGTTATGAGCAGTGGCAAACGGAGCTTGCCGACAGCGAGTCGGCCATGACAGCGGTGCGTAACCGTATTGAAGAGATCGTTGCCAAACTGAAGCTCTACGGCCACCTGTGGCAGTCGGAGAAGAAACTTGTGGCAGAGCATGAAGCGTTGTCGGCTGAGTTCAAGGAGATGAAGACCCGGTACTATCAACTGGTGGAGAGCGCAAGAAAGGCCGGCCTGGAGGTCAACATTCAGTAGGATCATGCGCTCAAACCGTCGTCGTGGCGCCGCCGCTGGAAAGGGAAGATCAATACTAACTTAATAAGCCTTGATTGCCTACCCCCCCCATTGGCCGCAAAAAAATCAATGGAACCTCAATCTGTTCCCTTCTACGGATACCTTTTCCCTAAATATTACGAATTATGCCGGACAGTCGCACAGGCATGACGTAAAATTTTTTTACATTAGCTCTGAAGCCGCTCTGGGCGCGGTTTTGCGAGCACGTGTAAAAAAACTTTACGCTCTTGTAACTGGCTGAAATTACGAGCTAAAATTGAAAATGTAAAATTTTTTTACGTTTTAGATTCGTGGAAATGTGGATGATCAGGATGCCGGAAGGGCTTGATGCAAGTTCGCTGACATGTAACTATTTGATATTGCTGGCACTGTATTATCTGGTTTCTGTTGGCACATTTATTGATATTACCAATAACTTTATTTAATAATATTAATTTTATTATTTCCGTAAAATTAAGAACAGCAAGCCGTAGGGGTCAGAGCAAGCCGTAGGGGTCAGGTCTCCAAATATCAAAAAGTGAGGTATGTTTTGGACTGTTTAAGGGTAAGGAGATCGTAATGGCACGACCGCTAAGAATAATATATCCGGGAGCCTTCTACCATGTCACTTCGCGAGGTAACGAACAAAAGGATGTATTCAAAAGCCAGAGAGACCGGGAAAAGTATCTGGAGTATCTGGGGTCGGCAACGGAGCGCTACGGTGCGGTAATACACGCTTACTGTATGATGAGCAACCATTATCATCTGCTTCTGGAAACACCTGCCGGCAATCTGTCGCAGATCATGCGGCACATTAACGGAGCGTACACGACATACTTCAACGTCAAACGAAAACGTGCCGGACATCTGTTTCAGGGGCGCTATAAGGCGATCCTCGTAGAATATGACGAATATGCATTGAAACTTACCCGCTACATACATCTGAATCCGGTAAGGGCAGGAATCGTAGCCCGACCGGAAGAATACCGCTGGTCAAGCTACCTGAATTACATTGGCCAAAAGCCGGTGCCAGAATGGCTGAAAATGGAAGAAATTCTCAGCCATTTCGGAAAGCGATCAGCAGAATCAAAGAAGAAGTATCGTGCGTTTGTCGAAGATCTGCTTGGGACGGAATAT
>JBBRBA010000042.1:0-27294 GCA_038206285.1 Geobacterales bacterium
AACCCTACCCGGTAAACTCCGCTTTGCTCCTCGCGCTGTACCAGACCACGACTCTCAAGCGTCGCCAGCAGGCGGAACGCTTTGTTCCTGCTGATGCCGATCCTTTCAGCAAGATGAGGCAGAGTTGCATCGTTCAACTCGTCGGCAAGAAGTTCCAAAATATCCAGAGCCTTCTCAACACTCTGCACTGAATAGCTACTCTTGGTTCTGAACATTTCGCTACCCGCTTTTATTAAAATTGAACGCCCGTTTTAATATATTAACTGTCAGCTTTATTTTTTTTTAGCACGACGTTTTATTAATGTCAACGCTAAATTTGATTTTTTCTGCGCATCGCGTTATTTTCTATTTATTTAAGCTAGTTATATACACACATCACCGCCTCAAATGTTGCGATTTACAATCTTGTACCATTTTCAAACAGAGGTTTAACCGTTATTCTTTGCACCTGTCAAGCCCGCGATTGAACGCATCTTTTCTTTCTTTACAAGCTCAATTTCAGCGTGTTAATATTTTATGTTTTCTGTAACCTATCCGAAGAGGAGCAGCAACGATGTCAGGACATAATAAATGGAGCACCATCAAGCATAAAAAAGGCGCAACTGATGCAAAACGCGGCCGGATTTTCACCAAAATAATCAAGGAAATCTCTGTCGCCGCCAAACTCGGCGGCGGGGATCCCGGCGCCAATCCGAGACTGCGTACGGCGGTTGACAAGGCCAAGGGTGAAAACATGCCCAAAGACAATATTGAACGCGCCATTAAAAAAGGTGCCGGTGGCATGGAGGGGGTCAACTATGAGGAGATCAACTACGAAGGCTACGGTCCCGGCGGCGTTGCCGTTCTTGTCGAGGTAATGACCGATAACCGTAACCGTACGGTTTCGGACGTAAGGAGTATCTTCGCAAAATGCAACGGCAACATGGGTGAAACCGGCTGTGTTTCCTGGATATTCGACAAAAAAGGCCTGATTAGCTACCCGAAAACCGGCGATTTTGATAAACTGTTTGACGCTGCGCTGGAAGCTGGCGCTGACGATGTTTCCGAGCAGGATGAACAGTTTGAAGTCATTACCGATCCTTCATCTTTCATTGAAGTTCGCGACACCTTGGCTGCGGCCGGTTTCAAATTTGACAGTGCTGAAATCACCATGATTCCCCAGACATTGATCCAGCTCGAAGGGAAACAGGCAGAGAGCATGCTGAAGATGATTGACCGGCTTGAAGACAATGACGACGTACAGAATGTCTATGCCAACTTTGACATCTCAACTGAAGAGATGGAAAAACTGATGTAAATGGTCATACTCGGCATCGACCCAGGTTCGCGCATCACCGGCTACGGCATCATTCGCAAGGAGGGGAACCGCCTTGTGCATATCGACAATGGTGCCATATTCACCGACAAAGCTGCCGGTTTCCCGCAAAGGCTCAAACTGATTTTTGACGGCCTCTGTGCAGTCATCAGCCGTTACAGACCGGATGCGGTAGCAGTAGAGGACATTTTTTTCGCCAACAATGTCCAGAGCGCCCTGAAACTGGGACAGGCACGGGGAGCGGCAATTGTTGCCGCTGTGAGCGCCGGGCTTCCTGTCGACGAATACAGCGCCCTGCAGGTAAAGCAGGCAGTCGTCGGGCACGGTAAAGCGGCTAAAGAGCAGGTGCAACATATGGTGAAAGTGCTTCTCGCACTGCCGGAGATTGCCCAGGCAGACGCTTCCGACGCTCTGGCAGTTGCCATCTGCCATGCAAACTCCTCCACACTGAAAAGTCTTACAGCAAAAATTCCAGTTTCAAGACAACACAGAGCGTCGCAATGATAGCATTATTGACCGGCAGAATTGCCAGCAGAACCCCTGAAGCAGTGATCCTGGACGTGAACGGGGTCGGCTACCGCGTACAGATACCTTTCTCGACTTTCTTTGCCCTCCCTGAAGACGGCACCCCCCTCACTCTCAACATCCATACGCATGTAAAGGAGGATGCCATCCACCTTTATGGGTTTCTCACCCCGCAAGAGAAGCAGTTTTTCCAGCTGTTGTTGACTGTTTCCGGCGTGGGACCTAAACTGGCGAAGGACATTCTCTCTAACATCCAGCCTGATGAACTTGCATCAGCACTCGCTCGCGGTGACATTAACCGCCTCTCCGCCATACCCGGCATCGGCCGCAAGACCTCCGAAAGGATGATTCTTGAGTTGAAGGACAAGGTCATCAAACTCGGCCTCGTCTCAAGCAGCGGCAATAGTTCGCCGCTCTCCGCTGCAGACCCGTCGGTACGCGATGATGTCGCCTCGGCACTGGTCAATCTCGGCTACAAGGAAGCGTTAGTCATCAAGACCCTCGCCGAATTTGAGACAGAAAACGGCGCACCGATGGAAAAAATCCTCAAACTGGCGCTCAAAAGGCTCATGAAATAATCCATGCCACGACTTATTGAAGGAAATGCTGCCGAAGAAGAGCTGTTGCTGGAAACCTCGCTAAGGCCCCGCTCTCTTGATGAGTATGTCGGTCAGGAGAAGGCCAAGGGGAACCTGCGAATTTTTACCGATGCTGCAAGAAAACGGGAGGAAGCGCTTGATCATGTCCTGCTTTACGGCCCGCCGGGCCTCGGCAAGACAACACTGGCCAACATTATTGCCTGCGAAATGGGGGTCAACATCAAGGCCACCTCCGGTCCGGTAATCGAAAGGCCGGGCGATCTGGCAGCAATTCTGACCAACCTTGAAGCGCACGATGTTCTCTTTATCGACGAGATCCACCGGCTCTCTCATGTAGTCGAAGAGATTCTCTATCCGGCCATGGAGGACTTCCAGCTAGATATAATCATCGGCCAGGGACCAAGCGCCAGAACAATCAAGCTTGACCTCCCCAGATTCACCCTTGTCGGCGCAACAACAAGAGCAGGGCTCCTCTCTTCGCCGTTGCGCGACCGTTTCGGCATAATTTCGCGGCTTGAATTCTACACAAATGAAGAGCTTGCCTTTATTGTCCGGCGCTCTGCCAGAATCCTGCAGATATCGATAACCGAGAGCGCTTCCATCGAACTTGCCCGCAGAAGCCGTGGGACACCACGGATTGCCAACCGGCTGCTGCGCCGGGTACGCGACTTTGCCCAGGTGCTGGCCGACGGCGTCATCACCGACGAGGTTGTCGGGAAAGCGCTTATCCTTTTGGAAGTCGATGCAATGGGCTTTGATAACATGGACAGGACCGTACTGCTGACCATTATCGACAAATTCGGCGGCGGACCGGTAGGGCTGGAGACCCTGGCAGCAGCTATCTGCGAGGAGAGCGGCACAATAGAGGATGTCATCGAGCCGTTTCTGATCCAGCAGGGGTTCATTAACCGCACCCCGCGCGGCAGGGTTGCCACCCGGGCGGCATATCTGCACTTCGGCAGAATTCCACCGGAAACGCCGCAAGGGGCGCTTTTCTGACATGCAGCTCGTATTTGACTTTCCGATAAAACCGCATTTCAGTTTCAGCAATTTTGTCAAATGCTGCGGCAACGAAACTGCTTTCGCCTTTGCCGAAAAACTCCTCATTGCAACTAACGGTGAAAACCTCCTCTACCTCCATGGTGCAGCCGGCTCCGGAAAAACCCATCTTTTGTCGGCAATAGCCGAAGAACTTTCAGCGAGTAGAGAGGACAATATTCCTGTCATACCGGTCGAACAGCTTCATCCGGAAAACCATGCCGCAACATTTGCCATGCTGCGCAAGCTTCCGGCCCTGCTCCTTGACGATCTGCACCTGCTTGCCGATGACAGCAGCCTCAGGGTAGCTCTCTGGCAGCTCTTCAACGACTTTTATGAATCCGGGCGCAAGATTGCGGCAACCGCCAACCTCCCCCCAAAAGAGCTGACCTCGCTTGACGAGCACCTGCAATCCCGCTTCATGTGGGGGCTGGTGGCAAAACTCGACATATCGGACGACAACTCCAGACGGATGATATTACAGAAACTTGCCGAAGACCGGCAGATAATCCTCCCCGAGGAGGTAACCGGGTATCTCCTGATACACCTGCCGCGCGATATCGCCGCCCTTACTGCTGCACTGGACAGGTTGCGACTCTTCTCCATGACAACCCAGAGAAAGATATCACTGCGTCTTGCGCGGGAGGCGCTCACATGAACATTCTCCTCCACATATGTTGCGGGCCATGCGCCCTCTATCCGCTCAAAGAGCTGCGCAAAGCCGGACACAGCATCACCGGCTTCTTCTTCAACCACAATATCCACCCTTATCAGGAGTATCAGCGACGACTGGAAGCCGCCAGAACGATGTGCCGCAGCGAGGAGCTTGACCTCATCTGCCGCGATGAGTACCTTCTTGAGGAGTTTCTTGCGGCGGTTGCCGCACGGCCGGCAGAGCGATGCCTCTACTGCTACTTTTCGCGGCTCGATAGCGCTGCGCAACAGGCTGCGCAGCTCGGCTTTGATGCCTTTACCTCATCCCTGCTCTACAGCCGTTATCAGAATCATGAACAGATCCGCACAGCCGGGGAGCAGGCGGCAGAACGGCACGGCACCAGTTTTTTCTACACCGACTTCCGCCCTGGCTGGCAGGAAGGGATAAGGCTTTCAAAGGAGATGGGACTCTACCGCCAGCAGTACTGCGGCTGCATTTACAGCGAAAAAGATCGCTACCAGCAGAGGGAATGATAGTGTCAGACATTGGCAAATCTCTCATTATTCTCGGACTTGTTATTGCGGCCATCGGCGCTGCCGTGACGCTCTCCGGAAAAATCACGTGGCTCGGGCGGCTGCCGGGTGACATTTATCTGAAGAAAGAGGGGTTTTCCTTCTTTTTCCCGCTGACCACCTGTATCCTTTTATCCGCTCTCATCTCCCTGCTGCTCTGGCTCTGGCGCAAATAGCTTCTGCTTGCGTTTTCCTGCCAAGATGTTAATGTTCTAACTGCATTACGCACATTATTTTACCACCCAAGGAGACAGAAAATGTTCGAACTATTCGAGAAAGCTGTTCTTACCGGCATCGGCGCACTCTCTCTTACCCAGAAAAAAGGTGAGGAGATGCTTGGCGACCTTAAAGAAAAATACAAGTTCAGCGAAGAAGAAGGCAAGGCTTTCATTGATAAAATTCAGGGAATTGCCAAGGAAACCCGCGAAAAAATCACCGAAGCTGCCGAAACCGAAGTAAAAAAGACGGTCGAACGGATCGGCCTTGTAACCAGATCCGACTTCGACACCCTGCAGCAGCGGCTGGAGGAGCTGGAGAAAAAGCTGGCTGACAAGGTATAGCCTGTGAATCTGCTGCAGCTCAACCGCAACATCCGGAGTATAAAGCGCTACCGGCAGATCGTCCGTGTACTCTTCAAGTACGGCTTTGACAATCTGCTCGCCTACCTGAATCTCACCGAGTTTGTCGCCCGCTGGCGACGCATGTTCCGCCGCGAAAATTCTGCTTTCGTCGAACTGAAGCAGGCAGAGCGGATGCGGCTTGTCCTGGAAGAGCTTGGCCCGACTTTTATCAAGCTCGGGCAGTTTCTCTCCACCCGTTCCGACCTCCTCCCGCCGAACTATATCGAAGAATTTGCCAAACTTCAGGACGATGTACCGCCATTCACTTTTGCAGAGGTGGCCATTGAACTGCGACGCGAGTTCGGCGTCGATATCGCCGAGCTCTTTTCCTCGTTCACCATTGAGCCGATTGCTGCCGCATCGATTGCCCAGGTTCACCGGGCAGTGCTGCTGACCGGCGAAGAGGTTGTCGTCAAAGTGAGACGGCCCGGGATAGTCGACCTGATCGAGACCGATATTGAAGCGCTGACGCTCCTGGCCATGATGGCGGAGAAACATATCCCGAACAGCGATGTTTATGACCCTGTCGGCCAGGTAAGGGAGCTGGCGCGAACCATTCGCCGCGAGATGGATCTATCGCTTGAAGGGAGGACGATCGAACGGTTTGCCGCAAACTTTGCCGGTGACAGCACCGTCTACTTTCCGAAGGTCTATTGGGATTTCACTTCAAAGGCGGCTCTTACCATGGAGCTGATTGAAGGTTTGAAAGTTTCGGATATCGAGAGTCTTGCAGCGGCCGGCTTTGATCTGAAACTGATTGCCAAGCGGGGCGCAGACGCCTTTGTAAAGATGGTTCTCCAGCACGGCTTTTTTCATGGTGATCTGCACCCCGGCAACGTCCTGATTCTTCCCGGCGATGTCATCTGCATGCTCGACTTCGGCATGACCGGGAGAATCGACCCTTTCCTCAAGCGCTATCTGACAGATATCCTGCTTGCCATCCTGAAACGCGACGCCGAAGAGGTTATCTCCCTGCTCATCTATTCAGGAGACATCACCGACAGCGTCAATATCAGGGCGCTACGACGCGACATCTCCGAGTTCATCGATACCTATTACGAGATGTCGCTGCAGGATCTGCAGGTAGGGAAACTCCTGATCGATTTCACCGACATCATCACCTCGTACAGGATAAAATTTCATCCCGACCTGCTGCTGCTTGCCAAGACATTCATGACCATGGAGAGCATGGGGCGGCGGCTGGATCCTGATTTTGACATGACCAGTCACCTGAAACCGATGATGGAGAAAGAGATCAGGGAGCGCCTCTCCCCCGGGAGTGCGGTCAAGGAACTTTTCGGCAATATCAACTCTTATGTCAACCTGATCCGCTCGCTCCCGAAGGATATAAAAGAGATTCTGAACCGGATCAACCGTGACAAGTTCAAGATAGATCTGGAACATCGCGGACTCGACCGTTTCACCAGAGATATGGACAGATCGATCAACCGACTCTCATCCAGCCTTATTATTGCCGCCCTGATTGTCGGCTCATCCATCGTTATGCAGACCGGTAAAGGCCCGCTGCTGTTAGGGTTTCCTCTCTTTGCCTTTATGGGCTACAGCATTGCAGGGATGATCAGCCTGGTATGGCTGATAGCAATCATCCGCTCGGGAAGGCTGTAACATAATGGGCGAAAGCAGCTACACCACTCCACCGCAGAACGAACAGCGCAAAAGAAAGCGGGAATCGATAATCATCGGCATCTCGCTGCTGCTGATCAGCATTCTTATTGCTACCCAGGTACACCTCACCAGGATCAGCTCTGAAGTGCCGATGGGCGCCAATATTGTCATCTTCGCCCTGATCAATATCATCACGCTGCTTATCATCCTGTTCGGCTACCTGCTTGCCAGAAACATTTTCAAACTCTTCAAGGTACAGCAGCTCGACCGGATGGGAACAAGGCTGAGAACAAAGCTGGTGCTGGCATTTGTCTCGCTGTCTCTGGTTCCGACCCTGCTCCTTTTTCTGGTTTCAGCCGGATATATTTCCAACAGCATCCAGAACTGGTTCAACCGGCAGATAGAGACGGCACTTGATGAATCCATGGACGTCGCCCAGACCTACTACAAAAACTCGGCTGCCAATGCCCTCTATTACGGTCAACAGATAAGTCAGTTCATTAAGGAGAGGAAACTTCTCAATGATGAAAATCTGCCGTCGCTGAAGGCTCTCATCAAACAGAAGCAGAAGGAGTACAACCTCGGCGTGGTTGAAGTTTTCTCAGCGCAGCGCGAGGAACTGGTACGTGCTGCCAATCCCGGCCTCCCCATTTCGGAATTTACCAACCCAACATCTGCAGACCTTAATACCGTTCTCAAGGGGAGAGAGCTTAGCCGGGTGAACTCCATCGGCAAAGCCGACCTTATCCGGGGGATTGTCCCGGTATATTCGACCTGGAATGAAAAGGATGTCGTCGGCGTGGTCGTAGTCAATTACTATGTACCCTACTCCCTTGTGAGCAAGATGAAGGAGATTACAACCTCCTATCACGAGTTCCGTCAGCTGAAGATTCTCAAACGGCCGATACAGACGACATACATTCTTACCCTGCTCTTGATCACAATCGTCATAATCACGCTCTCGGTCTGGTTCGGAGTAAACCTGGCGCGCAGTTTGACCGATCCGATTCAGAATCTGGCAGATGCTACCAGACAGATTGCTGACGGCAACCTTGAGATTGAGCTTTCAGGAGAGAGTCGTGACGAAATCGGTCAGTTGATCCTGGCTTTCAATAAAATGACGGCGGACCTGAGAACTAATCAGCGGGCTCTCAACCTTGCCAATCAGGATCTGCACCGCAGCAATCTGGAGATAGAAGGCCGCAGAAGGTATATGGAGACGGTTCTGCGGCATATTACCGCCGGGGTAATATCTACTAACAGTCATGGCATAATCACCACCATCAACAAATCCGCCGAGAACCTTTTGCAGATAGATACCACCAATGTTATCGGCAAAAACTTCAGGCAAGTCCTCAATACAGCCCACCTTGATATCGTCAAGGAGATGCTCCGTGATCTGGTGCTGAAAAAACTGGACATTCTTGACCGGCAGATAGAGTTACAGGTAAACGAGACCAGAGTAACTCTGCGGATCAACCTCAACCTGCTCAAAGATGAAACCGGTGAATTTCTCGGCACAGTTATCGTCTTCGACGACCTTTCACACCTGATCAAGGCGCAGCGTATGGCTGCCTGGCGTGAGGTCGCCAGAAGGATCGCCCATGAGATAAAAAACCCTCTTACTCCAATCCAGCTATCGGCACAGCGTCTGCGAAAACGCTATCTGGCGCGCTTTGCTGACGATGACAATGTCTTTGACCAGTCTACCGCAACAATCATCAAATCTGTTGAAGAGCTGAAAACCCTGGTCAATGAATTTTCGCAGTTTGCACGCATGCCGGCAGCAAAACCGCTGCCCAACAACCTTAACGAGATCATCGCTGAAGCAGTTACTCTTTACGCCGAGGCTCACCGGGGCATCAACATCACTTTTGCTCCGGATGAAATGGTTCCCGAACTGCTTCTCGACCGGGACCAGCTCAAGCGGGTGCTGATTAACCTTCTGGAAAATGCTGTCGCCGCCGTTGACAGCGGCGGCGAGATCACGGTAAGAAGCAGCTACAATCAGGAACTGAAAATGGTTATTTTTTCCGTAGCCGACAACGGACACGGGATTCCGTCTGCGGACATGCCACGCCTGTTTGAACCGTACTTCTCCACCAGGAAGACCGGTACAGGCCTGGGTCTTTCCATAGTAAGCAGCATTATCACCGACCATCACGGCTTCATTCGGGTCAAGGAAAACAAGCCGCAAGGGACAAAGTTCATCATTGAACTTCCGGCCACCAGTTAATTCTCTGGCCGCGGCAGTATAACAACCTGTGTTTAAAGACAAATTTTATCGCTTGACAACTTGAATGGAAAAAAATATAGTCCGTCATCTAAAGGGGAGTAGTTATCGGCCAGAGAAACGGCCGACCCGGATTTCGTCAACACGGTCGCAAGACCCGGAACCGGGACAGATATCCTGTCAACAAGACCTTTATCCAGGCAACAATGCCGAGGGTAAAGGTCTTTTTTATTGCCCCCGGCGCAAACAGTTTCTGCGGGAACTGATCAAAATCGTCGGCGGTAAATATTATGAACAGCCTTAAACCCACCCTCCTTCTCTCTCCCCAAAATACTCATTGTCACCATGAGAAGCGCCATCCATCATGCGTCGGTCCATCGATCTCCGGAGTTCGAAAAGACGAACTTTGCATAGATTGAAAACTATCTTAAATGGACCGGCAAACACTCGCAGGTAAGGATGGCACTGATGGCGCCGAGCGTACCTAAAATTGAAGCAAGTCAATAAACCCGGACTTAGCCAGATACAACCAAGGAGACAGCAAATGAAAAGATACATTGTCAAAGTATTTACCGTAATGGTGGCGGTTATGTTTCTGAGCATTACCGTTATGGCGCTTACTGCGCACGCCAGGGCCGGTGGCAGCCGCTCTTCCGGAAGCAGTGGTTCACGCAGCTATTCCCGGCCGGCCAGCCCGTCTTCACAGCCGAGACAGCAGCAACAGGCTGCCCCTTCGCAAAGCCCCATGCAGCAGCAGGCAGGCGGCGGGTTCATGAGAAACATGGCCGGAGGATTGATGGGCGGGATGCTGGGAAGCATGCTGTTCAGCAGTTTTGCCGGAGCCGGAAGCGGTACGGGGGGTGGTATGGGACACGGCGCGGGTGGCGGCATCGGCCTGTTCGAAATCATCCTTTTGGCCGGAATCGGTTACCTTATTTATCGCTATATCAAGAAAAAACGGGAAGAAAACTCCTCACTCGCGTTTTCCCACGGAAGAGTTTCCCAACAAAGCACGCCGGCCCCCCTGCCCGGCAGTCATCTTGCTTCTGAACCGGCAGTTGACGAAGTAACGACCGGCTTGGCACATGTCAGGCAGATGGATCCCTCTTTTGACGAACATCGCTTCAATGACCTGGTTATGGATATATTCTTCAAAATACAGGGAGCGTGGATGAATCGCGATTTGTCACCGGGATCCGGGCTGCTGACGGATGAGATGAAACAGGTTTTTCAGGAAGACCTTGACAGGATGCTGCGGGATAAACAGATCAACCGGCTGGAAAATATCGCCGTCAGAAAGGTTGATATTTGCGAAGTGTGGCAGGAGTCGGGCCGTGATTATATCACCGCTTCAATTTATGCGAACCTGCTTGATTACACCACCGATGACGCAACCGGAGCGGTAGTGGCCGGCAGCAGGACCGAACCGGTGAAATTCGAGGAATGCTGGACTTTTACCAGACCTGCCGGCAACAACCCATGGCAGTTGTCGGCAATTAACCAGATCTAAACAGATCGGCTCAGGCTGAAGACAGGAGAATATATCATGAAATGTCCAACCTGTACTACTGCCCAACTTGTCATGTCCGAACGCCAGGGGATAGAAATCGACTACTGTCCTGAATGCCGCGGTGTCTGGCTCGACCGCGGTGAACTTGACAAGATCATTGAGCATGCCGTTCCGCAGGAGCTGTCAGCTCCGCCACAACCTCCGCATGCACCTCAGCCGGCTTACGCCACTCAGCAGGTAAATTACGGCAACGGCCATGCCCCCGGGCATGGCAACGGACAAAACTACGGTCATGGGCAGAAACCGTACAGGAAAAAATCATTTCTGGAAGAGCTGTTTGACTGAATAATTTGGTCAACACTATATCAATGGAGGAAGCACGTGGCTGACAATAACAAGCGGCAGGGCAGCACAATGAAAACAACAACAAAGCGGCGCCGGGACAATGAGGCCCTCAAGAACGTGATATCTTTGCGGATAAGTGACGATGAGCTCTTGCATTTGGCCCGCATAAGAAAGACAACCTCAAAAAGCGTGTCAGAAATCATGCGTGAAGCCTTCAACTCCATGCAGGGGCAAAACTGGAGCTGTCTCCAAAGTTGATGACAATGTAAATCGTTATTCAAGCATCGTATTTCAGCCATCCGGTCTTTCAGCGGCAACTGCCGGAGGCTACCTTTGGCATTTCCGGACCGGTAGCAGCACCGGTGCCTGTACCCGGCTAAAAGACTGAAGTCAAGGAACAGGGGTGAGCTGAACTGTTGCCCCTGATTCTGTATCAACCTGTTTTTGAACAGGCTGTTTGACTGATAAGATCACTCACGTTAATATGATCTGCTGTTTTCGTTAGCAGCTGTCTGACCTTGAAAGATAATAATCTGAAACAGGAGTTACTGAAAAATGGAATGGCTGACTGATCCGCAGATATGGATGGCGCTAATAACACTGAGCGCTCTGGAAATTGTACTCGGGATTGACAATATAATCTTTATCTCCATTCAGGCGAGCAAGCTCCCTGCTCATCAGCAGGAGAGAGCCAGGCTTACAGGGCTCGGACTGGCCATGTTTATCCGCATAGGACTGCTGTTTTCGCTGACCTGGCTGATGGGACTCACCGCTCCGCTG
Organism: Geobacterales bacterium; assembly: GCA_038206285.1. Taxonomy (GTDB): domain Bacteria; phylum Desulfobacterota; class Desulfuromonadia; order Geobacterales; family DSM-12255; genus VEOV01. The sequence continues at coordinate 11,819 of JBBRBA010000042.1, forward strand.
TTTGTTGTTCTGGGCAACGAGATTTCCGGTCGTGACCTGATCCTCATCTGCGGCGGTCTGTTTCTGCTCTGGAAAAGCACCATGGAAATACACGAAAAACTCGAAGGTGATGAGTCGATCTCGACCGCGCGCGTCGGCGCAACCTTTGGCGCCGTTATTGTGCAAATCCTCCTGCTTGACATAGTATTTTCTCTTGATTCGATCATCACTGCCCTGGGGATGGCCAGCCAGTTGGCCATAATGGTGACAGCAGTGGTCATTGCCGTTGGTTTCATGATGCTTTTCTCAGCTAAGATCAGCACCTTCGTCGAAAAGCACCCGACCATCAAGATGCTGGCGTTAAGCTTTCTGCTTCTTATCGGCGTAGCACTTATCGGCGATGGTTTCGATATGCATATACCAAAGGGATACATCTATTTCGCCATGGCCTTCTCGGTGTTGGTAGAGATGCTCAACCTGAGACTCAGACAAGGCAAACCGGTCAAACTCCATCAACCGCATCTGGCAGATTCCACTGAACAACGAAAGCAAGGACGTTTCCGCCGGGGACTGATTGATTAATCCATGCCCTGTAGAGGCAGGATGTGAATACCATGATAAAATCGAATGATGCATCAGCAGGAGCGGCGATATATTCAGTTCGGCCCGATCAGGAGGCATACCGGAAGTACTGGAGCATGCCAACATCGACAAAGCCCGGGGCATGGTGGTCGCCATCGCTGCCGCCGCCGCAAGCAGAAGCGGCGACGAAGTCGTACCTAACCCTGATCCCGTGTGGGAATTGCAGCAGGACGATCTGGTGCTGCTGTTGGGTACCCCTGAGCAACTGGCAGTGGCGAGCAGGCTTTTTGAACCTTCAGGACAGTAATATTATGCAATTCATAAAATCAGACCGGGAGGTCTCTCCATGCAAAAAAACAGATTAGTCATGATACTGATTTTCCTCTTTGTAATTCTTCCCTTTTTTACGACGTTTCTGAGTTTTTACACTGACTGGCTTTATTTTGAGGAAACCGGGTTTTCATCGGTCTTCACGACGACACTTTATGCCAAGACAGTGACCGGGCTGTTTCTGGGCGGGCTGTTATTCATCTTTTTGCAGATCAATCTTTATTATGCAAACAGGGCAAAATTCCCTCTTTCCGGCATTCTGTTCGTGGGAGGCGCCAACCTCAGGGTAAACCGGGATGAAGCCACACGACTTGTCAAACCGGTAAGCATGCTTGTCAGCATAATCCTGGCCCTCTTTGCCGGGAACTGGGGCGCCATGCAATGGGAAGAGCTGCTGCTTTTCACGAACAAACTGTCTGTCGGCACGGTTGATCCGGTTATCGGCAAGGATATCGGTTTCTACCTGTTCAGCCTGCCGTTCATGGAGAGTCTCAAAGCTTTTGCAAGCTTCCTGCTGCTGGCAACGGCGCTCATTACCGCAGCGGTGTATTACGTTCGGGGGGGCATTACCCTGACCGAGCGGGGTGCGGCGTTAGATGCGAAAGTACGTCGACATCTGGCGGTTCTGCTCATGTTGTTTGCCTGCGCGACCGCTGCCGGATTTTATCTGGACAGCTTCAGACTGCTGTTTTCCAATAACGGCTCGTTCTACGGCGCAGGCTATGTGGATGTCAACTCCAGGCTGTTGACCTACAGAGCGCTGACGTTGCTGACCCCTTTGGCAGGGGTCATGCTGGCAGTCGGCATCTGGAAAGGCGTCTGGCGCGTAACATTGCTGCTGCCACCGCTGGTCGTGGTTGCCCTGTATGTAATCGGCCTCTCGGTTTACCCGGGTATGCTCCAGAAATTCAAGGTTGCGCCAAATGAACTGGCGCTGGAAACACCCTACATCGAGAATAATCTTAAATTTACCCGTTTCGGCTACGATCTGGAAAAGATTGAAACTGTCCCCTTTGATGTCGATACAAAACTTACCGCTGCCGATATTGCCAACAATGACGCCACCATCAAGAACATCCGCCTCTGGGATCATGCTCCGCTGCTGAAGACCTACAGTCAGTTGCAGCAGATCAGGACTTATTACAAGTTTTTCGATGTGGACAATGACCGCTACATGGTTAACGGGCAGTACACCCAGGTCATGCTGTCACCACGTGAGCTTTCCTACGCCGATCTACCGAGCAAAAACTGGATCAACGAGCGGCTGATTTTCACCCACGGCAATGGCATCACCTTCGGTCCGGTCAGCCGGATCAGCAAGGAGGGTCTGCCGGAGTTTTTCGTCAAGGATATCCCCCCTGTCAGCCTGGCAGACATCAAGGTAACCAAACCCGAAATCTATTACGGCGAGCTTTCCAACGACTATGTAGTCGTCAAGACCAGGGTCCCGGAATTCAGCTATCCGACCGCCACCGGCAATATCAATACGACCTATACCGGAAAAGGGGGCGTGCCGATTGATTCTCTGCTCAAGAAGGCCCTCTTTGCCGCCAGATTCAAAACGGAAAAAATCCTGCTTTCATCCGACATCACGAACGAAAGCCGCATCCTTTACAACCGCAACATCAATGAGCGGGTCAAAGCCATAGCACCCTTTCTCCGTTTCGACAGTGACCCCTACATGGTAGTTACGGCCAGCGGCGGGCTCAACTGGATCATCGACGCCTACACCTATTCGGATCGACTCCCCTATTCAAAGCCGCTCCAGGGGGGGATCAATTACATGCGGAATTCCGTAAAGGCGGTTGTGGATGCCTATGACGGTACTGTCAGCTTCTACATCAGCGATCCGAACGATGTCCTGGCAAAGGTCTATGCCCGGATGTTTCCGGGGCTTCTCAAGCCGATGGCAGCCATGCCGGCTGATCTGCGCAAGCATGTCCGTTACCCGCATCAGTTCCTCAAGGTGCAGGCCGCCATGTTTGCCGCCTACCACATGACCGACCCGAAGGTATTCTACAACAAGGAAAACCTCTGGCAGGTTCCGGCCCTGGGTGAGAACCCGATGGAGCCCTACTACACGATCATGAAGCTGCCGGGTGAGACGGTGGAGGAGTACATCCTGCTCCTGCCGTTTACCCCTTCCAAGAGGGACAACCTGGCGGCCTGGATCACTGCGCGCTGCGACGAACCAAATTACGGCAAGATCAGGGCCTATACCTTCCCGCGAGACCGGTTGATCTATGGTCCGAAACAGATTGACGCCCGCATCAATCAGGACTCCTTCATCTCCCAGCAGCTGACGCTCTGGAACCAGCGCGGCTCCGAAGTCATCCGCGGCAGCATGCTGGTGATTCCGATTGAAAAGTCGCTGCTCTATGTGCAGCCGCTCTTTCTTGCCGCTGACAAAGGCGGTCTGCCGGAATTGAAGCGGGTCATTGTCGCCTTTGGTGATGAGGTAGTCATGGAGGAGAATCTGGAACTGGCGCTGCAACGACTCTTTGGCGGCAGAAAATCTGTCGTCGCTGCCGCCAGGTCGGTCACGGCAGATGCGAAAGCTTCACCAAACACGCTCGCCAGGGAAGCAATGGTCCTCTATGAGAAGGCAATCAGCCTGCAGCGCCAGGGAAACTGGACCGGCTATGGCGAGGAATTGCGCAAGCTGGAGCAGGTGCTGAAGCAGATGGCGCAGTAGCAATATTTTCTCTTCAGGGGCGAAGAAATGACCAGACTTACCACCAGCAGCTACCTGTTGGCCATAACCGCCGTATTCCTTGTGCTGCGCTTTCACCTGCTACCGGCGGCGTTCGCCGGGCTGGCGGTGTACGTACTGACCTTGAAGCTCGCCCGCCACCTCCCCAAAAACATGAGCCGCTCGGCACACAAGGTAGCGCTGGGAGTCGTAGTGGTTTGCGTCATTACCTGTCTGACAGGAGTCTGTGCTGCCATCTGGTCTTTCATCGGCAGCAGCCACAGCATCGCTGCCCTGTTGACTACGGTGGTTGACACGCTCGGGAGCCTGCGCGGGACGCTGCCAGACTCGGTTGCCGAAGTGTTGCCGACGACAATCGAAGGGCTGCGCCAGCAGCTCTTGGAAATGCTTGGTGATCATGTCCAGAAAATATCCGTAGTCGGCATGGAAGGTATCAAGGTATTTGCCCATATTCTGCTGGGAATGGTTGTTGGCGGTATGGCTGCCGTACATCATTTCAAGGAACACGATCAGGCACCGCCATTTATCGGTGCGTTGCGCTCCAGGCTGAGAAATCTTACCACGGCCTTCGACAAGGTTGTATTTGCACAGGTAAAAATATCCGCCCTCAATAGCGCCTTGACAGCCCTCTACCTGTTGGTAGCGCTGCCACTTTTCGGTATTCATCTGCCAATGGCAACAATTCTTGTTCTGCTGACATTTGTCGTCGGCATGCTTCCGGTAGTGGGAAACCTCGTTTCAAACACCGTGATTGTCGTCATCAGCTTCGGCATTTCACCCATAGTCGGCATAGCCTCACTGCTGTTTCTGATACTGATCCATAAGGCCGAATATTTCATGAACGCGAGGATTGTCGGTCATGAAGTACAGGCAACCGCCTGGGAGCTGCTCAGCGCCATGCTGCTCATGGAAGCCGCTTTTGGTATTGTCGGGCTGGTGGCGGCACCGGTGGTGTATGCGTGGCTCAAGGCAGAGGTCAAGGAACAGGGGATGATATGATCATGGTTACTGGGGGTAAATCTGCTTCTCTCGGGTCTGCACAGTTACGGCGGTTAACCGATTATACCAGGTTACAGCCCGGATTCCCGCTCAGAATCGCAATGCCAATTTTCGAGGCATCATTCTTAAAATATCGCCAAACAGGATGTCTGCGAGCCTTTGGATTTAAATTCAAGTGCATTCCTGAACGATTAAGGAAGAATTGAACGGATTTTCCTGTTGACTTTTTTTCTCCAAACTTGCTACATTGGAACTCTGCGAAAAAATAAATGCAGTTAAAACAGGAGGCTTTCTTCATGCAGTGTCAAACGGTTCTTCCCGGCAGCGAGTGTACTTTCTGGGGGAAACAGGGTTGCGTATTTACTGGCGGATTATGTCAGGTGATAGTCGATAATTGTGAAGGCTGTGAGCGGATTGTTACGGGCAGCATCGGCAAGGTTTGCAGTGCATATCCTGCGCCTGAAAAGAAATGGCTCAACGGTATCTGCAACTTCGCCAGCCATGTAAAAATCGAGATCAAGACCGAAGATATCAAGGTCAATCCTCTCAAGGCTTCCAAGAAGGCAGCAGCAGGAAAGAAAAAGTAATAAAAACCTCATAGAGAAGATCAAGGGGGGATTGAATATCCCCCCTTTTTTATTGGGGAAAACCATGGCGTTCGACAGTTTATCCTGCCCGGCATGCGGCGCTGTTGTGAAATCCTACCGGAATCCGATTCCTACGGTTGACATCATAATCGAAATTGACAGCGGGATAGTTCTGATTGCCCGGAAGAACCCACCTTTGGGCTGGGCCCTGCCGGGAGGCTACGTAGATTACGGGGAAACCCTGGAAGATGCTGCCGTGCGGGAAGCATGGGAAGAGACTTCCCTCAGGATATATGAGCTGAAGCTTCTCGGCTGCTACTCCGATCCGGCAAGGGACAGCCGCCAGCATAATATTTCCACCGTCTTCATTGCCAAAGGAGAAGGTATCCCGAAAGCCGGTGACGATGCCGCCGATATCGCCGTGTTCCCCTTTGAGGCAATACCGTTGGAGCTATGTTTTGACCACATGCGGATTATCCGCGACTATCTGTCCATCAGGTGACTTTCTTTGTACCCGTCCCCGCGACCGGATAAACGCAGCAACCTTTTCCGGCGGAACCGGTCTGCTGATAAGATAGCCATGAATTTGTCGCACAGCGCCTCCTGCAGGAATGCATACTGCCCTTCTGTCTCCACCCCTTCAGCAATGGCCCTTAGCTTCAGGCTGCGCCCCCCCGCGCGGTAAAGCGGCGGAGCAGAGCTTCAGTCCAGGTCATTTTTTCTGTGACTCTGTTCATAGTTAAACCGGTTAAGCAAGTAGCCTGAGCGGCGGCGCCTGCTCCAGAATCCCGCACTCAACGGCAAAGCTGAAGAAAAGCTTCAGCCCTTCCAGATGATTTTCATCAAGATCGTAAGAAATTGTCTCCCAATATTTAATTAGAAACTCGCTGGTTGTCCAGTTATTATGCACAAATGCGGCAGCAATCTCGGCAAAACTGCTAATTGAGAGCTGCTTTGAGATTACCAGCCTTTCTGCAAGACTGCTGAAAGCTGCTCTTTCATTCTCTACTGCTACGCGTCTTGCCAGCCAGAGGGCAAACACAAACGGCAGTCCGGTAAATTCGAACCAGAGCTCGCCGAGGTCGTAAACAAAACGACCCTGCGGCGTCAAAGCAGCCCGCAACGCACTGTCCCCTATCAACAGAAGCGGCTCTCCTTTCGCACCACAGCTCTGCTCCCCATTTGTGGCGCTGCGGAAGCTGTTGCAGAATGAATATCGGCATGCCAGCAGAATCTTCAGCAGGGCAATGGACGTCTCCGACTCGCAGGTGAGCGCAATTTCCGCACCGTTCAACTCCTCTATCGGCAGGGGAGAGAAGAGCAGAACGCTCTTGACCGCACCGACTGACGCGATGGAAATATCGGGAAGAATCAGGTATGAATCGGGATTGCGTGCATACTCGATTGACGAGGAGGGACAGATATCAATCTCGCCGGCTCTGAGACGCTGATTCAGTTCCGCCGGCGTTCCGCAAACAAACCGGTATTCAGGATCAGCAAACCTGCTCCGCAGCATTGAAAAAATAGGGGTACAGTTAAGGTAGCTTATCTCGCCGATACGAAGCATTGCCCGTCTCTCCGGAAAAACAAAAAGGCGAGAAACATCTCTCGCCTTGTTATCCATGCAATCAATCTGTTATCACTCTTCCAGTACGGAAACCAGTTCAAGATAATCATCAGCCGACATCAGCAGCTTGAGTTCTTCACTGTCAGCCATCTCGACAACCAGCAGCCAGCCCGCATCATACGGATCGTCATTGATGATTTCCGGTGAATCGCCGACCTCGCCGTTCACCTCCAGCACCTGACCACTGACCGGTGCATACAGCTCGGCAACCGTCTTTCTCGCCTCCACTGTTCCAAACGAGTCGTCCTGATCCAGTTCGTCACCAACATCAGGCAGTTCGATGGCGCTGATAGCACCCAACGCCTCCTGAGCGTGGTCGGTAATGCCGATAATAGCCCTGCCCCCGGTTTCTATGCGTATCCAAAGGTGCTCGCGGCTGTACAATAACTCGTCAGGAAGATCCATAACTACTCCAGAACTATCTTTTCAAGAAAACTTGTATCGATGTTGCCTTCGATGAAATCCTTGTTGGCCATGATCCGCTTGTGAAAAGGAATCGTCGTCTTGATTCCTTCGACAATATATTCATCAAGCGCACTTGCCATACGGCGTATTGCATCATGCCGCGTCTCGGCATGGACTATCAGCTTGGCGATGAGAGAGTCATAGTGAGGAAGAACCGTATAGCCATCATAGACAAACGAGTCAACCCGGACGCCGAGGCCGCCGGGGGTATGATAGGAGGTAATTTTGCCGGGACAGGGGGTAAACTTGACCGGATCTTCGGCATTGATCCGGCATTCGATGGCATGACCGTTGATTTTTATGTCGCTCTGCTTGTAGCGCAGTTTATTGCCGAAGGCAATCCTAATCTGCTCCCTGACGATATCGATTCCTGTCACCATCTCGGTAACCGGGTGCTCGACCTGCACCCTGGTATTCATCTCCATGAAAAAGAAGTTGTTATTTTTGTCCACCAGAAACTCTACTGTCCCGGCATTGTAGTACCCCACCGCCTTGGCAGCCCGAACGGCAGCATCTCCCATGGCCTGGCGCAGCGCCGGAGTGCTGACTGTTGACGGCGCCTCTTCGATTATCTTCTGATGGCGCCGCTGAATCGAACAGTCCCGCTCGCCGAGGTGGATCACATTGCCATGCTTGTCGCCGAGTATCTGGATTTCGACATGGCGCGGCTGCTCGCAGTATTTCTCGATATAGACGTCAGGATTGCCGAAACCGGCCTGCGCTTCAGCGCGCGCAGTGGCAAAGGCGTTAGGAAGTGCTGCCGGAGAATGGACAATCTTCATGCCGCGGCCGCCACCGCCGGCCGTAGCCTTGATGATTACCGGCAGGCCTATCTCCTTGGCGATTTTTACGGCCTCATTAACGTCATGGACCCCTTCCTTGGTGCCCGGAAGGATGGGAACACCCTCTTTGATTACCGCCTGCCGGGCACTGATCTTGTCACCCATGATACGCATACTGCCGGAGTTCGGACCGATAAAGTTGATGCCGCAGTTTTCGCAGATCTCGGCAAAAGCAGCATTTTCAGAGAGAAACCCGTAGCCGGGGTGAATCGCCTCGGCATCGGTCAACTCGGCAGCGCTGATGATGGCATTGATATTCAGATAGCTCAGCAGACTCGGCGGCGGACCGATACAGACACTCTCGTCTGCCAGCTTTACATGCAGAGATTCCCTGTCAGCAGTAGAGTATACGGCAACTGTCTTGATGCCGAGTTCCTTGCAGGCGCGGATGACGCGCATTGCTATTTCGCCGCGGTTGGCAATAAGGACTTTATGAAACATTCGATATATCTCCTGTAAAATCAGTCTGCTAGAGTTTTTCTACAATGAACAGGGTGTCATTGAACTCTACAGGCTCGGCATTCTCACGACAGATATTCACGATCTTGCAGCGGTATTCGGCCTCAATCTCGTTCATCAGCTTCATCGCCTCGACAATACAGAGCACCTGCCCCTTCTCGACAATCTGGCCGACCTCGACAAAAGGAGCAGCATCAGGAGCCGGCGCACGGTAGAACGTGCCGACAATGGGAGAGGTGACCCTATCGCCTTTTTCATCCTCAACAGCTGCCGGAGCAGCTGCGGCAGAAACAGGAGCTGCCGCCATAGCCTGCGGCGCAGCATACATCGGCGCCGGAGCAGCCTGATACTGTACCATCTGGGGCTCGGAGCCGCGCTTGAGGAAAATCCGCTCCTCGCCGCTCTCCATCTCGAACTCGGTAATATCTGTTTCGGTAATCATCTTTACCAGCAGCTTAAGATCTTTGATATCCATATTTTCCCTCTCCTTTTTTTAATCCTAATAAAATTCTGTTTCAGCAGAGTGTCAACTCCTTGTTGACAGTGCTCAACACCCGGCAACCGTCTGCTGTTACCGCTACCAGGTCTTCAATCCTTACACCGCCCAGACCGGGGATATATATCCCGGGCTCGATGGTAATTATCATCCCCTCCTGCAGCTGCTGCCTGCTCCGGGGAGAGACGATCGGTTTTTCATGAACCTCCATTCCGACTCCATGCCCGAGCCCGTGGCCGAAAAAGTCTCCAAAACCGGAGTTTTCGATGTACCGCCTGGCAATGGCATCAACTCCGCAGCAGTCGACGCCCGGTCTGACTGCGGCAATAGCCAGATCATGAGCCTCTTTCACAACCCGGTATATTTCCAGCAGCTTTTCATCAGGCTTGCCGACGGCAATGGTAACGGTTTCATCAGAGTTGTAACCGGCGCAGCAGGCGCCGAAATCGACAGTAACAAACTCTCCGGGCCGCAACTGCCGGTCAGTCGGCCTGGCGTGAGGCATGGCGCCGCGTTCTCCGGAAGCAACGATAAACTCGAAAGCCTTCTCGTCAGCCCCCATTTTCCGCAGCAGCATTTCCAGCTCAAGCGCCAGAAAACGCTCGGAAACCCCTGGCTTCACCAGCGCCAGGAGTGAGCGGCAAGCGTCTGAGGCCAAAGAAGCGGCGGTCTCGACAGCGGCAATCTCTGCCGCTGATTTAACTGCACGCAGCTGGTCAATTTCATCGGCAAGCGGAACAAACTCGACCGCAGGCAGGGCAGCAGCAAGGTTACTCAAAAAAGAAACCGTCACCTGCTCGGCGTCAAAGGCAACCCGTCTGCAGCCGGATCCGGAAAGCAGGGAGGCAATCCCCTCAGCCTTGACCTTATACTCGACAACCGTGCACAGCCGGGCTTCGTCGCCGGCCTGGAGGGTATAGCGCGAATCACAGAGCAGAGTGCGGCTATTGCCTGTCAGCAGCAGCGCCGCGTCACTTCCGGTAAAACCTGACAGATAACGGATATTGGTGAGGCCCAGGACAAGAAGAGCATCTGCCTCCTGCGCCTCCTTCACCCTTGCTGCAGCCTGTAATCTTGCTTCATGCATCAGGGAAAAACCTCACCGGATTCAGGACACTGCCCGACTTTAGGTAACGAAGACTGCTTATAGCAAAATTCAGTCAAACTTAAAACAAAAAAGGAAAACGCTAACCAGGCTACTCCTTCCTGAGCGAATACTTCTTGATCTTGCGATACATTGTCGCCATATTCATCCCCGCATCGCGGGCGGCTGAATCAACATTCCAGGCGTAGCGGGTCAGAAGACCTTTCAGATATTCAGCCTCGAAGCGTGCCATGGCAGCAGTGTAGTCACCTTCCACCTGATCCTCATCCGAGACCGGATGAATCTCCAGCGGTATTTCGATAAACTGTGCCAGCACAGACAGGGTCAGATAGTCGGCGTTCTCCATTGCCATACAGGCCTCGATGACATTTTTCATCTCCCTGATATTCCCGGGCCAGTCATACTGGGTAACTGCCGCCATCGCTTCGGAATCAAGCCCCTTCACCTTGATGCCGAACTTGCTGTTCTGCAGCGCAATAAAGTACGCTGCGAGCAGCGGGATATCGCCCCTCCGCTCACGCAGCGGCGGCAGGTGAATATTCACCACATTCAGCCGGTAATAGAGATCCTCGCGAAACGAGCCGCTCTTTACCGCCAGCTTAAGATCGGAGTTTGTCGCCGACAGAACCCGCACATCGACCTTTGTCGGCACCGTGTCGCCAAGCCGCAAAAACTCCTGCTCCTGCAGGAAGCGGAGCAGGGTTTTCTGCACATTCATCGGCAGATTGCCTACCTCGTCAAGAAAGAGCGTTCCGCCGTCAGCAGCTTCCAAAAGACCGGCGCGATTCTCCTTCGCACCGGTAAAAGCGCCTTTCTTGTAGCCGAAAAGCTCACCTTCAAGGATCGACTCCGGCAGCGCGCCACAATTTATCGCCACAAAACGCTTCTCCCTGCGGGGCGAATTGTAGTGAATCGCCTGGGCAATCAGCTCTTTACCGGTACCCGATTCACCGGTAATCAGAACCGAAGTGTCGCGGATAGCGATCTTCTCTACCTTCTCCAGAACGGATTTGAGCCCGTCAGAAGCACCGATGATATTTTCAAAGCGAAACTTGCCGGCAAGCTCCTCCTTCAACTCACGGTTTTCCTCAATAAGCTCGGTCTGTGTCAGCGCATTCTTCACCCGGTAGAGCAGCTCCTCCGGCTCGAAAGGCTTGGTCAGCATATCATATGCGCCCTTGCGCAAGGCCTGAATCGACATCTCCACCGTCGCGAACGCCGTTATCATTATGACCGGAATTTGTGGTTGCTTTGACTTGATCCGCTGCAGCACTTCAAGCCCGTCCATCCCCGGCATCTTTATGTCGGAAATCACCAGATCCCATTCGCCCGTGACAAACTCCTCAACCGCTTGAAAAGAGCGGGTATAAGACTTGACACTGTAGCCGCCATCAAGCAGCACCGCCTCCATCATCCGGCAGAGCCCCTCTTCGTTATCAATCAGCAGAATCCGTTTTTTTTCAGACATGTTGCATCCTCATGGAAAGTACTTTTTGCAGCCAGTATGCGCCCGCCACAACACGCTGACTTGAAACCATTTAAAAACAAAAACAGCAGAGGAAGTCAAGCAACCTCTGCTGTTATTAACATTTTCCCGGCAATATCACCTGCCGCTAATTTACTGACTGCTGGAAAAAGCCTTTAGTCTGCATAAAGTTCTAACCAGAACCTCCGGTTCACTTCAACGTTGCCGCGTGAGCGAAACCCTGCTTGTTGTGGGCAAGCGACTGGCAGTATTTTTCATGGGAGTCGAGAAACAGGCTGCCAGGCCTGGCCTTGCGAACGATTCTGATCGAATCTTCCACCGGCACTCCAAGCTCCACCAGAAGGCTTGCGGCAACCAGCCCTGCCCTGCCTATTCCCTCCTTGCAGTGTACAATAACATGCTGTCCTTTTTGCAGCAGATTACAGAGGCTTGGCACAACCATTCGCCACTTTTCCATGAAACGCTCATCCGGAAGGCTGGTGTTCCGGACAGGCAGATGCAACCAGATCATATTGAGGGCAACAACATGTTTGCCAAGCTCCCTGACCCCGAGAAGATTCAATTCCGTCTCCTCCAGAAGCGTCACTACAACTGCCGCACCCCAGGCGCGTATCGCCTGCAGATCATCAAGCAGACTTTCACTGTAGAGGTCAAAGATAAAATCATCCCTCATTCCCGGGCAGGATGTTATGCCGAGCATCCCCTCAATTCCGGGGATTTTGATTCTATCGATAAGTTGTGGTGGGTTTTTCACCGTGATATTTGTCGTATCGTTCATGGCGGCTCTCCCGAGCTGAAAACCAGGATCAAATCAGTCTGTTTACCTTCGAGTTGAGGATGACAAGTGATTGCCCTTTGATGAAGTAGTCCTGCGCAAGTCCGGCTGAAATCATTTCTTTCATTTCGGGCTCCTGCCTCTCGCCGGAGATCAGCACCACACCACGGCTCCCTTTCTCCGCAAGAAGACCACAAAGATTTTTACCGTTCATGCCGGGAAGATTCACATCGACAATAATCACATCCGGGCTGAAAGTGCGCACCGCAGTGGTAACTCCGAATGGAGTGTTGCTGGTCTCGACCATGAACCCTCTGCTTGAGAAAAAATCAGCATAGATGGTTGTTATAAGTTTATCATCATCAACAATGAGAATTTTCGGCGTCATGATCGATCCTTATTCCATGTATTTCGTTTCTGCAGGCCAATTCCCGCCTCTCTGACCCTGCTGACGTCAAAGCTGTAGCAGTAGTTTTCGTGAGCGGTTAACGGCAGACTGCCGGGCCTGGCTTTGCGAACGATGCCGATCGCCTCATGCACCGGCACACCGAGTTCGATCAAAAGACGCACGGCAATCTGCCCTGCCCTGCCAAGCCCCTCCTTGCAATGTACAAGCACCCGCTGCCCTTGACGCAACAGATTGCACAGACAGAGCACAGACGAGCGCCACTTCTCGTTGGCAAGATCTTCCGGGACTTCCAGCTTGTGGACAGGAAGATGCAGCCAGACCATGTTAAGAGAAAGAACCTGTTTGCCCAGCTCCCTGACACCGAGAGCATTCAACTCTGCCTCCTCCAGAAGTGTAACGACAACCGCCGCCCCCCAGTCGCGTATCGCCTGCAGATCTTCAATCAGGGTTTCATTGTAGAGATCAAAGATAAAGTCATCCCGCATTCCGGGGCAGGTTGTTATCCCGAGTATTCCGGCTATCCCCGGGATCCTGATGCTGTCGATCAGTTGCGGCGGATTCTTGAACCTGATAGTTGCCTTGGCAGTCATAATCGCCTCCTGAGCCACGTTGTTGCATGGGTGTCTCTGAATGCTTTACAGCAAATATGCCAACTTGTTCTAAATCCGGATGTAATGTTAAAACCATAAGCGTATCAGTTGGTTACATTACAGGCAGCTCAGCGGCCGGCAGCAGGCTTCGCAAAAACAGCACCTGAAAAGAGAGCAGCACACGTAACGAAACTTTACGTTTACTGCTTTACTTAATGATTACAGCTGGTTACAAGAACGTAAAGAAACATTACACTTGCTGATTTATTTAATGATTGTGGCTAGTTAGGAGAGCGTAAAGAAATTTTACGTGCTGCATGGTTTAGTTTGCGGGGAGATCCTGCAGAACTATCTGTTCAAGGGTAGCGTCGAAAAACTCCCGGCGGCAATCGACCTCGTTGATGGCGCCGTTTTTGAGAAGCGGATTCAGGCGGCAGCCACCAAAACACAAGGGAAGATAGCTGCAGTCGAGGCATTCGTCGTTATGCCAGAGGGTGAGGTTGTGTGATGCGGAATAATCGCTTATTCCTGCGCTGAGGGTGCCGACCGCCAGTTCCGGCCAACCCATGAAGGCCGGGCATTTGTAGAGAGAGCCGTCGTAATTGATGACCAGATCATGTTCGAATTCCACCACGCAGGCGGCCATGGTCGGCTTGGCAGTTTTGAAGCCTCTCCTGACAATCTCTTCGCGTAAAAAGGGTACGGCCTCCAGCAGCCACGGCTCACTGCTGGACAGGCAGCCAGAACCGCTGTCTATGGACGCCCCCTTGCCGGACTTCGGCGTAACCGGGAAAAACTGTACCGTCCCGAGCTTTTCCGGGGAGAGCCCCTCCTGCAGCAGATAATCGAGCAGTTCCGGAAACCTGCGGTAATTCTCCCTGGTGAAATTCCCCCCCAGCTCTATCCTGACCAGATCATGCACTGCCTTGATATTGGCCACAATCGTGTCGAAACTCCCCTTGCCGGAGAGATAGGGGCGCTGCCCGTCATGAATATCCCGTGGGCCGTCCAGGGTCACAATGGCCCTGGTGAAATTATACGGGAGAAGTGCGGCAACAACCTTGCGGGAGAGGAGCGTAGCGTTGGTGGTCATGGAAATGGAGAAGCGTCTGTCAAGGCTGCCGGCAACAGCAAGCAGCCGCGCAGCGATACCGTGCAGCAGCGGCAGCGAGAGGAGCGGTTCGCCGCCGTAGAACTGAATTTCCGTATCCCGGCCGCAACAGAGATGTTCGCGGCTGACCCACTCCACCAAGGTTTCGGCAGTCGCTTGAGCCATCCGGAAATTACCGCGGAATCCTTCTTCATAGCAATAGGCACAGGCGAGATTGCACTCCAGGTTGAGCACAACCGTTCCCTTGAAGAGAGTGCTCCTGCTGTTTGCCCGTTTGACCAGAGAGTTCATCGCCTGCCGCTCGGCCAACGGATCATCCACCAGCATCCCCAGGCGGGTCAAGGTATGCCTGTGGCTGTCAGGCAGGGTGCCGCCTTCTGCAGCAGCCAGCAGCGCTGCCGACAACCTGACCACGGAACCTTTTTGGGTAGAGTACAGCAGATAACCGCCCGGAAGGTCGGCCGCAGGGTAGATTTTCAGATAACGGGACAGGGGCATGGCGCTCTCCATAAAAAAAGGGGAGCTTTTGCTCCCCCCTTTTGATCAACCGCAGCTGCTGTTACTTGCGGGCACTTGCACCGGTGCAACAGGGTGCAAGCTCCTGCGTCTCGTCACGCCCCTCATCCAGAATCTCCAGCTCCTGAGTCTTTTTTTCCATAATCAATACCTCCGTTTGAGGGAATGCATCCCGAGGGATGGTGAAAAACGAACATGGACAACGGCCAATTTCTCTGCTATACAATTTCCTTAACTAGGGTTTTATATTTTAATGAAATTAATACTACTTTTGTCGCCCTTTGCAAGGGAAATCATTTGCGAATACTATACCATTTTAACATTTTACTCTTTATTCTCCTGATCAGCCTTAAAGCTGCCTGGGGAGCCGATCCGGAAGAAGAGCTCCTCCCGCTCGGCCTGGAT
>JBBRBA010000043.1:0-26661 GCA_038206285.1 Geobacterales bacterium
GAACTCGAATAATCACAGCTCTAAAGGGGACGATCAGCCGCCCCGGATAACCGTCTCCCTGGCGGCAATCCTGCTGTCACTGGCAGTGGCGGTTGTCGCATCGGTCATTTGCAGAAAGGATCGGCATGAAGAGGTTTTGAAAAACATCTAAATAACGTATCTGCTCTGTCGCTTTAGCAAAAAGAAAAGAAGTCAGGTAGATTGAGGCGTCGAAGGCACGGTTTTGTTTCTTGTCACTCCCCCAGTTGCAACGTCTGGTCTGTTATTTCGGTAAACGCCACGTCGTGGCTGATAAGGAAGAGCTGATCGTACCAGTGCTCGGTCACCTCTTCGCGGCCGACATCAATGGCGCGGAAGGCGTAGGCAAGATTTTCCCGGCGGGCGGCATCCAGGTTCGAGGTCGGCTCATCGAAAAAGGCGATCCTGGAGCCGATGGTCTGCAGCAGCGCCAGGCGCAAGGCGACAACGGCGCTCATGGTCTGGCCGCCGGAGAGCTGGTCGTCGGTGCGCTCGCGCAATTCGCCGTCGACCATGTCGCGCAGGACGATGCGATAATCCTCCCCCCAGGAGAGTTCTTCGTCGACCTCGGCAATGGTACGGTAGATGCGGTTGGCACGCAGGCTTATCTCCTCGCGGAAGCGCTCGGAAAGATAGCCGGAGACATGTTTGAAAACCCGGTTACGCAGGAACTTGACCAGTTCCTCTTTCTCTTCATAGGCTTTGACCTGGGACTGCCTGTCAATGATCGCCTTCTCGAGCAGCTTGAGTTTGTCGATCTCGCCGGCAAGGCGTACCACGTCTGCCTTGAGCCCCTCGACCTTTTGCCTGAGGGCGCCGACTTCCTGGCCCAGCGAGTCCTTCTGCTTACGTAACGCTTCGTGCCGGACAGGGTCATACTCCCTGCCGGCCTGCTTGAGAAGTGCCTCTTTACCCGCCAGTTCTTCCTGAAGCTGCCTGAAGAGATGCTCGAACTTCTGCAGATCAACCTTGCGCTGCTCCAGTTCCGCAGCCTGCTGCTGGTTGGCGACGAAGAGGTCACGGGCTTCCTGATGCTTCTGCTTTTCCTGTTCACACGCTTCGATCTCTTCATCCAGACGGCTGTAGCCCTTCAATGCCAGCTGTTTCAAGGCAAGCTGCTCCTTAACTGAAGTCTGCTCCTGCTGCAACCCGTTCAGCCCCTCGGCCCTCCCTTCGTTGGCCTTGCATCTCGCCGACAGCTTTACCGCCTGTTGATCCAGCGCTCTGTGCTGAACCTCAAGCGCCTTAAACTGATCGCTTGCCTTGCCGGCAGCAACCTCATCCTGTTCGAGTTTTGTGACCTTTCCGCTCAGGCGCTGACGCTCAGCATCGAGTTCGGCGAATTTCCCCGAGAAGACATCCTGCGGTGGCCTTTCGGCGATATTGAGGCACTTCTCCTGGAAGAACGGACAGATCCCCTCGGCGAGTTTCTCACTCCCCTCCTCAAGCCCGGCACGCCGCCCTTCAAACTGCCCCAGCTGCTTGCGAACGTCGTCAAGAGAAGCACGGATTTCCGGCAGGCGGGCGGCAAGCTGCGCTACTCCCTCATCGATGGCGAGCGCCTTTCTGCTTTCTCCAAGCGTCCGTTCGTCCCCGAGCAGCTCCTCCCTGACCAGCTTTATGGCCCGGGATTCCGCCTCGAATCGCTCCCCCAGCGTGCCGGCCTGCTTGTCGAGGTCGGCCGCCTCCTTCTCGATCTGGCGCAACAGCTTGACCTTCTCACGCAGCAAGACCAGGCGCGCCTCAGTCTGCTCGTAGGCCGCCTTGCCGGCCGCTGTCTCGGAAACGATTTTTTGGGCCTTTTCGGCCGTGTCAATCAGCACCTTCTGGTTGCCGATCTTCTCATTGCCGTTGTCGATACGCCCCTTGGCAGTTTCGATCTCGACAGCAAGCGCCTTGAGTGTCAGCTCTCGCTTGTCTATATCCAGCAGCAGCACCTCGACAGTTGTCAGGCCCAGCTGTTGCTTTGCCAACTCCTGCTGCGTCTGTTCGAGCTCCTGCCCGGCAGCCTTGTGCTTCTCGCGTTTTTCCGGCAGCGCCACCACCTGGTCTTTGAGAGGGCCGATGCCGCTCTCCAGCGCCTCTACCTTGGACTTGATCGCCTTGAGCAGGGAGTTGGTCTCGTTAAAGGTCTTGCGCCACGTATCGATGCCCAGGATTTCGTCGAATTTGTCGCGGCGTTTGGCAGCCTGCCTGATCACGAAGGGGCCGAGAAACTCGTTCTGAAACGGGCCGATGACCAGCTCGAACTGCTCCGCCAGCGAGCGGCCGCTATCGAGGCCGAGAAGCTCCTTGAGGCGGGCCTCTGTCTCTTTGGCGTCCTTGTGCTCCTCCACCTCGAAGGCGCCGTTCATCTCTTTGGCCAGCAGCCACCTGGCCGGGGTGCCGACGGTGCGGGTGACGCGGAAATTTTCATCCAGCGTCGGCTGAAAAACCACGGAGACTTCGCCGCGCCTGGCGCCGATGGTGAGGAAACGCTCGACATTGCCGACGAAGCTCTGGGCGTCGACGCCGAACAGGGCATAGCCGATCGCCTCGAAGACGGTGCTCTTGCCGGCACCGTTGGGGCCGGAGAGGACGTTGATGCCGGAAGAGAAGGTCAACTCGGTGTCGCTATGCGACTTGATGTTTTTGAGGTGGATGGAAAGGATCTGCATGGTCACCCCTCCCCGTTCAGCAGATGGAGCAGTTCGTCGCCGTCGATCTCACCCTTATGCACGGCATCGCGCAGGGTCAGGGCGAGGCGGACCAGTTCGTCTTCGCGCCCCCGGTAATCGCTACCGGCACCGATCAATTCGCGCAGCACATCCTGCTCGATCTCGGCCAGGCTCTGCTTGCCCTCCTCCTCATCCTTGCCGCTCGTAACCAGCGAGAGCTGGTTTTTGATCTCGACATGCAAGGGATTGGCGATCTCCTCCAGAGCCAGGCGCAGCCTTTCCCGGCCCAGTTCGAAGGGGTGGAACCTGACGCGCCCGACCAGCTTCAGCTCCAGCAGCGGGCGGCGGGAATCGTCTCCGTTCGGGAGCTTGGCCTGCACCTGCTTGACGAAACGAGCCAGCGCCTCCTCGGCATGTTCAGCGCCGTCGAGATCGATGGTTGTAACCACCATCGGCCGCGGAGCGGTTGTCCGGAACTCTGCGGAGAAATTCCCGTCTGCAACCGTCACCAGATAGTATCCCTTGGGGTACTTTTCCTCGCCAAAGTTGACCCGCTCGGGAGAGCCGGGGTTATATGCGTAGGGGTTACCTTCAGGCGTCGCAATAATGTAGGGCTTATGGCCGTGGCCCAGCGCAACGTAGCCGAAGGTCTCAGCCAAGGGATGGGCTTCATCCATCTTCATGTTGCCGATCTCCACCGGCGAAAAGGTCCAGACACCGACGTGAAAAAGAAGGATGTTGTTCCTGGTGGTTATCGCCTCGCAGAGGCGCTCGATGTGGCTGCCGGCCTGAGAGCCGATGTAGCCGAGGCCGTAGATGTTTAGCCCCTTGATCTCTATATGGCCGCCGCTCCCCTGCTCAAAGTCGAACGGATCGAAGCGGTAGCCGCCGCTTTCCGTACGGGACGGGCGGAGGAGCCGGATATAACCCATCTGTGACAGCGCTTCCATCCATGAGATGCTGTCGCGGCGGTGAATCCAGTCGTGATTCCCCTCGACGGCAATACAGGGGATAGCGGCGTCTTTCAAAGGTTGCAGGGTTTCGATGGTGCGGGCAAAGGTGCGGGGCAGGATCTGGCCGGTGTGGAACAGATCGCCGGCGATAAGGACGAAGTCCACCCGTTCGCTGATGGCGTCCGTGACGATGCCGGCAAGGGCAGTGAAGAAGTCCTCGTAGCGTGCCGCCTCGTCAGCAGCAGTGCGGTAGGTTTTGCCGAGGTGGATGTCGGCGGTGTGGATAAAGGTAAGAATGTTGTTCTCCGATTCCTTCATAATTCACGTTTTTCCTGCTGTTATAAGTGCACTGTCTAATTCGGTCAATGCAGTAATGATTTCGCTTACAGCAATTCGGTCAGGCTCAGCGCTGTCACTTTCCTCATGAGTCCCTTTGTTCAAATACCGCCATTCGCAAGAATCTCCACAAGAAGTTTTCGATCGGTTGCAGAATGGAATCCTTGCGATTATCAGCAGAGAAGTTACGATAATTTTGCTTAAAGACTAGCAGGTTACACTATAATCATTAGACATATCCATACCAGATTACATCAGTTATAACCATGAGAAAAAATGTGGGGAAAATTTAGATCAATCATTAACCTGATCAAAACTCCGGTCATCCGTAGGGTCAATTTAGTAAAAACCAGCGGGTCAGCCCCTGCCCGGAGCCGACACCGAAAAATTTGCCGGTAACAACGAGGATTCACCCTGAGTTGACAAGGACGGTTTTAGAGAGAAAATCAAGGCTGATCCGGCCGCTGGTAAAATAAAGAAAGCAAGGTGATCGGCAGACATGGCAACTTCGACTGGCACCCAACTGGCCGGGGCATTCGGCAAAAGATAGCAGAACTGAAAACGGTATGCGCAGGGGTTGATGAGAGCAGCGCTTGCAATTGCATGCAAAATGCAGTAAATTGATTGCAAGAGGTGCAACATGCCATCATTACAGGTTCGTGAACTGCCGGAACAGATCTATCTGACCCTGTGCCGTGAGGCTGAAGCGGAACATCGCTCCATTGCGCAGCAAGCTGTCGCGACCCTTGCCAAAGGGCTTAACCTTGAGATTGCCCCCCAATTGAGAAGAAAAGCTGTTCTGAGCGTAATTCGAGAGGAGTCGGCGCAGTATGTGCTGTCCGGAATTCCCGACCCGGCACTGATCATCCGGGAGGATCGCGAACGATGAACGTCGTCATCGATGCCAGCGCCGCCGTTGGTCTGGTGCTCGCCATACCCGGTGCGGATCTCTTTTCTGCACCGCTGGAGCAGGCTGTACTGGTTACCGCGCCGGATCTGTTTATCGCCGAGGTCAGTAATGCCATCTGGAAATACCGTAAAGCGGACCTTCTGCCCATGGCGCGCTGTGAGCAGGCTCTTGAGCATGCGATCAGTTTACCGGACCGGCTTGAAGCAGGCACTGCCCTCTACCTGGAAGCATTCGCCCTCTCCTGTCGCCACCTTCACCCGGTCTATGACACTCTTTATATCGTGCTTGCCCGCAGAAACAATGCCACCCTGCTGACCCTGGGCCGCCGCCTGGCCGCGCTTGCCGTCAAACTGGAAATCGAAGTGGTAATCCCTGCCGGTTAAGTTTAACTTCGCTGCAGCGAAGTTTTAGCTTAACTATCTGATTTACGCCCATTCACGTTTCAAAATCCGCAAATTTTTCAGATCAATCATTAACCCGATCAACACTCCGGTCATCCGCAGGATCAATTCAGTAAAAACCTGAGTGAAATTCCGGAGTACAGGCTCCGGGTAATGTTCGATGAAAGTGGCACCGTAACCGGATATTTCTTAAGAAGGCTTGACATTGGCAGTAAAGAAGTTACGGTTTCACATGTCCGGCGTCGTTAGCGGATAAAAAAAAGTTCGGGAGTGAACAAGAAATGGCAAAAGGAAAAGTAAAATGGTTCAACGATGCAAAAGGATTCGGATTTCTTGAACAAGAAAGTGGCGAAGATGTTTTTTGCCATTTTTCGGCAATCACCGGTGATGGCTTCAAATCGCTGCAAGAAGGCGATGATGTTGAATTTGAAGTTGTAAATGGTCCGAAAGGGCTGCAGGCCGCAAACGTAAGAAAGATTTGAGCAGATAGTACAAAAGCCCCGGCAAATCCCTGCCCGGCAGAAAGCAGCCCATGAGAGCGAGGGGCGCCATCCCTGCAGTTGATCATCCCCGCGGGACGGCGCTCCTCGGCTACCGGGTTATGCCAGGCGCCAAAAACAACAACGGAGGTACGATCAATGGCATACACCGCAACTGATTATGCAAGACTGATCGGCATGGCAGGTTTCAGCGAAACCCTGCTGAAAAACCACTTTACCCTTTACCAGGGGTATGTGACCAACACCAACAAGGTCCTCGATACCCTGGAAACGATGGGCAAGGAAGGTAGGACCGCCACCCCCGAGTTCGCCGAGCTGAAACGGCGCCAGGGGTGGGAATTCAACGGCATGCGTCTCCACGAACTTTACTTTGATAATTTGGGGGGGAAAGCGCCGCTGAAGGCTGGGGGGAAGCTGGATAAAAAGCTTGCCGAATCTTTCGGCGGCTATGAGCAGTGGGAAAAAGAGTTCAAGGCTACCGGCAGCATGCGCGGCATCGGCTGGGCGGCACTCTACCTGGACAACCTGAATGGACGTTTGCTCAACTTCTGGGTAAACGAGCACGATGTGGCCCACCCGGCCGGTTGCACGCCGCTGCTGATCATGGACGTCTTCGAACACGCCTACATGCTCGACTACGGTCTCAAGAGGGCCGATTACATCGAGGCGTTCTTCAAGAACATCGACTGGCAGGCGGTGGAATCGCGGGTTAAATAAGCGCTGTTTATCAAGCCGATAATTTCCGGGATCCCGAGCTGCCTGTCGCTTGCCATTGGTCGCTGGATGCAGGGATGAAATCAACCCGGATCGTTAAAGGAGAATTCGTATGGCAAAGACACCTTTTGTTGATCAGGACATGTGCATCAGTTGCGGACTTTGCATCGATAACCTTCCCGCGGTGTTTCGCTTCAACGACAGCGGCAAGGCCGAGTGCTTTGATGCTCAGGGCGCTACGGAGGATGCCATCCAGAGCGAGGCCATAGACATCTGCCCGGTGTCCTGCATCTGCTGGGAATAAATGTAAGGGAAAGAACATAACATGCGGGAAAATCTGCAGCTTTCATCCTTCATGATTCATACCTTCCACTCCAGTTGGGTCAAAAACAGCCTGGTATCAAACTCAAGCTGATGATAGGCCGGTTCCATATGTTCGCACAGTTTGTAAAAGGCCTTGTTATGCGCCTTCTCCTTCAGGTGCGCCAGCTCGTGAACGACAATCATTTTCAGAAAAGCTAGAGGAGCATCCCGGAAAACTGTTGCTACCCGGATTTCATGCTTTGCCTTGAGCTTGCCACCCTGCACCCGCGACACAAAAGTGTGACTCCCCAGGGCATTCAGGAGCAGATGGATTTTCCCGTCGTAAACCACCCGGCTGAGAGGCTGGGCAGTGCGCAGAAAGCCGTTTTTGATCTCTACGGTAAAATCGTAAAGTGCCTTATCGGTTCTGATATCATGCGCCAATGGATATTTTTGTTGCAGCATGCTGCTCAGCCTGTTTTCCGCCAGCAGTTGTCCCGCCTGCGTGATCAACTGCTCTGAATAACCTGCCAGATATTTCAATTGCTGCATCTGCCTTCATCATCCTTTGTTCGAAGTTGCGTTACTTCAGTCTGCCGCCAAGGAGCTTTTTGCAGACCACATCCAGCCCTTTGTCCTTGTTCGCTATCCACCAGTCGGCACTTGACTGGCTGGCCACGATCGACTCTATTGCCTTGAATATTTCCGGAGAGGTCTCCTGCCAGGCTTTCAGGCGATCCGTGCGGATCTTCTCTGCCCAGACAACCAGCTTGGGTGCGCCGCTAAGTTTCATGCTGTTTCCTTTGGAATCACGGTATCACAGGCGGCAGGCGCCTGAAAGATCAAAGTTGAGCATAATCCGGAAGAGCCCCTGAAAAAATCGACGTATTATATTTTATACATTGTAATATTTTTAAAGAGTGAGTAAATTTACCTTTATTTTTCGGGGACATTCCAGAATAAGGTAAGGGGAACCTGATGAGTCTTCACGATAAAAGCAGTGATGATCCGCTTCGTCTCGGCAAGGATGGCAAAGGTTTTCGTTTGAACTCGAGCAAATTCAGCGTCGACGAGCTGCTCCTCATTGCCCGGGCGGTCAATAGTGGTAACACAACCGTAGTTTTAACCGGTGTCGCTAACCTGAGAAGTGACGACTTGATTCGAATTGACGAAACTGGAAATGGTCGCGTGATCCTGGAAAATTAATGCCCCGGGCTTGCATCAGGCTTTCCTTAAAGCTGATGCTCATTTGCCGACCATTACCTTTTCCGCCTTACAGAGAAGGGACGAGGAAGAGTCCGGGCACGAGCAATTCGTCCAGTTCCTGCATCCGCTCCGGCTCCAAAGCGGTCAATAACGGCAAAGAAACCTGCCCGAAACAATTCAGTTGTGAAAGAGTAAATCCGCCTCCTATTACTTCCAAAAAGCCTGGTATCCTCCGGCTCTGCAAGAAAGCCATTGTCGCTGTGCGGGTCGGCGTGGTATAAACTAAGACGTCAAAACCACAGGGACCAGCCCTGTGGTTTTTGTTCGTGAAAAGGAGTTTGACCAATGTCTTTTGAATCTCTCGGCCTGCGCGCCGAACTGCTGAGTGCGCTTGCCGCCCAGGGCTTTACAAAGCCGACCCCAATTCAGAGCGGGGCAATACCGCTGATTTTCTCGGGGTGCGACCTTTTGGCAGGAGCCCAGACCGGCACCGGCAAGACGGCGGCGTTTGCCCTACCCATAGTGCAGATGCTGAGCGTCAAGCTTCCGGTGGAAAAACGGCGGAAACCGCGGGCGCTGGTGCTGGTGCCGACCCGCGAACTGGCCGCCCAGGTCAGTGAACATACCAACAATTACGCCAGGCGGCTGTCGCTCCGCTCGACCATGATCTACGGCGGGGTAAATATCCAGGCGCAGATCGAGCGGCTGCACCGCGGTGTCGATATCGTCGTCGCCACCCCCGGACGACTGCTGGATCATGCGGAACGTGGCACCATCGACCTTTCCCGCATCGAGTTTCTGGTGCTGGACGAAGCCGACCGGATGCTTGATCTCGGTTTTATCGACGATATTCTCAAGGTTGCTGAATATCTGCCGGCCAAGCGCCAGACGCTGCTCTTTTCGGCAACCTACTCAGCGAGCATCAAGCAGCTTGCCGACGAACTGCTTAAAAAACCGCAACATATTGAAGTTGCGCGGCGCACGATCACCGCCGATGCAGTTACCCAGGCGATCTACGAAGTGGACAAGAGCCGCAAGCGGGAAATGCTCTCCTTCCTCATCCGCCAGGGGGGGTGGAAGCAGGTGTTGGTCTTTGCCCGCACCCGCTACGGCGCGGACAAGTTGACCGAAGAGCTGCTTCACGACAACATCAAGGCGGCGGCCATTCACAGCAACAAGAGCCAGTCGATCAGGACCCGCACCCTGGCGGAGTTCAAACAGGGGGACTGGCGCGTGCTGGTGGCGACGGACGTGGCGGCGCGCGGGCTCGACATTGAGCGTCTGCCCCATGTGATAAATTACGACCTGCCACAGGTTCCCGAAGACTATGTGCATCGCATCGGCCGCACCGGCCGGGCCGGAGAGGAAGGGGTAGCTCTGTCGCTGGTCTGTCCGGAAGAGAAATCGCTGCTTATGGCGATCGAGAAACTGCTCGACTATACCATCCCGCAGCAGACGCTGGCCGAATTCCCGCAGTATGCATCCAGGCGTAGCGGCAAGATCAGGGAAAGCAAACAGTCCAAGGAAAAGTCAAAGGCTGATAAAATCAAGGAAAAGGCAGAGAAGGATGCAGTCAGGGCTATAGCTGCGCGGCGGAAAAAGGCCATAGAAGAACGGCCCGTCCCCAAGCTCGGTCGCCGCAAGAGCCGGACGAAATTCTGATGCCGCAGCAGAAATCAGAATTTGTGAACCATGCAGTCTAGACCCTGACAGCCATTGTCCCGCCAATGCGAACAGGCGATAAGGAAGGGGCGTAGCGGTTAACCGCTACGCCCCTTCCTTTCTCCTGACCATTCAGTTCCACTGCCGGATCATTCGGAATCCGGCACCCGGTTATGAGTTCATACAGTTGCGCAAGTAGATTCTGATCCCGGGATCGAGACTTTCAGCGTCAAGTTGGTGGAGGACAGCTTCAGCCTCCTTCAGTTTGCCGCCATAGCTGAGAATGTCGGCGTACAGAATCAAGAGGCTGATTGATTTCGTGGAGTTGTCAGCATTGTTCGCTATCAGCAGGGTCAGCATATCAAGGAAATAGTTTTTATCCAGGCCGAGTTCTCTGATGGCAGCAGCATTTTGCGGGGTAAAACGGGCAAGCACAAACGACTGGTTGTCAAGAAAAACCGGGATCCACTCCTGGCGATTCAGCAGCAGCTTCAACAAAGGCTGCAAGCGACCATCAGAAGAGGCTATTCCGAGGGCAACTACATCGATCCGATAATGATCGAGCATGAACTCATAATATGCCTTCCCTTCGATATACTCCGCTGAACCGGACAATATTTTGAGATATTGGTTTGAAACCTTCGGGTCCAGTTCCCGCCCATCGATAAAAGTTTTCCACTGCGGATACAGCGCCCAGTTCAGATACCCCCCGGCATTGTAGTCATTAAAGAGATTTCCGCAAAGGCCGGAACTTTTCAGGAACTTTGTCATTTTAACGGGGAAATAACTGTTGACGGGATCATGGGCAGCATTCCTTCCTGCCCTTTCGCCCAGAACCAGCCAGGAAATGGTCGCTACAAACAGGACACATATCGTCGCCCGGGCGTATCCCGGGAGTTTTATGTTGAACCTGGCATAAGCCTGTTCGACATACCAGCCCGTCATCGGCAGCAGCGAAACGGCAATAAACCCGGTATTCCTGACGTATGCCAGGCCAAAGGCAATGATAAACAGCGATATGAAAATTTCCGGCCAGAACCGGCGCCGATCCAGAAAAAGGGAGATCAGATGAAGAGCGGCAAGACCCCAGAGGCAGCCGGCGGCAATTTTGGACTGCAGCATAAACAGCTGCCAGGAGCTGCGATATTCGTTGACATAGGCAGGTCCGATCGAATTCTGCATGAAACTTAACAGTTCGGTAATTGTAGCCCAGCCGTTTGGATTGATGAAAGATAACAGAATGCCGGCAGCCGCCCATGTTATGTACCGTAGCCGGCAACTGTTGTCATGACGGTACCGGATCAGGAAACCTGCTGCACTGAGCGCCAGCAGGATGTCGCCTACAACGAAACCGCGATGGACATTCGCCCATAAGATCATCAGGGGGAACAGCAAAAAGCTCGGGGGATGCCCCATACGAATCCGCGAGATCATCCCGATCAGCAAGGTCATGAAGAAAAACGAAAACAGCTGCGGGCGCTCAAGATGATAGACATTGATAAGCACCAGCGCTCCAAGGCCGGTGAGAAGAATCATCGTAAACTGCGAGAGTCGTTGCCGCGACATTTCAAAGAGAACGCCCCAGGCCAATTGAAAGGCGGTAAAAAATTTCAGCAGGAAAATGCCGTTGTATCCCAGTGCCTTGAACAGAGAGGCGGCAACTGTTTCCCAGAGCCAGTAGCCATAGAGCAGTACCGCTTGAAAACCGCGCACAATACCGTCGCCGGTATAATTGAACGGATCCGTCCTGAGTAGCCCGTTTTTTTTGATCATTAAATCGCCCGACTTCAGATGCCACCAAAAGTCCGGGTCGCAAATGGGCCGGGTAATATAAAAACAGAGCAAAATAGCGAGTGTGCCCCAGAATAGCGGATAAAGCACCATGTAATAGCGCTTTCCCGGGTCAGACAACAGTGCCGATTTTTTCGAAAACAGACTGATCACGGGTTGCACCAGCGTAATTTTGTTAATTAAGATTTATTATCTGTGGCTAATATCTTTACATCATGCGCACGCCGGCGTCAATTTGTATTTGTACTTCCAGTTGCGGCGAATGGCGGTTTTATCGGCACCGCTCCCGGAATTCGGCGGTAATCGTGCCTGATTGCGAATTGCTGCTGGCTATTACCGGTCAAATGGAATAAGAAAAGAATCCTTGCGGAAGGAACAATGCCGGTCTACCCCTTGCTGCAAACCCAATAGCCGATCAGAAAGGATGCCCCATGAACAGCTTGCCTGCCTGTCCCAATTGCAACTCGACATACACCTACGAAGACGGAGATCTGTATGTTTGTCCGGAATGTGCCCATGAATGGGGGGCAGAAACTGCTGTTGAGAACGCCGGAGAGATAAATGTGGTGCGTGATGCCTTCGGCAATCTGCTTAATGACGGTGACATGGTTACCGTAGTGAAAGACCTGAAGATAAAAGGCTCATCAGCTGTTGTGAAGGTTGGCACCAGGGTGAAAATCATTCGCCTGGTCGCCGGAGATCATGATATTGACTGCAGAATTGAGGGAATCGGCGCCATGCAGTTGAAATCAGGCTTTGTGAAGAAAGCATAGACCCGCCACGATATCAGCTGCTTCATTCCCCCCTAGCCGGTATTGCGTAAACCGGCAGAGATGCCGCTGATGGTGGCGGCGAGTACGTAGTTCAGCTCCTCGCTCTCTTCCCCTCCCCTTTTGCGCCGCAAGAGTTCAATCTGGATCAGACTGAGTGGATCAACATAGGGATTGCGCAGCCGGAGCGAGCGCGCCAGAGAGGGATTGTTCTCCAGCAGGCGCGCCTGGCCGGTGACAGCCAGCAGCATCCGCCGGGTGCGCTGATACTCCAGGGCCACCAGGCCGAAGACCCGTTCGCGCAACTCTTCATCCGGCACCAGGAGAGAGTAAAGGCGGGCCAGGGGGAGATCGACCTTGGTCAGGGCCAGTTCGACGTTTCGCAGCAGATCGATAAAGAAAGGGAAGCGGTTCATCATCTCTGCCAGCTGCGCCAATGCCCCTTCCCCTGTGGCAACAAAGCGCTCCAGTGCATAGCCGACGCCAAACCAGCCGGGGATCACATGGCGGCTCTGCATCCAGCCAAAGCCCCACGGAATGGCCCGCAGATCGGCAAGATCACGGCCTGCCCCGCGCCGCGCCGGACGGGAACCGATCTTCGCCAGTTCCAGTTCCAGTACCGGTGTCGCCTGTTCAAAATAGGGGAAAATATCGGGATTCTCGGCGATATGCTGTCGATAGAAGGCATAGGCATCAGCTGACAGGGCCTCCAGCACCTGCTCCCACTCCGCGCCTGATGCATCCAGCTGGCCGCAGAGCGCCAACGCCTCCAAAGATGCAGCAACCATCAGCTCCAGGTTCCGCTGCGCCAGCAAAGCATCCGAGTACTTCCAGTTGATTACCTCACCCTGTTCGGTAATCTTCAGCGAGCCGCTGAAAGCTCCGGCCGGTTGCGCGACAATCGCCCGGTGCGTCGGGCCGCCCCCTCTGCCGACCGTTCCCCCCCGGCCATGAAACAGCACCAGTCTTACCCCGCAGTCGGCAGCTACCCGGTGCAGTTCACGGTGCGTCTTAAAGATCTCCCAGGTGCTGGTGAGCATGCCGCCATCCTTGTTGGAGTCGGAATAGCCGAGCATAACCTCCTGCGTCCGCCCCCAGGAATCGAGAAACGGCTGGTAAGCGGCAGAACTCCATAGATCGCGGCAGATTTGCGGCGCATGACGCAGATCCTCGATCGATTCGAACAACGGCACCGGCATCAGACCGGGATCGCCGCTGTCGTTTGCCGCAACGTTCACACCGCAGAGCTCCAGCAGCCAGATCAACGACAGAGAATCCTGCACGCTGCTGGCGCCGCTGATGACGTAGCGCTGCAAAGATTCCGGAGGATAGCTTCGTTTCAGGGCGGCAATGCCCCGCATGGAGTCGAGAAGTTCAGCGGTTGCCGCCGAAGGCGCTGTTGGCAGGGCAACTGCCGGCCGGGCGCAGGCAGTCCCGCCGGCAGCCAGTTCGGCTATGGCGGTGGCATGCACCCTGGCATGCTGGCGGATATCGAGGCTGTGCAGATGAAAGCCGAAGGTTGCGACCCGCCGCAGCAGAGGGTCGACCAGCGAGCGCGCCAGCCGTTCCCCGTTGTTAGCGGCGAGGCTCTCCCTGATCAGCTGCAGATCGCTGCTGAAACCGGCAGCTGCAGGATAGGCATCGTTATGATCCGGCTCCAGGAGCGTCAGCCGCAGCCGATGGAGGATACAGCCGGCAAAGCGCCGGTACTGCTCGCATTCCGGAATAACTTCGTTTTCCTGCTCTGCCAGGGCAAGGGTAAGGAAATATTGCTGCGCTGCTGCTGCCAGTTGCGGGGAGACTGCCACCCGGCAGGCCGAAGGGGTAAGGAGCCGCCGCAGCTCTTCCAGAGAAGCGATATAATCACCAAGGATGGTTTCACGCCCCTTTTGCAAGGCTGCGTGGGTGGAAGCGGCAATCACATGAGGGTTACCGTCCCGGTCACCGCCGATCCAGGAGCCGAAACGGACTACCGTCGGCAGGTCACCCGGGGAGAGGTCGAGTCCGTAGACCTCCAGGAGTGCCGTTGCCATATCCTCGTAAAAAGCCGGAAGAGGCGTAATCAAGGAGCCGGGGTAATGGTCGAGCCCCATCTTGATCTCGTCCAGCACCGTCGGTTTGCGCCGCCGCACCTCGTCAGTCTGCCAGAGGGCGGATATTTCGGCGAGCATGGCGTCCTGTCCGCGGAAAGCCTCGCTATCGGTCAGGGGGAGACGGTCTAACGCCTCAAGTTCATTGGCGATGCGCCGCTGCTTGAAATGAACCACCCGCCGCGCCACGTCGGTAGGGTGGGCAGTGAAGACCGGCACGACCTCCACCCGCCGCAGCCACGCAAGAGCCTGCTGGCTGCTGATCCCTGCCTGCCTCATCCGCAGAAGGGTGCCGCGCAGCGAACCCGGTTTGTCTGCAGCACTGCTCACCAGCCGGGCGGCCCGCTGTCGCCGCTTGCGGTGGTTGGTTTCCGCCAGATTGGTCAGCTCGAAATAGGTGGAAAAAGCCTTGACGATCTGGTAGGCGGCGGCAACGCTCATCCCGCCGATAATCCCCAGCGCCCTCGACAGCAGCTCCTGCTCGCCGGGATAATCGAGACACGCCTCCCCCTGGTTGTCGTTCAGCTGCCGATGCCTGATTGCCAGGTGGCGCAACTCCTCCTCGGACAGAAAGGCCTGCTCGCCGGCCTGCTCCCTGATGACCAGACCGAGCAGCAAACCGAGAGAACGGACATCCCGCCGCAGTGGCGCCTCCCGCAACTCCCCCTCAAGGCTGATAAGCTCTGCCAGCCGGGCATCCTGATCGGCAGCCTTCCAGAACAACTCATTAACTGTCATGGTGTTCCTCTCCTGTTGCAGCGCATAACTGCAGACTGTTTATCAGTTTACCGCAGAACGGCGATAAATCACGCTCTGCCACGACTAATGTCAGCAGGTCATGCTCTCATCCGCAGCAAAACCGCTGGTGGAGAGTTGCACTGGACGAATCTGTTGCCAAACTGTTTAAACAGATAGAGACATTACGCCGGGAAATGAAGTCGTTCCGGGTATAGATGTTTCATCAGGAGGCGTAAAATAAAAGCCGGTAACCCATGCAGGGTACCCGGCTTTTTTGCTTCTCGCTATCTCATTTCAGTCACCGTCTTCGCCGCCTGGGCAGTCAATTTCAGCCCTGATCCGGGAATAATGGCATGCAGGTTTTCCGGTTGACATACTTTCCCCGCTCCCCTTAACGGCCTTTACGACCGGATATAATCTTGCCGTGAGCGGTTATGACATGGGCTCTATGGTTGGCTGTGCGGCGGAGCAGCAGTTCATGCTTGCTGACAGCTATCATCCGCATCTCGCGTCCCGTCATTTTAGGTCTTTTCATGCCTCTCATGCTCGCCACCCCCTTTCAGACTTTTTCGCTATTAAAGCGGTCACTCTTCGCCTTCATCTCCTGCCATTTTGTCGACATGAATGAAATGATCGTTTTTCCTTGTCACGAGCCATACGTTCAGGAAGATAAAGACCGATACCAGCATGGTCATCAGCATACTGAATTTGATACCGAAAAATTCCCAGCCGATTGATGTCATTTCCCTCACCCCCTTTCATACATAATTGGAGCAGTACCGGCAAACTCTTCTGCATGAACTTATTATAGCACTGTTCCCGCCAGAGGGTCCCTGCCAAATATGCGCCGTTTCCAAAGATAAAGGCTGTCAACATGAGCCGACAGCCTTCCAGACAACCCATTCCGTCCTCTATCTGGCGCAGAATTTTGCTTATCAAGTTTAGCGCAGAAACACGATATTCCATGTCGGTCAAAGGGATTCGAGGTTATTCAATAACTTGTTTCTAAACAGGGGGTTTAGAGGATTCGCTGTACATATTATTTATCCGATTGACCCTAGCAGCTACCCATGTCATGTTGCGGATTAAATTTCCTCGATGGAGTTTAGTTATGATAAGGAATATTACTTTTGTTATGGTGATGCTGACAGGCTTGCTGTCCGCCGCTTTTACCCAGGCGGCAGTCACCCCGGATGAGGCGCTCTCCATGCTCATGAAAGGTAACCACAAGTTTATCGAAGGTAATTTCAGGAACCTGGAAAAGCAATCTTCCCTTGAAGTCCGCCAGCAGGTTGCTACCGGACAAAAACCGTACGCTGTCGTCCTCACTTGTTCTGACTCGCGCGTTTCGCCGGAAATCCTCTTTGATAAAGGTCTGGGCGAAATCTTCGTTGTCAGGGTGGCCGGTAATGTTGTCTCACCTCTTGAACTTGGGAGTATCGAGTACGCCGTTGAACACCTCGGCTCATCCCTCATCATGGTTCTTGGTCACGAGCGTTGCGGCGCAGTCACAGCTGCCTACGACGCCCACATTACCGGGACTCTTCCTGGCGGCAACATCGGCAGCCTCATTCAGGCCATAGAACCGGCAGTGACTGAAGTGCTGGCACTTAACCCCAGTGGCAGCAAAGAAGAAATTGTCGAGGCATGTATACTTGAAAACATTCGCAACGTGGCCGTATCGATAGAAGAAGATTCCACGGTTCTGAAAGAAGCTGCCGATCAAGGTAAAATAAAGATCGTAACTGCACGGTACGACCTTGACGACGGTATCGTAAATCTGCTTGGCAGCGATCTCAACAAGGAAGCCGTCGAAAAAACACTGACTCTCTCTATTATCACCAAACCGCTGAAAAAACCCCTCAGCCCGACCGCCGCCAACTTCAACCTTGTAACCAGTGTCCCTCAAGGATCGACAACAGCAGACCTCCAGAGCGCAATCACCAATCTGCCGGCATGGATTACCATCACCAACCTGCCGAAGATTTCCAAAACCACCGGGACAGTCGTTTTGCAGATTGCCGCCAACGTAGCGTACCTTGAGCGGCAGGCAACCATTTACGCCGGCGGCAATGCCTTCGATATCAGGCAGGCAGGCCTGCCATGCCCGATTCCGTCCCTAAGCCAGGCAACAGCAACTATGCCGGTCATTGGCGGCATATCAGCAGCAATAACTGTCTCGCTCCCGGATGGTTGCGGCTGGGACATCATTATTCCCGCCACATCTGCCTGGCTGAGCGCAAGCCCGACCAGCGGCAGCGGCAACGGCAGTTTCTCCCTGAGTGCAAATGCCAACAACACCTCCAAGGATCTGAATGCCAAACCCACCGTCCTCACCAAAAACGGCAAGAAAGCCAAGGTCACCGTCCTGCAGGGCAATGCCATCAGCCAGTATGCCGGCACCTACCAGGGGATGTTTACCGGTAACGGCGCCGGCACCTCCACAGGTTCTTTCACCGCCACAATCAGCAAAACAGGAGTTGGTACCGCCCTCATCACAACATTTAACAAGACACAACGTACCCAGGTCGGCAAGATCGATGCTGCCGGGGTGATCTGGGCAGAAGGCGGCCAATGCGGCCAAGTGACGCTAACCACGGTTGGAAACAACAACGTGAATGCGCATATAACGTTCTATCTTTACATGGGTGAAGGTTATATAAAAGCAGATGGGGATCGAATCTGATTAACGCGGCTGTATGGTTTGACAGCTACTGAAGAAGCTGCAAAGGGCGGGGAATCCCCCGCCCTTTGCACGTAACTAACTCGGCAGGACCAAGTTTCCAGCCAGGAAGCTACTTCACGACCTGCGGCGGCGGATCAGACTTGGTGCCGATGCGGGTCCTGCGGTTCTCCTGCATCCGCTTCTGCTTATTCGACTTGATCTCATTGCTGACCAGATCGAGCTTTTCTTTCTGTTCCGGTGTCAGCACGGTCTGCATTTTTTCAATCGTTGCCGTACGCAATGCTTCAACCTGAACCTGAATCTGCTTGGGGCTAAGGTTCTCGTCCTCTCTGATCTCTTTCAGCCTGGCATACTCCGTCACCAGCATCGGTCTGATCTGCTTCTGCTGCTCAGTTGTCAGCTGTAGTCCCTTGGACAAACGCTTCAGCTGCACATCCGGCACCGGCATCATTTTTTCCTTTGCGCCGCGCGCCTTGACATTCTTCGCGACCGTCTTCTCCTTGACCTGCTGGTCACCGGTCACGGCCACGGCAAGAGACACCGCCCCAAACGACATTGCTGCCACCAGCATTACTGCCACAGTCTTTTTCATACACACCCCCTTGGTATGGTTAACAGCTGATTCTTCTCACCGACCATGAACCGAAATAGTCATTTACAAAAGCGTGATCCGGATTACCGCTCAGCCGCGGCAACTGCCGGATGGCAAGGATCGACAGTAATATCAGCAGAAGTATAACACTTTCCTGAAAATTTCCAATAATCCGGAAGATTTTAACCTTGATATTTTCACGGAAAGCAAAACTCATGGGGACTGCCTGCAGGGTAATCGGCTTTTTTTGCTTCGCGAGAGTTCTGGCGGCACCATTCTCAAGGCAACATGTTTCAGGATTTTGCGTTTTAACCGGCCGCCTGTCAGGTGCCCGGCTCCTGCCAGGTGATAAGATTTCTGGCATTGGTGAATTCTATTACCGGCTTGTCATCGGTGTTCAGCGGTCCCGGCGGGATGTTCGAAATCATTTCTTCGCTCATGGCTATGTTCCACTGGCCCTGAAGGTCGGGATTGTAAAAATTGACCGCCTGCATGAACTCATCCGGCGTATGCCTGAACGGTACGTTTGCACCGGTCAGGATGATGAAATCTCCTTCTACATACCATGCCATCGAATGCGCGAAGTTTTTCACAAAAGTTCTGGCAATGATATCTAGGTCGCTGCGCGACATGAGGAAGAAATCTATCCAGACGGCAATGGTGCCATTGCTGGCCAACCTGCTTTTTGCCAGGGCAAAGAATTCATCGGTGAGCATGCCGGCAGAGGACTGCTCGACCGCCCATGAAGGGCTTGCAATGATCAGGTCGTAGCGCTGCTCGCCGACAAGGAGGAAATTTCTGCCGTCGGCCTGCAGATGATTTATCCGCGGGTCAACAAAGAGCTCCGGGCTGAGAATCTTCCGGTTGACCTCGATAATGCCTTCACTCAGCTCCACCGAATCGATCCTTTGCAACTGAAATCCGGCAAGATGGCTCAAGGTTCTTCCCGAGCCGAGCCCGATGTTGAGAGCGGTTGCCGGTGGTCCGCCGCTGTGGGTGAAATAAGGCAGATAGGCCAGCAGGGCAAACCCCAGATCGTCCCCCCCCTCCCGTTTGCTTCCGTTGATGAGAACTGTCCCGGATGACCCTTCCCCGCTATGGCCCGGGACGCTGTATTTGATCAGGGAAACGTTGCCGTCGCTTCCTTCATGCCGGTAAAGTATCCTGCTATCGTCAGCGTTCCTTACCGATTGGTAGACGATGTTCGCCATTTCATTGCTGCCGAAGCGAAACGCGTTGTAGTAGCTGAAAAAAGGGAGGCTTTCGACGTTTACTATCCGGGACAGGGGAAACATTCCAAGAAAAAGGGCAAAGGCGGCGGCACTCTGTTTGACGCTCGCGGAAAGGATGAGGGTTATGATCGCCACGAGAATGTTTGTTGACGCGGCAACGATTGCGGTCCCCTTGATGCCGAGGGCAGGTATCAGAAAGAAACCGGCAGCGGTAGAACCGATAATCGCACCGAGGGTGTTGACACAGTAGAGACGGCCGACCTGTGTCCCGACGTCCCGGCCGTTGGTGGAAAACATCTTCATGATAACGGGAAAGGTCAGTCCCATAAGAGTTGTCGGCGCTGCCATGATGGCAAAGATTATGGCGAACTGGACTATGGAAAAGGCTTTGAAGGAGAGATGAAAAGCGTAAAAACTCTTGATGTAGAGCGGTGTCGCCGCCAGGATCAGCGGAATGGTTATCAACCCGGTGGAGCCGATGCCAAACTCGCACCAGGCAAAGGCCAGATATGGCCGGCGAATTCTCGGGCTGAGGAAGGCGCCGAGTGCGCCTCCCACTGAAAGACCGGCCATGAACGCTGCGAGCATCGTCGAGACCGCATAGGTCGAAGAGCCCATGACCGTCGAGAGACTTCGAGTCCAGACAACTTCGTAGATCAGGGCGGCTGCGCCGGAGAGACCAAAGCCGAAGAAGACGAAATTATTGCGAACCCTTTCAAGACGGCTGCTTTTGTCGCTCATTTTGATACATCTCTGGCGGCAATGAAGCTGCCGGTGTCTGGCGCTAGAGGCTGGGATGGTTGTTGAAACTGCTTTTTAATTAAGATGGAGCATTTGACAGGGCCAAAAGCTAGCATGCAGGAGATGCCCGGTCAACTTAATAGAAACTAACAATAAAAGGGAGTTGCGGCTATTATGACGGGCAGGAACGGCTCTGGTTATTAACTTTCTTACTGCCCGGCTTCGTGAGAGAAAAGCCCTCGAAGGCGGCATAGACCAGTCCCGGATGCCAGGCAGCCCTGGAGCCGCGCAAGCCTCAGTAGATTTCCAGCGAAAAAGCCCGCATAAAGCGGGCTTTTCTTATCCGGCCGGAGTTGCCGTCTGTTCAGGAGCGCAGCCAAACCGGCCGGCTGCCGTTATTGAATGGCGAGCAGTTCAACTTCAAAGATGAGGGTTGCATTCGGCGGCACATCCCTGCCGGCGCCACGGGCGCCGTAGGCGAGTTCAGGCGGGCAGACAAGCTGGGCTTTGCCGCCGGTTTTCATCAACTGAACCCCTTCGGTCCAGCAGGGGATGACCCCGGTAAGTGGAAACTTGATCGACTGCTTGCGTTTGTAGGAGCTGTCGAATTCTTTGCCGTCAGGCAGAGTACCGCGATAGTTGACTTCGACGGTGTTGCTGGCTTTAGGCGATATACCGCTGCCGTCCTTGATGGATCTGTAGACCATGCCGGACGCTGTTTTGACAGCGCCTTTTTCCTTGGCAGCCTTGTCAATGGTATCGTTGGCCATGGCAATGGCCGGCAGTGCGAGTGTCGTGGCAATAACTGCAATAATCAGTCGTTTCATTTTTACTCCTTGCGCTGATGGGGATTATAGCCTGATGGTCAGGCTTTGAAATCGGTAATAATACTTACGCTCTCCGGAGGCGTTACAGCATGAGGATCTTCTCCCGGCAAATCAATACCTCGAAGGCAAGGGAGGCTTTGAGGAGTAATTTATGAAGTCCTGGCACCATCTCTCCCAAATGTTTACCCCCTTCGGCATAGAGAATATTTACTATCCGCCCGGAGATAAGAAGCGGCATAAGCAGCACCGCTTTCGGCCTGTTGCCACCCATAGCCTCCAGCAACCGGTTATTGGCATTACTGTTCGCCAACGGCCCCAGATAGCGGCCCGCACCGTCTGCCACTGCTTTCATGGCTGATTCTCCGGTCAGAGGTATGCGGATCTTTTCCATGTCCGGAATCGCCTCCTGGTAGCAGAACCCTTTCCAGCCGATAGCCATATCGTCCCTGACCAGAAAGAGAGCCGCCTTGTCCAGCTTCTTCCCGAGGTAGTCAATCACCAGGTCGGCAATTTCGTCCCTGTTCTCTGCCCGGGACAGACCGATGGAAATCTCGTCCGGGGCAAAGCTGTTGATCCGCTCACTCCACTGCGCGCCTTCAACAATCTCGGCCTCTTCCAGCTCTTCTTCCTCAAGGGTAGTAATTAAGGGGATTAGCGCTTCTTCGCGCTTGCGGGCATCGACCCCTTCGATGATTTTCTGGAAACGGGGATCGACCTCGGTCCGGTAGTAGATGCCGAGAGCCTGCACCAGGCGAACCTCGGGAGTGATAAGGGGGCGGATGATATAACCGGTTATGAAGGCGATTTCGTCGATAGCTTTCAGGTCGGCAGGATCAGACATGACCAGATTGAGCCTTT
Organism: Geobacterales bacterium; assembly: GCA_038206285.1. Classification (GTDB taxonomy): domain Bacteria; phylum Desulfobacterota; class Desulfuromonadia; order Geobacterales; family DSM-12255; genus VEOV01. Next base: position 21,986 of record JBBRBA010000043.1, read on the forward strand.
TCTTGTCAAGGCTCAAGGGGATGACCCCGAATTTCAGCGCCAGTTCTCGTGGCAGCAGGCTGATGGTTTCGGCAGGGATTGACAGTAGCTGGTCAGGTTTGACATAAGGAACACCAAGCTTGTTGCTGAGAAAGCGGGCCAACTCTACCTCGCTCACATAGCCGAGCTCGATCAGACTCGAACCGATCTTCCCCCCGTAAATAACACGATTACGCAGTGCCTGGTCAAACTGGTCACGAGTAATGATTCTGGCATTCAACAGCATATCCAGCAGTGTTATTGCCAAGAGTGCCCCCTGATTGCCGCAGCCATGTACTGCTGAAGCGTCAACTATCTCTGCCAGTAGAACCGGACATGATGAATCTAGATCTTTTCCGTACCGGAGTCAATTTTTTACAACTGCCTTCTGGTTTTAGCAGTTCGGTCATGTTTTATATTTTTGATTCACTATTTACGCTATTAATATAGCTCATACGGCACCTTCAGTTTTCAGATTACTTTCCAGCTGCCGCTATTGAAAATAACCGGTTATAATTTATCTCAGAACTTCCTCTTGGTCGGTTCGCACTTTCCAATAAATGAGTAATTCCAGGATTCTTTATTTTCAAACTGATAACTTGAGATTAATTCACCGGTATATCTGTTCAACATAAGTATTTCATATAAAATCTTGTCATCCAGAGCGAAGACATCCGGGATGAACTTCACCCTTATGATATTTCTGTCATCCGTATACTTGACGGTTTTTGATTTTACACCGATTACCAGGTCCAACTTCTTTGCCTTGGTGTTTATCACAATTGTCTGAACTACGTTTTCATTGATTGTCGGTTTCAGGTCTGAGTTATAAACATACTTTTCGCCGGTACATTTCAACTCAATCAGCTCGGCGTAAGTCAGTACCGGGACCAGAACAGCAACCAGACAAATTATGGCTCTCAACATTTATTACCTCCTGATACCTGCCAACAGCTCTTGTTCAGAACACTATCGTTCCCGTATTAAGATCAATCAGGGGGTATTGCCCTCAAACCGCTTCCGCTCTGGCTTTGAGCTTCAGAATGTTCTCGACGATCCCCATGACAATTACTACGTCCCCTTCAACAAGAAGCCGGCTGCGGGGAGGATTGAACCTGTAGGATTTCTTCCCGTCGCTGATGGCAACCACGGTCACCCCTTCGGTATCCATGATGGCGGAGTCGATCAGGCTCTTCCCGGCAAGTCGCGACCCGGCCGGAATACTGATCTCCTCCACGCGAACGGTGGCATCCTGACTTCTGAGCATGACATCCAGAAAGCTGACCACAGAAGGTCTGATCATCTCCGAAGCCATCCTTAAGCCGCCGATGAAATTGGGCATGACCACGCTGTCCGCCCCCACCTGCCTGAGCTTGCGCTCCGACTCCTCATTTATCGCCTTGGCAACTATCTTCAGCGAAGGGTTGAGTCCGCGCGCCGTAACCACCACGAACAGATTGTCGGAGTCGGCATGGAGAGTGGTGAGCAGCCCGCCGGCCCTGTCCACGTTAGCCGCCTGCAGCACCGCATCGTTGGTGGCATCCCCTTCGATGGCCAGAATCCCTTCCCCGTTCAGCCCCCTGACCTTTTCCGGATCCCTCTCAATGACCACAAACGAGCGGCCGGTCTTTTTCAGTTCATCAATCACGTACCTGCCGGTGGCACTCATACCGCAGACAATGAAATGCCCCTGCAGGCCGGAAATTTTCTTGAGCATCTTGCGTCTCCTGAGAATATCGGTAAGCTCACCCTCGACAATGAAGGCGGTCAATATGGAAAGACCGTAGATAAGGGTTGCTGAACCGCAAAGGATGAGGACGATGGTAAACAGACGACCTTCGAAGGAGAGTGGGTGGATCTCGCCGTAGCCGACGGAAGCGATGGTGATGACGGTCATATAGAGGGAGTCGAACAGGCTCCACCCCTCGATGGCCCTGTAGCCGAGCACCCCGGCGATGAATACCGTAGCAAGTGCCGCTATCACCTTGAGGAGACGTTTGTAGATCATTTGCCCCTGTCCGTGCTGAAGCCTTTTGCAATCAACACATTGTCATTCCCGAAGAGATTCTGATCGGGAATCCATGTCCTGACTGTCTGAAAAGGCTGGATCCCCGATATAGGCATTCGGGGATGACAACCATTTGCAAAAGCCTCTTCTGTTTCAGGATTTGAGCGCGCCGATCAATTCCCTTATATCCCCTACCCTGTTGGCAGTCAGCCACTGCTGCATTCCGGCAGCAATTTCCTGCGACGCTGCCGGGGTGAGGAAGTTGGCTGTCCCTATCTGCACCGCCGTCGCTCCGGCAAGGATGAACTCCAGTGCATCCGTTGCGTTCATGATTCCGCCGATGCCGATTATCGGCACGTTTACCGCTTTAGCCACCTGCCAGACCATCCGCAGGGCGACCGGCTTGATCGCCGGGCCGGAGAGCCCGCCGGTGACATTTGCGAGCACCGGACGTCTTGACTGCAGGTCTATCGCCATGCCGGTCAGGGTGTTGATGAGCGACAGCGCCTCTGCTCCGGCATCGACACAGGCCTTGGCCATCAGGGTGATATCGGTTACATTGGGCGACAGCTTGACGATGAGCGGCTTGCTGGTCTCACGCCGCACCAGGGCGACCACTTGCGCCGCGGCTGCCGGGTCGGTGCCGAACACGATCCCCCCCTGTTTTACGTTCGGGCAGGAGATATTCACCTCAACACCGGCGACCTCGGCTATTCCGTCAATTCTGGCGGCAAGCTCACCGTACTCCTCCAGCGAGTTGCCGTAGAGATTGACAATGACCGGGGTGTCCACCCGGCGCAGAAAAGGCAGCTTTTTCGCAATAAACGCCTCGATGCCGACATTCTGCAGGCCGATGGCGTTCAGCATCCCCCCCGGGGTCTCCACAATCCGCGGCGTGTTATTGCCGGCCTTCGGTTTCAGGGAGAGCCCTTTGGTTATCATGGCACCGATCGATTCAAGGTTCATGTAACCGCTAAACTCTTCGCCATAGCCGAAAGTACCCGAGGCGGTCATTACGGGATTACGCATCTTGATCCCGGCAATCTCGACAGACATATTAGGTTTGATCATCTATCACTCCATCTACCGCCGCAGCAGGTTTTATAGTTCCCTCAGCCCTCAGCCCCCGGCAAGTTTAATCCCACGAAAGATCGATCGAATCGAAAACAGGGCCGTCCTTGCAGACGCAACGGTAGTCCGGGGTCTCCACCGAATGGTTGACCCCCTTTACCACGCAGCCGAGACAAGCGCCCATACCGCAGGCCATGAACGCCTCCAGCGACACCTGGCAGTCGACCTGCATCTCCTCGGCAATACCGGCCACGGCGCGCAGCATCGGGAACGGGCCGCAGGCATAGAGCCTTTTCGGCCCGCCACCGGCAGCCAGATGTTTCATCATCACCTGAGTCACCAGCCCCCTGTCCCCCAGCGTCCCGTCATCAGTGGCAACATAGGTTTCCACACCGAGGCGCTCGAATTCGGTAATGCAGAGGACATCCTCCTTGCTCCGGCCACCGGCAAAGAGCCGCACCTTGTGCGACTTCACCAGCTCCTTTGCCAGCAGATAAAGAGGGGCAAGCCCGACCCCGCCGCCGATAAGGATCTTCTCTTCGCCTTCCTCGCCGAGGTCAAAGCCCTTGCCAAGCGGCGCAATGATATCGAGATGATCCCCCTGATGGAGATCGGCCAGCATCGCCGTTCCCTGACCCACCACTTTATAGAGTATTTCCACAAAAGTCTGGTGACCGCAGTCGGTATAAGGGGTAATAAAGGTTCCCATGTCATAGATGCCGAAGGGACGACGCAAAAGCGGATCGATGGCGCGTCTGACCTTTACCATAACAAACTGGCCGGCTACAGCATCCAGAACTACCGGCGGGGCAGTCATCTGCATCCGGAAATAGCCCGGCGAAACCTCTGTATTTGTCAAAACCTGGGACAGGAACTGCATGGCGAGTCTCCCCCTGAGAGATATTTAGGTGAAGCAGTTATAACAAATGCAGCCGGCAAAAGCAACGGCAGAGGAGACGCTCCTGAGAAGCGGCATTACGGCACAGGAATCATAAATAACTTCTCCTTTTCAGCTGGTTGCCAAGCATGAAATTTACCTGATGACATCAATGTCATGCAACTATTTATGCGTTGAAAATGGAATTTAATAAATCCGTTTCTAATTCTCCGCAACTATGCTAACGAATTCTGGGGAATTCTGGGGACACCAGGAATTCTGGGGACACCATATTTAATCGCCTATTGACTTGTTAGCTCTATTCAATTAAATTCGGCACATGGCCAGAATTGCTCGCGTTATAGCTGCCGGAATACCCCACCACGTTACCCAACGAGGGAACAGAAGGCTGCCCACATTCTTCTGCGATGAGGATTATCAGGCATATACTGCACTGCTGGCCGAATGGTGCCGGAAATGCTCAGTAGAAATATGGGCATACTGCCTGATGCCGAACCATGTTCACCTTATTGCTGTACCGGAATCTGATGACGGCTTGCGGCGCGGCATTGGCGAGGCCCACCGGCGCTACAGCCGCATGATAAACTTTCGGCAGAACTGGCGGGGTCATCTCTGGCAGGGCCGGTTTGCCTCATTCCCCATGGATGAGTCATATCTGCTTGCCGCTGCCCGCTATGTAGA
>JBBRBA010000044.1:0-26231 GCA_038206285.1 Geobacterales bacterium
TCTGCTGGTAATCATCTTGACATATAGAAAATATTTCCATATATTTTACCTGTGACGACAAAATACCGATTTTCAAACTTCAGGATTACGTTGCGGGAGAAGGATCACAACCCTCCGCATATACATCTAATGGGTCCTGACTTTGAAGCGGTAATAAATCTGGTGACGCTGGAAGTTATTGATGGCTCAGCACCTGCAAAGGTTCTGCGTCACGCTCTCAGATGGATAGCCGATAACAGAGAGGAGTTGATACTACAATGGCACACGCTACACGGATAACCCGCCCAAGATTAACGGTTGTAAGTCCTGCTGCTGACTATTGCCTCGATGTTCGTTTTGTTGACGGTTCTGGCGGCATAGTGAACTTGAAGGGCTCCATTTTTTCTTTAACTGGCCTTGCCTCTCTTCGTGAACCTGCTGCATTCTCCGGCGTCATTCTGGGAGAGTACGGATGGGAAGCTGAATGGCCCCAGTTAGACATTCAAATTGGAGCAGACACACTCTTTGCCGACATGCTTGAGCAGCATTCGGAAACTCCTGCTGATCTTTTTACTATTTGGCGTATCCGAAACGGGCTCTCTCTTGCTGCTGCAAGTCGTGAGCTTGGAGTTACTGTACGTACTGTTAGCGCCTATGGTTCTGGAGCGCGCCCCATACCGCGTACTGTTCAGCTTGCCTGCATTGGCTGGGAGGCAGAACTCCATAGAAAAACCGCATGAGAATGAACTGTTGGCAATTAGGGACATTGCATTATTGAGGGAGAGTCTATGGGGTCAGGACTTGAAAACTTGAATTGGAGTGATAGCCTTTAGCCATTGTGTCAATCGGCGTCCAAAATTGACCCACCCCAGGTAGTTGTTTTCAGCTATTAATCCTCGTTCTTATCCTCCAGCTTTCGTTCCCGGTTTCGATTATCTCGCAGTGATGTGTGACCCTGTCCAGAAGGGCTGTTGTCATCTTGTTGTCACCGAACACCTGTGGCCATTCACCGAAGGTCAGGTTGGTGGTAATGATCAGTGATGTCCGTTCGGGGCGTCTATGGGGTCAGGACTTGAAAACTTGAATTGGAGTGATAGCCTTTAGCCATGGCACGCAAACCACGCATACATAGCAGTGGAGCAATCTATCATGTCATTCTACGCGGAAATGCCCGCCAGGATATATTCACGGATGACAAAGACCGTTATCGCTTCTACGAGATTCTTCAGAGTTCGTGTGAGCGATTTCATCACCGGATTCATGCTTTCTGCCTGATGACCAACCATCTGCATCTGGAAATTCAAGTGGGGGATGTGACGTTATCAAGAATCATGCAAAATGTGTCGCTGCGTTACACCCAGTGGTACAACTGGCGCCACAAGAAAACCGGGCATGTTTTCCAAGGGAGATACAAGGCGGTCATGGTCGATGCCGATGCTTACCTGCTGGAACTGGCGGCCTACGTTCATCTAAATCCGGTGCGGGCCCATATGGTAAGCCGACCAGCGGATTACAAGTGGAGTAGTCATCGGGCATATCTTGGAAAGGAGAGCCTCCCATGGCTGGAGGTCAATATGATCCTTTCCCAGTTTTCCGAGAATGTGAAAAGAGCTCGAACGAAGTTTGCGGAATTCGTTGAAGAGAAAGCAGCTGAAGACCGTCGCGAAGAATTTCATGGAGAGAAGAATACCGACAGTCGTATCTTCGGCGATGATAGTTTTGTCGATACCGTGCTCGCAGAAGCTGACTGCTTGCCGGAGCGGAAACCTAATGTGAATGCGGTCATTGCGGCAGTGGAGAAACTCTATGACATTACCGATGACAGCCTCAGTGCCCGCGGCCGTAATCGTTTGATTTCGGAAGCTCGGAGCCTTGCAGCATGGGCCACACTTGAACTTAGCAGTGGGAAGCTTACGGAATTAGCTGGTTATGTACGACGGGATCCATCAACACTGACTTGCGCCGTGCGGCGCATCGAAAGGCGGCGTGAAGAAGATCAGGTGCTAGTGGAAAAAATGGAGCGGTTACGGCGAAACTTACTGGAATCAAGTTTTCAAGTCCTGACCCCATAGCCTTCCCCCTGGAATCAAGTTTTCAAGTCCTGACCCCATAGCCTTCCCTTCCCCAAGTCCTGACCCCATAGCCTTCCCCTGACCCCATAGCCTTCCCCCATAGCCCCGTAAACGGTGCGCGTCCGTCATCTTCAAGGAAATATTCCAACCGGTAAGACTTATGGAATCAGTAAGGTCGCAGCTGCCTGCCGCAGCCGATATGCCAGTGGAGATGTTTGGCAGACTGGTAATCGCCCAGATTGGTATAGACGCGGCAGGCACCGAAACGCGCCATGAAGTCCCCGGCAATCATTCTGGCAGTCCGCATCAGCTCCAGCAGCAGGTCGTTATCAGCCTCTTCCAGGGCAAGAAGGGATTCAACGTGCTTTTTGGGGAGGAGGACGACATGGTTTTCCCAGATGGGATTGGTATGGTGAAAAGCAAAGACCCGTTCGTTCTCGAAGTAGACCGGAACGTCGGCTTTACCCGCCAGAATCTGTTCGCAGTAAAATTCGCAGCTTGTAGTAGTCATGAATTCTCCGTTGCCCGGTGCTGACTCGTCAGGTGCGCTTCCTTGATGGAGAGAGCGATCCGCTTGCGGCCGGCATCGGCGGAGAGTACCTTCACCTTCACCAGCTCCCCTACCTGCACCGCGTCATGGGGATTCTTGACGAAACGGTTGGCCAGGTGACTCACATGCACCAGACCGTCCTGATGCACGCCGATGTCAATAAAGGCGCCGAAGGCGGTGACGTTGGTAACAACCCCCTGGAGAATCATCCCCGCCTGCAGGTCGGCAATCTCCCGGATATCGTCGCGAAACGATGCCGTCTCGAACTGCTTGCGCGGATCGCGCCCCGGCTTCTGCAGCTCCTCCAGAATATCCCGCAGCGTCGGCAGCCCCACCGCCGCCGTCACATAACGGGCAGGTTCGATTTTGATCGCCAGGGCCGGATCGGCGACCAACTGCTCCAGCTTCACCCCCAGATCACGCGCCATGGATTCTACCAGAGGGTAACGCTCCGGGTGCACGGCACTGTTATCAAGAGGGTGGGCACCGCCGCGGATGCGGAGAAAACCGGCCGACTGTTCGAAGGCCTTGGCACCGAAGCGCGCCACCTTCAAAAGCGCCTTGCGGGTCGGGAACGGGCCATGGGCGTCGCGATGAGCGGCAATTGCCTTTGCCAGTGACGGGCCGACACCGGAGACATAGGCGAGCAGCGCCCACGAGGAAGTGTTCAGATCAACGCCGACGAAGTTGACACACGACTCAACCACATCGTCCAGCATCTTTTTCAGCATGGACTGGTTGACGTCGTGCTGGTACTGTCCCACGCCGATGCCCTTCGGATCGAGCTTCACCAGCTCGGCCAGCGGGTCCTGCAGCCGGCGGGCGATGGAGATGGCCCCCCGCACCGTCAGATCCAGCTCCGGAAACTCCTCCCGGGCGATCTCCGAGGCGGAATAGATGCTGGCGCCGGCCTCGCTGACCATTACCACCGGCACCTTCCGCCCGGCTGCAGCCAGGGTTTCATTGGTAAAAAGCTCCATCTCCCGGCCAGCCGTGCCGTTGCCGATGGCGATCATCTCGATATCATGCTGCTCCACCAGCCGGAGCAGATCCTGGCGTGCCTGGGGGATACGGCCGGCGCCGGTGTGCGGATAGATGGTGACATGTTCCAGAAACCTGCCAATTGCGTCCACCGCTGCCAGCTTTGAGCCGGTGCGCAGCCCCGGGTCGATCCCGAGCACCCGCTTTCCCCCGGCAGGCGGCGCCAGCAGAAGATTGCGCAGGTTCTGCGCGAAGACCCGGATGGCGGCCTCGTCAGCCAGGTTCTTTGCCTCCAGCCGCAGCTCAACCTCGATGGACGGGGCAATCAGCCGTTTGTAGGCGTCATGCGCCACCCCCTCAAGCATTGGCCGAAAGATGCTCGGCTTTGTCACGAGCCGGCGCTGCAGCCCGGCCAGTATCTCCTCAACCGGCGCAAGCAGGGAGAGAAACAGCACCTCTTCCTTCTCCCCGCGCCGCATGGCCAGCATCCGGTGAGAAGGGACCGATTTGAGAGGCTCGCGATAGTCGTAGTACATCTCGAACTTGGTAACCTGCTCGCGACAGGCCGCATCCACCTTTGAACTGAACAGACCCTGCGCCCAGGTCAGTCGCCGCACCATGGCACGGGCATCGGCATCGTCAGCCAGCCGTTCGGCCAGGATATGCCCCGCCCCTTCCAGAGCGGCGACGGCATCCGGCACATCTCTGGCAGGGTCAACAAAGGGTCCGGCCACGTCTTCGGGTCTCCCGGCTGTCAGCGCCTGGGCGGCAATCAGATCGGCCAGCGGCTCCAGACCGCGTTCCCGGGCGATGGTCGCCTTGGTGCGGCGCTTCGGCTTATAGGGGAGGTAGAGGTCTTCCAGCTCGGCCTTCAGGCGCGTGGCCCCGATACAGGCCTGCAGCTCCGGGGTCAGTTTCCCCTGCTCGCTGATGGTGGCAAGGATGGTCGTCTTGCGCTCTTCCAGTTCGCTGAAGTAGCCGAAGCGCTCCTCGATGGTACGTATCTCAACCTCGTCCAGTTCGCCGGTCTGCTCCTTGCGGTAACGGGCGATGAAGGGGACCGTGCTCCCTTCCTTGAGCAGCGCCACGGTCTGTTCTACCTGTACCGGCCTCAGCCCGGTTTCTTCGATGATGCAGCGCAAGATGGTTGCCAGTTGTTGAGCAGTTATGGCCATAAATGTCCTTTAGGTGTTCAGGCTGAGAGCTGAGAGCTGAGGGCTTGGGGCTCAGGGCAAAAGAAAAAGCTACTCTTGCGGCAAGGGTAGCTAAATTTACAGCTTCTATTCCTTCACTCTTCAGACTAGCTATCTGTAACTATGCTGAATTCACTCTTCACTTTTCACTATTTCCACTTGCGGCTCTTCCAGACTGATGCGGCCGATCTTGCCGGCTCGCAGCTCGCGCAGCAGTGCCTCTGCAGCCTTGTGCTGATCGACAATCCCGCCGGTGGCCAGAAGCCCGCGGCGGCGACCGACGGCCTCGATCAGGTCATAGGAGGATTCGGGCAGCTCCTTTAGTTCATAGCGTTCCTGCAGCAGCGCCGGATAGCGGCGTAGCAGGTATTCACCGGCAAAAAGGCCGACTTCGGTGTAGTCCATGGCATTGGCGCCGATGGCGCCGCTGGCGGCCAGTCGGAAAGCCCCCTCCTGGTCGCTCATGTCCGGCCAGAGTACTCCAGGTGTATCGGAGAGGACGACGCCGTTGTGGAGATCGATCCGCTGGGTGGTGGTGGTTACCGCCGGACGGTCACCAACATTTGCCATACGTTTACCTGCCAGGGTATTGATCAGGGTGGATTTGCCCACGTTGGGAATCCCGACCACCATGGTGCGCACCGGCAGGCCGGGCTTGCCCCGGTTCGGCGCCAGCAGCTGGCAGAGCCTGATCAGCGGTTTCGTATCGCCATGTTTTTTAGCCGACATCGGCAGGGCCCGCATCCCCGACTGTTTTTCGAACTCCCGCACCCACGCCTTGGTAATGGCCGGGTCAGCCAAATCGTGCTTGTTCAGCACCTTGATCCATGGCTTGGTGCGCCGCAGCTCCTGCAGCTTGTGATTGGCGCTTGAATAGGGCAGCCGGGCATCAAGCACTTCGATCACCACATCTACTTTTTTGATCAGGTCCTGAATCTCCTCAAGGGCCTTGCCCATATGTCCGGGGTACCAGCGTATTGTCATAAATTTCCTGTAATTACGGTTAATAGACTGAAGGCTGAAAGAGATAAGGTTTAATAAACCTTCAGCCTTAGCCAGATCCTGGTTGATTAACGTCTATTGCCGAGCAGTCGCAGGAGCATCAGAAACAGGTTGATGAAGTCGAGATAGAGGGTCAGTGCCCCGAGGATGGCCGGCTTGCGCCCTTCGGCGCCGGCCGTTGCCATGGCTTTGATCTTCCAGGTGTCGTAAGCAGTCAGCCCGGTGAAGACGATCACGCCGACTGCGGAAATAATAAAGGAAGCAGCGCTGCTCTGGGTGAAGATGTTGACCACCGAGGCGATGACCACGCCGATCAGCCCCATGAAAAGGAAACTCCCCCAGCCGGTCAGATCCTTTTTCGTCAGGTAGCCGTAGGCGCTCATGGCGCCGAAGGTGGCAGCGGTGATGACAAAGGTGGAGCTGATCGATTCGGCGGTGTAGACCGCAAAGATAACCGCCATGGTAACGCCATTCAGGGCGGCGTAGAGAATGAAGAGAAACGACGCCGTAGCGGCGCTGAGCCTGTCGATGGCACCGGAGATGGCAAACACCAGACCGAGTTCACCGATGATCAGTCCGTAGAAGACGAGGCGATTACCGTAAACGGCATTAAGCAGCGCCGGCGAGGAGACGGTGACCATGGCCAGAAAGGCGGTAATCAGCAGACCGCCCCCCATCCAGGCATAGACCTGCCTGATGAGACTGTTCTGGGCGATGACGATCTGGTCGGCGCTGCGGGGATAGCTTGGGTTGAACTGGTCCATGAAAAGACTCCTATAGTAATGAGGCATTTTGCTGAAGATTTGTACAGTGCCGCCAAATGTCAAGGCACGGAATTTATCCGGTTGTGTAGCATACACTCTTTTCGGCCTGACCGGCTAATACTTCTGCCACTAAAGTGGTGCAGGTCATTATAGCGGCTCATCTTTCTGCTTCTCTCTCTTCATACTCCTTGGCAAAACAGTCAGGACAGCAGCCGTGGCTGAAAAGTACGTCGGTCACAAAACGCCTGCGGTAACCATCCGCAGACAGAGCGCCGCATATATGCGGGCAGCAGCCTCCACTTCGGCAAACATGACCTGCTCATCAGGGGTGTGGGCGGTTTCCAGATAGCCCGGACCGAGAATGAGCGGCTTTACTCCTGCGGCAAAAAAGAGATTGCCGTCGGAATGTGAGCGAAAAGCATCCTGCCTGAGCGGCAACCCCAACTGCGGGTAGATCTCCTGCAAAACGCGGACGAGCCGGTTGTCGTTGCTGATGCTGTAGCCACTGGCAGCAAAATCGAAATCTACGCTCAGATCAAGACCGGGGATAAAACGGTCGGCGTCGGCAACTATGCGGCGAATCTCGTCCTGCAGGGCGACAGGATCCTTGTCAGGCGGCAGATGCAGGTCGATCCAGGTCTCACAACGATCGGGAACGACAAAACCTGCCCGGGACGATTTCATCTCCCGGATCGAGTAGACGATCTCTGTGCTTTGCCGCTCAAAGAGAGGATCGTTGCCCAGCAGCAGCAGCACCATGAGCATCGATTCAACCGCGTTGTGGCCCAGTTCCGGCAGTGACGAATGGCTGCGAATGCCGTGGGTGACGAAACCTGCCTCCAGATAGCCGTAATGGGCGAAACAGGCCACCAGCCCGGTCGGTTCGCCGATAACGACCCAGGGGGGTGCAGCGGTCTCAAGAAAGGTAGCGCTGCCGTCACCGTTTTCCTCTTCCCCCACCACCAGGAGCAGACCGACCGGCGGCAACTCGTCCGCCTGCAGCGCCTCGCCGAGAGCGATCCAGGCCTCCACCATTGCGGCGCAGCCCCCTTTCATGTCGGCGCTCCCCAAACCGCGGATGCTGCCGTTTTTCTCCTCCGGTCCGAAACTCTCCAGATCCCAGGCCGGAACAGTATCGACATGGCCGACGAGATAGAGCTGCGGCTCGCCCTTGCCCATGGTGACGCGGAGGTTATAGCGCTCCTCCTCCACCCCCTGACGCTCCACACTGAAACCAGCACGACTGAGGTAATCTTCCAGAAAAAGCTGAATATCCTCTTCCTTGCCGGATGGCGAGTAGATATCGAGCATATCAAGCAGCAATCTGTTCAGCCGCTGCGGCTTGATTGCGGACCAGACTCTGTCCAATTTGGCGGTCATGGCTTCTTCGGGTGCTTCTTCTTCGTTTTGCGCGCCAGATTGAGGGACATATAGACATGCTCCTGAGTATCACCAAATCCCTGTTTCTGAAAAAAACGGATGGCAGGCAGGTTGTCGGCCGAAGTATCGATGATGATCATCCGCACCCCCTGCTCCTTCATGCGGCGTTTGATCTCCTTGAACAGTCCGCTCCCCACCCCCCCCTGCTGAATATCGCTGCGCACCCCCAGCCAGACAAGATAGCCGTATTTCCACGGGGAGTTGTGCTTCGTTACTGTTGTCCCGAGGGAAAAACCGAGAATCCCCCCCCTGCTTCCGCCACCAGACAGAGTTCGCTGTCGGAATTGAAGAGGGTGGTGATTTCGTACTCATCCCAGGTCCGGTAAAGGCTCTGGGAATAGTCAGCCGTAAAGACCTGCTCGCCGATATGAAAGACCTCGGGAAAATCATCGATAGTCATCTCCCTGATCCGAAGGGTTTCTTCGCCGTCTGAATGTCTGTCTGTCATCTCATGCCCCCATCTGGATTTTAGCAGCCTTGTGGCAACTGGAAGATTTTCCCTGTTGCCTGCATATATTATAACCTGAATTTCTTACCAATGCAGATGTCAATTAATAGCTCTGTTGTTCACTCTTCTTAAGGGCTGAATCCGGTTCAGAGGCCGGGAAGTGCGAACTGTCCGACCAAGCGGCTAAAAAGGGGGGGGATTTGAGTCTCGAAACGAAGTCTTGCGCCGCTCACAGGGTGGGTAAAGGAGATCGCCCAGGCATGCAGCGCCAGATTGGGATACGCAGCAGCATTCCGGCCGTACTTCCGGTCGCCGACAACCGGATGCCCTTTTTCCGCGAACTGTACCCGGATCTGATGCTTTCTGCCGGTTAACAGACGAATCTGCAGCAGGCTGAGCCCTTTCTGCTCCTTCACGAGTGTGTATGCCGTTTGCGAAAGCTTGCCCTTGGCCGGGTCAGGGGTGGAATAGACCATAAAAGCGGCATTCTCGACCAGATAACTGCTGATTGTACCCTGCGGGGGGGTGATATGGCCGGACACTACTGCCAGATAGATTTTGCTGTTGTTTTCCCAGTCTGACTGCAGGAACAGCTTGGCCTGCTCGCTTTTGGCAAAGAGCAGAATCCCGGATGTGTCACGATCCAGTCGGTGCACGATGTAGACACGGTTACGTGACCTGGGGTTCCCCTTGCGGACATAGTCATTGAGGATCGAATGCACAGTCCGTGACTTGTCCCGCTCGGTGCCCATGGAGAGAAGTCCGCATGGCTTGTCCACCACGAGGATATCGGCATCCTCGTACAGCAGCGTAACCCCTCTGGGCTGATATTTCTGGGCCGGCAGTCCGGTTTTAGACATGGCAACCTGTTTATCTGAAAAACTGAACTTTGTGGCAGAGTCAAAAAGGGTGGTGAATGCACCGGGGTCGCTTCACTTCTCGGCAGCAAGCTTCTCATCGATGGAATGGACGATCTCCTCCATTACCTTTTCGGCATCGTCGATGTTGTAGGAGATAATGTTCTTCAGGTGCGTATATGAGTCCAGATCGATCTTTTCGAAGCTGAAACCGAGGCCGTCATCCCCCAGACGGCTGACCCTGCCATTGATCGTGATGGCGATCTCCGGCGAGATGCCGGAAAGGATGATGGTAATCTCCACCATTTCACCCGCAGGCAGGCGCTCGTCCGTGACCAGAAACATGCCATGCATGCTGAGGTTTTCGACATCCCCCTGGAAGCGGCGCCCGGCTATCTTGACCGTTGCGCCTACATGGAAAGGGACACGGGAGAATTGTCTTGTGGTCATGGTGAACCTCCGCTAAAAATTATGCCCACAATATGAAGCAGAGGAAATCTGCCTTCATCTGTTATGCGGCAACCGGCCATTGCCGGACTGGCGCAACCTTTAGAGAAGCACGCCGATGCCCAGGAACACATTGACAATGTAGAGCGTCAGGATGGCGATTCCCAGCCGAAAATGTATCTCCCGCCAGGGGTTGTCTCCAGCCGTAATCTTCTTCGCTACCAGATAGGTACTGAAGAGCAGGAACATTATGGCTGCCCCTGCTGACAGATGGGAAGGATAGCTCAAGACCTTCCCGGTATCAAGAAGTACCAGGGTGAGCCCGGCAAAAAAACCTCCCGACCCCAGAACCGCCAGGATCGGCCCGAACCGCCGATGACGCCTGATTGCCATGAACGGCAGCGGTCTCTTTCCCTTTCGTTCCTTTCTGATCTGCAGTCCATAACGACCATGAATTACAAACAGGCACATCAAGGTAAAATTAAAGAGCCCATGAACCAGTTTCAGATTCGCAACCAGTTCCCTGCTGATCAATGGAAACTCCATTATTCGATTACCTCGATCATCCCTTCCATACCTTTTTCACGGTGGGTCTTGAACCACATCAGGCTCTTGTCGCAATACATCGGGTATTTGCCGACCTTTGTGGGGATAAATTTCACCGTCCGGGAATCACCTTTCATTTCAAGATTGATATTGATACCCGCCTCCGGAGCCTTGACGACCAGGTTATGAGGGATATAGCCCGCTGCCTTCCTGAATTTCATCTCCACCGGCCGGTTCTTTTTCACCACAATATAGTTGGGATCGTAAAAATACTCTCCACCGACGATTTCCACCCGCTGGACGCCGTCAGCATCCGGAATTGCGACAAAACGTTTTTCCTTCCAGGTCGCGTGGTCATGAGCCGCGGCACTCTCCGGTCCTGCCATGGCTTTGTCTTCAGCAGCTACAGCAGCAACACTGCCGCATAACAGCAGCAGAACCAGGGGGAAATATCCCGGGATTTTCATAGACGCCTCCTTGGAGCATTTACCTGCAGTCATATGATAGCAGATTATTCCGCCAAGGAAAGTCAGCAGCTCATTTGAGCCGACAAAGAAAAGCCCGCTTTTGGCGGGCAATTGCAACTGCTGGAAAAAATATCAGGCGGCGATTCGCAAAAGGGAGACTCAATGGCACCCATCCTGATGCCGTCGAGCAAAGCATTGTAACCCTGAATCTATTGCATTTTGTTGCAGCCTTTGGCGAATCCGGTCATAAAACTATCGATATCCTCGCTTAATTTAATCAGCGGCAATTCTGTCATCAGCCCATTGCCTTGGGCCGATTTATTTTTCCTTGAGGCGCAATACGCCAGGTACTGGCTTGCCAGAATCAAACTGGAAACTACTAGAAAACTCTCGAAATAAATCATTTGTTACCTCTCTTGCTTCTTTTATAGAAGGTTAGCTTGCATGGCTGCAACACACCGCCGGTGTAATTGAACAGGTCATGGTTGAAGATTGACTCTAAGCAGGATGATTCCCGGAATGCTGCGGAGACTGGCTCCCGTCAAGGTGACGCGCCATCCCTGGGCCGAATCTGTTATCATGGCCACTTGTCAGGTCTTGAATACCTGCGACTTCCTGAAGGAGGCAGGCTGAATTGCCTGTCTCCCCCTTTACCTGTCCGGCTTTCACCCCGGATAGCGCATGCTTTACGGAGCCTTGGTAACGGCATTGGAAATCAAGGTGACCTGATCAGTCACTGCAAACAATCTGCCCGTTACATTAGCACCGGCGAGCACATTTACCTGTGACCAGGCAAAAACGTTGCCATAAAAAGCCTTACCCGCTCCAATAATCGTTGAGCTGCTTGTCCGCCAATAGATGTTCTTGGCTTGTGCTTTATTAATCAGTTTAATGTTGCCACCTGGAGCACCGGTGGACAGAGTGCCGCCGATAGAGAAAATCCAGACGGCATTCGGATCGCCCTGGGCATCGAGAACGAGATCCCCTGTCTGAATGGTAACATTGGCCGCGGTCTTATAGACGCCTCGGGTGAGGACCAGTTTGCCCAGTTCTATCGGGCAGACCTGAGTCGGTGCACCCGGATTCGGGTCAGCAGCGAGGAAGGAATTGGCATTGCCCAGGTCGGTTCTGACCTGATTTATAAATGCAATGCTGGAGGCATATGGTGACGGATAGGTAAAAGGAGGCATGTCATCGGGCGCATATGACAACCCGTTTTTCAGCTCGGTAAATTGTCCCGGGCTCGCCCCTGCGGTGAATCCCGCGTATGCCGAGCGTGCCAGGTCTATTATGCCAATATCCCCGTTATAAATGAGGGAGCCGGAAGTGGTTGTGACTCTCTGGCTGGCCAGCATCACGAACCTGGCTGTCTCTCCAAGGACCGGTGCGACCGGATTTGCCTTCAGTAACGCGGCAACGGTAACGGTAACTGTATAGGCCGCCGCTGTGCCGTCAGCCGCAGCTACCGTATATATCACCGGCTGCGCAAAACTGTTTGCCGTTTTCCCGCTCGCCTGAACCGTTGCGCCTACCTTGACACCTGCGCCCGTTGTGGTGAATGTTGCCACCAGTGCCGTCACATTTGTACCGAATGGCATAGCTACCGCTATGGTCTTTGCCGGTTCATTTATCGTCCCGCTGACCCCGGTAAATGAGAATGCGGTAATGGCCTTGGCCGAAGCTGCCGCTATTGTCACCGTTACAACATAGGCTGCTGTTGTGTCGTCAGCCGCAGTTACCGTATATGTCACCGGACTTACGAAGCTGTTTGCCGTTGTCCCGCTTGACTGAATGGTTGCACCTATCTTGACGCCCGCGCCTGTGGTGGAGAATGTTGCCACCAATGCTGTCAAGTTTGTGCCGGATGGCATGGCAACCGCTATGGTCTTTGCCGTTTCATTTATCGTTCCGGCAACCCCGGCAAGGGAGAAAGCGGTCATGGCCTTGGCAGAAACTGCCGCTATTGTAACCGTTACGGTATATGTCGCTCTAGATCTGTCAACCCCGGTTACCGTGTACAACACCGGACTGGTAAAGTCATTTGCCGTTGTCCCGCTTATCTGGACCGTCGTGCCCACCTTGACGCTTGTCCCGGTGGTCGTGGAGGTTGCTACCAATGCTGTAACGCTTGTCCCGAAGGGCATCGTCACCGCTATGGTCTTTTCTGTTTCATTTATTGTCCCGGTAAAACCTTCCAGGGAGAAATCGCTGATAGCCTTGGTAGCACCAGGCGAAGCATCTCCGCCCCAACTGCCGTTGCCGCCACTTCCCCCGCAACCGGCCATTAAAGCGGTCAGCAGACAGACAGAGAAAACCCACATCAGCCGTCTGGAATAACACTCATACCCTTTCATTTGCGCCTCCTTATTTATCGTTGCGTTTTCGGTTCATTCAAGCCTGTTGAAGGAGACAGGCTGAGTTGCCTGTCTCCCCTTTACTTGTCCGGCTCTCACGCTTGCCTTACGGGGCAGGCACGTTAATCTGCGTGTTCACCATTGTGACCGAAGCATTCAGCCCCAATGCTCTACCGTTCAGCGTCGTTATCGCCACGTTGCCGGCAGTTGAGAATGTTACTCCCGCAGAAGCAATGATGGTTCCCACCATGGTCCCGCCACCGGCGCCATTGATGGTTGCGGCGCTGCCGACCTGCCAGAAGACGTTCTTGGCCTGGGCGCCGTTGATCAGGATAACGCTGCGCGGCGCAGTGTCACCCACTGTGAGTGAAGACGCCGTCTGAAAGACCCAGAGAGCATTCGCATCGCCCTGTGCGTCGAGGGTAAGGTCCGATCCGGTTATTTCAAACGTACCCGAAGCGGATTGATAGACGCCGGGAGCGACGGTTTTCCCGCCCAATTGACCGGCGAAAGGATCTGTGCCACCAGGCATTGAAGCAGGCGACAGGCTGTTATATGCGGCCAGCGCATCGGCTGCGGCCTGGGCTGCAATCGCGGCTGAGACAGCGGTTCCGGGAGCGGGTGGGGCCGTGTAAATCATGCCGTTCACTGTACCGACATTAAGCGGCGTTTCTGTATAGATATTGGCTGTCGTATCGTGGAATCCGGTGACCGAGGTTGAAACGGCAGTGGTGCCGATATCCCCGTTAATCACGGTAAGAATCCCCTGGTTGGTCATCCCGGAACCACCACCGAAAGCGCCGAAAGGTGCTGCCGCCCCAAGGGCTATCGGCGATGCCGGTATGTCCTGCACAGCGGTGGTAAAGGTCCAGACGTAGTTGCTGACCAGGGCATTGCCTGCCAGGTCCCTGGCGCCAACGGCGCCGCCATTGATCGTTGCACTGTATTGGGTACCGGCTGCGAGAGCGACTGCCGGCGTAAAGGTGGCACTGTTGGTTGCCGCATTATTGGTCGCTGTTCCTGTTACCGGCGTTGCGCCGGGCCCTGTCAGCGTAAAGGTTGTTGTGGTGATCGTTGCCGGGTTCATCGCCTCACTGAAGGTGGCGGTGACAGTGCTGTTGGTCTGCACACCGGTGGCAAGATCAGCGGGAGTTGTGGAAGTGACTCGTGGTGCGGTAGTGTCCGGGGTGGCCCCGGTTGTAAAGGTCCAGAGGTAGTTTTTTGCCAGAGCCTTGCCGCCAGGGTACGCATCATCGTCATCGTCATCATCTCTGGAAAAATCTCGCTCGGCGGATTTGGCTCTGGTGGTAATAATTGCCGTATATACCGTTGTAGCTGCCAGATTGGCGGCTGGGGTAAAGGTCGCGGTTTTGCTTGCGGCATCAAAGGTCACGCTTCCTGCAATGGCAACCTCGCCGGGTGCTTTCAGTGCAAAACTATTGCTGTTGATTGATGCCGGGTCCATCGCCATATTGAAAGTAGCGGTGATTTTTTTGTTGAGCGGCACACCTGTGGCACTGTTGGCCGGAGTTGTCGAAATGACCTTGGGCGCGGAATACGTCGTGGCTCCGACCGGTGCTGCGCCGAGCATTAGCGTTGCTCCTGCCAGACAGAGGGCAACCATCCTGCTGAATGTTTTCTTTAGGCTTGATGACATAGTTTTTCTCCTTGCTCCTTGCAGTTATAAGTTATGTTAAAGCAGGTTACCCGATCCGCACGCCACTACCCGAAAGGCGGGATCGACTGCCCGTTTGCAGGCAGCATCAGTCGGTCACCTCGGCAGCGGGCAAAAAAACACCGGGACCGAACTACTGCGATATTTCGGCAACCCGGCTTTCTCTGTAAGACCGATAGGTTTTCTGCCCCATCCTCGCGGATGGTTTAGCATTGTCGTGTATCCGTTACATTTTTCCCGCAGAGCCCCTCATTCTGAAGCGGGTCTTTGCCATCGGTGCCTTGGCAGGCCCCAGTTTCATGCGTGATCCCCCTCTTTATTCTCTTGAACCTGATCCTATGGACAGCTAATTTGCTTTCTGTTTCTAATAAGAACTAAGGCAACTATTGTGCCAACGAAGAGCTGTTGACTCTACGAAGATAACACCCTGATTAATCAGGATAAAATGGAGAGGGGGGAGAAGCGGTAGCAGGGAAACCGTCACGGGCAGCCGCCATATGTGACGGAACCGCCACAGGAGACGGGCGACGAAAAACGAAGCTTGCTTGTATTACGCTGTAATTTATTAACGCGGCCGGTTAGCAGGGGCTGCTTCGCCGCGGTACCGCCGTGGTCAGGTTGGCAGGAACAGGATATGCATAGGCAGGCGCGAATATCTTGCCGGTCACTAAAGAAGAGGTTGAAAATTGATTCGTGCCGGCAAGTATCAGTCCAAAACCGGTCATGACGGTTGAAGCGATTGGGCTAACACCAATGTTGCCGGCAACCGAGGTGACTCCGGTGGTTGTGATCCCTGTTTATGCCAGAATCACATAATTGTCAGCCGTCACCAGAAAAACCGGCGGCGAATCTGCCGCTACCATCGCAGCGGTCTTGGCTGCGGTCGTGGCACTCTGGACGCCTTGTCCGTTACCACACCCGCATCCAGCTACAAAAACAGTCAGCAGAAAGGCACTGAAAAAACTCACCAGTCGCCTGGAACATCTCTCTTCTGTGTTAATTTGCGTTGTTTGTCGCTGCGTATCGTTGGTGTCTCTTGGACCGGTTGGCAGCGTAAACTTCCAGTCGCTTGAGTAGCGGTCGAATACGCATTCTACGTGTCAGCGGTTCATGAAAAACCGGTTTGTTAGTCGTTGCGACCGGGCTAATACCGATATCTCCGTCCACCGGGCCGACTCCGGTGGCAGTGATTCCTGTTTTTCCGCTATCACATAGTTATCGGCCACACCAAGAAACACTTGCCCCGGATCATTTGTCACCATGACCTCGACTGCGGGCAGGCTTGAGTTAATGCCTTTCACCTCTAAGCCTCCGGTAATAAAACCGGGACGGAGGAAGGTATCAATTAATAACTTTAGTCGATAGGAACTGCTCTCGATACTGTTCATATAACCCCCTGTTTGAAATAACGTTTCAGTCTCTCGGCAGGAGACAGGCCAATTGCCTGTCTCACTCCGGCTACAACCGTAAAGCGCATGCTATTACGGGGCAGGTACGTTAATATTCGCATTCACCATGGTGACTGAAGCATTCAGCCCCAGTGCCCGGCCGTTCAGCGTCGTTATAACCAGGGTATAAATCCCCTGGTTGGTTATGCCGGCGCCTCCCCCAAAAGAACCGAAAGACGCAGCCGCCCCAAGGTCTACCGGTGCTACCTGTGAATAGGCCGGAGTGGCGAAGTTGCTCAGCACCTGCGTTGCCCCTGCCAGAGTGATGGCTGCCACGCTGCTGAACACTGTTTTTCGGATTGTTACCATTGTTTTCTCCTCGTTATGATCTGTTTAAGGCTGGTTATCCGATCCGCACGCCACTGTCATAACGGGTGAACTCAATTGCCTTTTTTATTTAACTCTTTCAATTAGAAGTATCGCAACTATTGTGCCAATAAGGAACTGCAGAGACTGCGAGGGCAACCTACTGATTATACTGGATAAAAAGAGATTGGAGCAAGACGGTATCAGGGGAAACCGTCACGGGCAGCCGTCGCATGTGACTGAACCATCACATATGACGGGACAGGAAGTACGGTGTTTTTGTAATATTTACGGTGGTTTTTATTAAAGCAGGCGTAATGCTAATTGCAGATCAGGGATGAAATAAAGCCGATGAAGAGTGTGGTGACGAAGCACCTCACCCTGCCTCTGTCCAGGTTATCTTCGCCGGACAGGACCCGGGCCAGATCTCCGGAGTGCGGAATACTGTTGCCTGCGGCACTGGCCTGTTTAAAGCAGACAGCGGCGTGATTCTTCTTTTTGATTTCTCACCCGCCCCACCTGCCTTTACCTCGTCTTCCATGCCGTCTTTTATGTGGCAAATGCGAATTTTAGCCCGGCTTTTGCAGAAGCGGCCTTCGCCGCTGCCTTCGCCGCCGCCTTCTTGTCCTTCTTTTCCTTCCTGTCGGCCGCAGCGAACGCCAGTTGCAGCAGAATTGTCCTGTGCAGATATATTTCTTCTTTTGTGATTTCAGCCATACGATCCTCCGATCTGTTTATAAACCTGCAAATCAAAATGGTATTTTCACATGCAACTGGATGGCCGGAAACGGGAGTTGGTATCAGAGGCGAGCGCAGTTATCCGGACAGCGACTGGCAATGGTTAGGGCGGGATGATGCCGGCCGGCCGATTTCTCCACTTGGGCAGATCTTTAATTGATCAATTGTTCCTGAAGGAGACAGGCTGAATTGCCTGTCTCCCCGATGTTTGTCCTGTTTACAACCAGCCAAGCGCGACTGCTGTTTACGGGGCAGGTACGTTAATGCGGGTGTTAACCATGGTAACTGAAGCGTGCAGTGCCAACGCCCTGCCGTTCAGTGTCGTTATTGCGACGTTGCCGGCAGTCGAGAAGGTGACCCCTGAATAGGCGATGATGGTCCCCACCATGGTACCGCCACCGGCGCCATTGATGGTTGCAGCGCTGCCGACCTGCCAGAAGACGTTTTTAGCCTGGGCACCGTTCACAAGGATAACGCTGCGCGGTCCGGTTGTGTCGCCCACGGTCAGTGAGGATGCCATCTGGAAGACCCAGACTGCATTAGGATCGCCCTGCGCGTCGAGGTAAAGGTCTGAGCCGATAATCTTGAAGGCGCCGGACGCGGATTTATAGACGCCGGGATAGATGGTTTTACCGCCCAGAAGTCCGGCGAATGGGTCTTTGCCGCCTGGCAGCAGACCGGGGGACAGCTTGTCGAATGCGGTTTGCGCATCCAGTGCAGCCTGAGCAGCGACTACCGAGTTGGCAACAGATCCGGGTGCAGGGGGAGCCGCGTAGATCGTGCCGTTCACCGTGCCGATATTAAGCGGCGTCTGTGTAAAAACTTTGCCCGACTTGTCGTGAAAGCCGGTGATCATGGTAGCAACAGCTGTGGTGCCGATATTCCCGTTAATTACGGTTTTAATTCCCTGGTTGGTTATGCCGGCGCCGCCGCCAAAAGTGCCGAAAGACGCGGCTGCTCCAAGGGCTACAGCCCCCGCAGGCGAGGTTGTCGGTGGAGTGGTGGTACCACCACCATTGTGGTTGCTCTTGTGTTCCGATGTAGATGAATAGGTTGCAGGTGAGGTGAATACAAAGTCGGTACCCGACGAGGCAATGGCCGGGGACGCGCCGAAGGTGCCGAGCAGTATTGCTGCCCCGGCCAGGCTGAGGGCTGCCATGCTGCTGAACTTTCTTGAGATGCTTGCTGACATGAATTAATTCTCCTTGTGGTTATTGTTGCTTTCAAGTAATTTGCGGTCCGTTTCTAATTATAGGTATGGCAACTATTGTGCCAAGGGAGAATTATGTAGACTGCAAGGGCAACATCCTGATTATAGAGGATAAAATGTAAATCGCGGGAAATCGCTAAAGGAAAACCCGTCGCCGGCAACCGCCACATGTGACGGAGCCGTCACATGTGGCGGGGCACGAAGAGCTAGCATTCAGTTAGTGCGCCCTGGAGCAGAAGTCGGACCCGCAGTCCAATTTGCATGGCAAATTGGACCGCGAAGGCGGCCTGCAGGAGGAGGCCGCCAGCTTGGTCAAGCGGATTTATCTGGAATTGGAATATCAAATCGGAAGGAATTACATTACGGCAAAGGCAGCACGGCATACGATCGAGCAGACGGACATTGGTTTTCTGCCCGTCAACGATCAGGACTGTTCGTTAGGAATAGCGGACAAACTGATCAGGATGGTGGTCTGTTTTATACTCCTCCGGCCAACCCTGTAGATTCCAGCGCTGTGTTCAGCGTGCGCATGAACTCATTGACTCTTATTGGTTTGGTGAGATAGCGGAAGAACCCTGCCTGCAACCCCTGCTTGATATCCTGCGGCATTGAATTGACGCTAACGGCAACCACGGGGATGTGCGCCGTGGCCGGGTCTTTGCGCAGCTGTTTCAAGACTTCGATACCGCTGATATCAGGCAGATTGATGTCCATCAGGATCACCTCCGGCTGGTTCGCGCGCGCCAGGTCGATACCGAGATTCCCGGTCACCGCGGAGAGCAGGCGCAGGTCCGGGCGGCGGGCACAAATAGAGCTAAGAAAACATATCGCAACTGTTGTGCCAAAAAAGATATATGGCGACTGCGAGGTCAACTAGCTGATTTATCGTGAATTATATTACTCTTGCGGGGAAACGGTAAGGGGGAAACCGTCAGAGATGTACGTCACATGTGACGGAGCCGTCAAATATGACGGGGCAGGGTGAGTGACGCTTTTGCAAACCAGGTAGCCTGTTAATTTACGACCGGCGTATGCCCTCTTTCCGCATCCGGCCGCGAAGGGTGCTGGGGTTGAGACCAAGAATCGCCGCAGCACCGTTTTTCCCCTCGATCCGCCAGCCGTTGTCCCGGAGCACCTTGAGGATCTGGTCGCGTTGCAGCTCGGCAAGACTTTTGGCATCCTGCGTTACCTGATCGTCACTTATCCGGGAAGTCTCGAACCGGTCCAATACCTGCAGCGAGGTCCCTTGACTCGTAATCACCGCCCGCTCGATGATACTCTCCAGCTCACGCACGTTGCCGGGCCAGTTGTATTTCTGCAGGGTTTCCAGAGTCTCTTTCGACACGGTCCCGATCTTCTTGCCGATTTTCTTGTTGAATTTGGCAACAAAGAAATTGACGAGCAGCGGGATGTCTTCCTTGCGCTGCCTGAGGGGCGGGATCGTGATGGGAAAAACATTGAGCCGGTAGAACAGGTCCTGTCTGAAACCGCCACTGCGGATTTCCTCATCCAGATCCCGATTGGTGGAGGCAATGATGCGCACGTTGACCTTGATGGTGCGTGAGCCGCCCAGCCGCTCGAACTCGCCCTCCTGGATGACCCGGAGCAGTTTGGCCTGCAGCTCCAGCGGCATCTCGCCGATCTCGTCAAGGAACAGGGTGCCGTTGTCGGCAAGTTCGAAACGCCCCATCTGCCGTTCACCGGCGCCGGTAAAGGCGCCCTTTTCCCGCCCGAAAAGCTCGCTCTCGATAAGGTTGGCCGGGAGCGCCGCGCAGTTGACCGTTATCATCGGCTTCGCGTGCCGGGCAGGGCTGCTCCTGGCATGAATGGCGCGCGCCACCGCTCCCTTCCCCGTACCGGTCTCGCCAAGAAGGAGCACGGTCGTGTCCTGAGGTGCCACCTGTTCAACCCGGAAGAACACCTGTTCAAGGGCGCTGCTGTTGCCGATGATCTCGCCGAAGTTGAACTCCCGATCAATCTCCTGATTCAGATAGATGTTCTCAGCGAAGATGCGGTCCTTTAACTGCTGGACTTCCGCATATGAGACCCGAAGCGATTCCTCCGCCCCTTTGCGCTCCTCGATTTCCTGCAGAAGCTGTTCGTTGGTGCTGCTCAGTTCGGCAGAACGCTCCTTGACCCGCATTTCGAGCACTTCGTTGTAATCGTGCAATTCCTTCTGCAGCAGTCGTACTTCCAGAAAATTGTAAACACGTGCCTGTACTTCGGCCAGATCGAACGGTTTGCTGACGAAATCCTTCGCCCCTGATTGCAGTGCGCGCAGCTTGTGACCCGGATGAGCGGTGATGACGAGCACCGGCGGATAATCGTTTATTTCAGTTTCCTTCAGGTCGGCCATCACCTGGAAACCGTCCATGACCGGCATCTCCAGATCGAGCAGGATCAGGTCGTAACGGTCCCGCTGATAGAGCGTGCAGACTTCATGGGGATCAAGTGTCGTGGTGATGGAAGAATAGCCGTTGCCGCGCAGCATCCGTTCAAGCAGTAGGACATTGGCTTCCTGGTCGTCAACGATGAGGATTTTGGCGTTATGGATTTCGGTTGAACTGATCATGATCCGGTCTTCATTCATCTGTTTTTCCCTGTTTCGGCAAACTCCAGCGCGGTATTGAGCGTCTCCATGAATTCATCGACATTGATCGGCTTGGCGAGATAGCGGAAGAACCCGGCATCCAGACCCTTCTTGATATCGTACGGCATGGCATTGGCGCTGATGGCAACTACCGGGATGTGCGCCGTGACCGGATCTTCATGCAGGATTCTCAAAACGTCGATGCCGCTGATATCGGGCAGGTTGATGTCCAGCAGAATCACCTCGGGCAGGTGCGCACGCGCCAGCTCGATGCCGAGATTACCGGTCATGGCCGAAATCAGCTTTAGTCCGGCACAGCGGGCGATGATCTGTTCGACCAGTTTCAGATTGGCCGGGTTGTCTTCCACATAGAGCAGAACATGCTCCCGTGCGCCGTTATGGAGATGTGCCTGGGCAAATGCTTTGAGTTCACGGCTGTCGACTTCGATTTGCGGCTCAACTGCGGCCATCAGTTCGAACCAGAAGACGCTGCCGGCGCCGACAATGCTTTCCACGCCGATGACGCCACCCATCAGTTCGATCAGCTGCTTTGCTACCACCAGGCCGATGCCGGTCCCCTCCTCGCCGCTGGACTCCTGTCCGAGGCGGTTGAACGGCTGGAACAGTTGCGCCAGCTTTTCCGGAGAGAGTCCGTCGCCGGTGTCCTTGATGCTGACCCGAATACGGCCCGGGGCGCTGGCGGCAAAGGTCATCTCTACCGACCCCTCTTTGCGGTTATATTTGATCGCGTTGGCAAACAGGTTGATGAGAATCTGCTTCAACCGGGTCCGGTCAGCAAGAACAAAACAGGGGACGTCGAAGCGGGGAAAGGTCATTTTAATGCCCCGCTTATGCGCCTGTCCCTCGATCATCCCCTGGCATTCGACTACAACCTCGGACAGCGATACCGCTTCCGGCGACAGCGACAGTTTCCCGGACTCGATCTTGGCGAGATCGAGAATTTCGTTGATCAGCTTCAGCAGATGCCAGCCGGCCTGGAGAATCTGGGCGATGCTTTCTTTCTGGCCGGGCGTGGGAGCCGGGGATTCTGACTCCATCAACTGCGCGAAGCCGAGAATCGCATTGAGCGGCGAGCGGAGCTCATGGCTCATGCTGGAGAGAAAATCGGATTTCGAGAGGTTGGCTTTTTCCGCTATGACCTTGGCGCTTTGCAGTTCGACGTTTTTTTCCTGCAGAACCAGGTCCAGGCGTCTGCTCTCGGTGACGTCGCGGGCGGTGGCAAACACCCCCTGCAGACTCCGGTCCCGGTCGTAAAAGTTGGTCGCATTGTAGGAGACTACGGTTTTTTTGCCGTCCCGGCTTAGGGCGGTGAGCTCGTAGTTGGTGACCGTCCCTTCGGCCAGCACCCGTTTGATGGCTGCTTCGGCCCGTTCCGGATCGGTAAAGTACTTCTTGAACGGCGCGCCGATCAGTTCGTCGCGCGTACAGCCGGTGAGCGCTTCCATCTGCTTGTTGGCGTCGGTGATTATCCCCTGCGGGTCGGTGGTCATGATGGCGTCGATATTGGATTCGATGAGAGAGCGGGTGTAGAACTGCTGGTCGCGCAGCCGCTGATCGAGCTTCATCCGCTCGTCTTCCGCCTGTTTGCGTGCAGTATTGTCGGTACCGATGAGCAGGTAGCCGATGATGGCGTCCTGTTCGTCGCGCAGCGCCGTGACAGAGACTACTGCCGGGAAGCGGCTGCCGTCCTTGCGGATGTAGGTCAGCTCGTAAATGTCTTCGATGCCGCGTGAGGCTTTGAAAACGAGCGCCTCGAAACCGGGCGCTATCGGCGTGGCGAGTTCGATGCTCAGGGTTTTGGCGCGGGCGATTACCTCCTGCGGATCGGAGATTTCAGCCGGCGTTATCTTGTTCATTACGTCGGCGGCGGTGTAGCCGAGCATCCGCTCGGCGCCGACGTTGAATATCTGTATGACACCCCTGGCATCGGTGGCGATACTGGAAAAGTTGGCGCTGTTGAAGATCGCGCTCTGCAGTGCTCCCGCTCTGAGCAGCGCTTCTTCCGCCTGCTTGCGCGCGGTGTTGTCGGTACCGATGAGCAGATAGCCGATGATGGCGTCCTGGGCATCGCGCAGCGCCGTGACCGAGACTACCGCCGGGAAGCGACTGCCGTCCTTGCGGATGTAGGTCAGCTCGTAGATGTCTTCGATGCCGCGCGAGGCTTTGAAGACAAGCGCCTCGAAACCGGGCGCTATCGAGGTCCCGAGTTCGACGCTCAGAGTCTTGGCGCGCAGGATTACTTCCTGCGGATCGGATATGTCGGCCGGGGTGATCCTGTTCATCACGTCGTCGGCCATGTAGCCGAGCATCCGTTCGGCGCCGACGTTGAAGATCTGGATGACCCCCTTGGCATCGGTGGCGATGCTGGAAAAGTTGGCGCTGTTGAAGATCGCGTTCTGCAACGCTCCCGCTCTGAGCAGCGCCTCTTCCGCCTGCTTGCGCGCAGTATTGTCGGTACCGATGAGCAGATAGCCGATGATGGCGTCCTGCTCGTCGCGCAGCGCCGTGACCGAGACCACCGCCGGAAAGCGGCTGCCGTCCTTGCGGATATAGGTCAGTTCGTAGATGTCCTCAATGCCGCGCGAAGCCTTGAACACCAAGGCCTCGAACCCCGGCGCAATAGGCGTGCCGAGTTCGACGCTCAGTTCCTTGGCGCGGGCAATCACTTCCTGCGGATCGGAGATGTCCGCCGGGGTGATCTTGTTCATCACGTCGTTGGCCATGTAGCCGAGCATCCGCTCGGCGCCGACGTTGAAGATCTGGATGACACCCTTGGCATCGGTGGCGATACTGGAGAAGTTGGCGCTGTTGAATATCGCATTCTGCAAGGCTCCGGCTGTAAGCAGGGCCTCTTGCCGTCTTCCTTCGGTAATAACATCTACTGTGCTGGAAACCTCGTCGTTATCGACTGAAGCGGGAATATTCTTAGACATGGCTCTCCTCGGCTTAATCATGACGTTGTCCGGCAATCCTATCCACAAATTTCCGGATGTATCTGGCTGAACAATCAGGAAGCATTTTAGCGGCAACAAAAACAGGACAAAAAGTGCCGGTCCCTGGCAAAAAAGCCGGGTAACCATAATATCATCTGATATTTCGGCAACCCGGCTTTCTCAATGAGACCCTATGGATATTCTGTCCCACCCTCGCAGATGGTTTAGCATTGTCGTATATCATTTTTCAACAAAGTAGCTAGAAAGTAGCAAAAAAGCGAGCAAGAAGTCAAATAAATAATAACAGTATCTACAGGTATCTGTAATACTATATCAGCTGATAAGGACTGACCATTTTATCTGGCTTTGATTGATTATTTATCTGAATAAGCCGGTGCTACATACAATCATTATTTATACATGTAACAATTTAACTATTACTGATGGTTGCTGTTTCATGCTGCCAGATTCAAATATAATAGCATTTATTCTCTAGCAGGTTCTTTTAGTCTGATAGCCGCACCAAGGTATCACGGCATGAATTACCGGGCAGAAGACAAATCCGCGGCAGTTTAACAAGGCTGCAGCCAAAGTTTCCCCAGCTTGTCCGGTATCAGGACAATCCTGATGATTTATGCTATAAGGAATAATAATCACTCAAACGGCAGAAAAAAACAGGGACAATTTTCCCTTACTTCACTCGCCAACATTTACAACGGAGTCAATGCATGTCCATTAAACGCCTGCTCATCCTGGCTATCCTGATAGCTCCATTCGTCTACGCCTACCGGGAGAAGCCCCTGCTGGACGACCACAAGACCAGGATATATCAACTGGCCGGTAATACCGAAGAACCGCTCACGGAAGAGCAACTGGCACTGCCGGCATGGGACGGTCTGGAATATGTTGACTGGGTGATCATAACCGGCATCAAAGACAAGACACATATGTCTTTGGTTTCCATTGGCATTGTCAAATACATCAAGATCGTCGATACCGACTGGGGGTCAGACTCATTGGGAATGAAGAAGGATGAGAAGAAGAGTCTCTAGGAAACCGCTTTCCGACCAGAGCGTTTATTATCCGGACCGGGGTCTGACACGCTCTCGCCGCGATTCAGGATAGCCTCCAGTTCCTTCGGCAGCTGCGGCCGACCTCTCCGGTTCAGCGCAGTTCCGGTTACAAGCCCCTTGACTACCGGTTTGCGATCAGGAAGGCGGTAGATATCCTGGCGAAAACCGATCCGCAGCGGCGAAATCCGCTCTACCGTCACCTCGACCACGAAACGGTCACCACTGGCGAGAGAGAATTTGTAATCAATCTCGACCCTCGTCACGACCAGATTGATCCCTTCTGCCGCCAGGGCAGCGAAGTCGATCCCTATAGCCTTGAGATACTCATGCCGGGCATGCTCCAGATAATTCTGGTACACGGCATTATTCACCACCCCCTGCAGGTCGCACTCGTAGTCCCGCACCGCCATTTCCAGGCAAAAGCAGTTAGCCTTCATTATCTATCCTCTCCAAGGCGACCCTACGCCCCGGTGTCGGCACATCATATTCCTGACTGGCTGCACCGCTGGCCTTCGGTACCTTAACGACCACGATCCTTGACTCCGCCACCACGGCCGGCACCGCCACCCCCCGGCCTTGCACCGTTTCCCCTGCTATTGCTGCCGGCAGGACGATACGACTGGAACCCGCCGGAAGGGCGATTAGCCTTGAAGCTCTGGTAACGCTGCTGGCCAATCTTCCGACCCTGTTCTGCACGGCTGAAATCCCGCGTACCCCTCCCCTGCTGATTTTTTCTGGGGGAATTTACGCTATCCCAGTTACCCTTGGGTGACGACCGGTAGACGCTGCCTTCATGGGTCGCAAAAACCTGATCACCGCCAACGTGCCGCCCCCCCTGCCGGCTCCTGCTGCTACCTGCGGCGGAAGGCTGCCCTGTGCGCCCTTGCGTGATGTTCCCCCTGGTATCAGCGCCGTACCTGCGCGTATAGACATTCCGCACGGCGCCCTTTTGGCCGTTAACAAGAGCCCCGGTACGCGAATTGTATGCCGAACCGTACTTTCCCGACAACCGGTCGCCGGTCTTGGGATTACGAGTGTCAGCATGGCGCCTTCCTTCGGTCCGGGATTCCCTGCGGGGGTAGATATTGACCGAGGTATGGGCCCGGCCCCCGGGACCCCAGGCATGATGACCGGCCC
>JBBRBA010000045.1:0-25617 GCA_038206285.1 Geobacterales bacterium
TTGCAAAGCGCCGCAGCTTTACCTCACTTGATGAATTAAACGATTGGCTGGAAGGCGAATGCCGCAACCATGGCGCCACAGCAAAGCATCCGGTACTCAAGGATAAAACCGTTGACCAGATCTTTGCCGAAGAGAAGAGCATATGGAGTTCCGGGGACACCATACTCAACTCCTATTCCCTTTCGGTCCTGGTTTGCCGGGTTTCAAGGGGCGCTCAAGAGCTGATTCAATAATTCTGGTGCCAGTATACTTAATTCGGCTAACCTTCAATGTTGAAAGATTACCAACTCATACCTTGCCGCCCGCCCTTGCCCAACTCGCTTTAGAATTCCCAACTCCAACAACTGATCCAACTCCCGAAAAGCCGTTGCTCTACTGCAATGCGTCATGGAAGCATACTTCTGCGTAGTCATACCACCTTCAAACCCCTCTGCCCCGGCATCCAGTAACCTATTGATCACCTTCTTCTGCCGTTCAGTCAATTTCCCCTGAGCGTGTACCCTCCAGAACTCAGACTTGGAGAATACCCCGTTCATGATATCTTCCGACCGAACTATTGCCCTGGCAAAACAGCCCAGAAACCAGACCAGCCACTCGGTAACATCTCCTGAACCTTTTTGCGTCTTTTCCAGAATGTCGTAATAACCTTCTCGCTCAACCATGATCTGTGTGGACAGGCTGTAGTAAGGTACCCGCTGCTTATCATCCTGGGCCAGTGCCATATCGGTCAAAGCACGAGCAAGGCGACCATTGCCATCATCAAACGGGTGAATGGTTACAAACCACAAGTGTACCATCGCCGCCCGAACAACTCCTTCCAACTTACCGAGACTATCATCCCACCACGACAGGAAACGTCCCATTTCAACATCAAGAATCTCAGCAGGTGGTGCTTCGAAGTGGATTTTCTCCCTGCCGATAGGTCCCGATACAACCCGCATAGGCTCTTCGCTACCACGCCAGCCACCAACCTTGATCTTGTGCATCCCCGAATAACCTGAAGGAAACAGAGCCGCCTGCCATCCCCACAACCGTTCCGGAGTCAGCGGCTTATCAAAGCTCTGCGTGGCATCCAGCAGCACCGAAACTAGATCATCAATCCTTCTATCCACTGGCAACCCGGCAGATGGCAGCCCCAGACGACGGGCAACCGATGAGCGTACTGAACGGACGTCCAACTGCTCCCCTTCGATTGCAGAGGTTTTGATTGCCTCCTCCACCAGAATCTCGGCTTGAGCCTGATCATCAAGCTGCATACCAAGACCGCCGACCTTGCTGAGCAGCTTGCCCTGCAGCAGACGGCATTCTCCCAGCGGCGTAAGGAGCTTGTCTGTGTCCCAAGTAAGAGTAGGCCAGCTATCTTGTTGCCAGATGTATTTTTGCATAGGCTGTCTCAATAATCGCTTCATAAAATTAGATGATTTCTTCTACCATGTGAAAACGTTAAAGGCAATTACTTTAATCATGATTTGGCTGGTTTAGCCGATCACAGCACATGTGTCGTATAGTAGTCGAAAACAATCGCCCTGTAGTGAACAAAAATTGCACCATGATGGTCATTTTAAACAAAAAAATGGGCTAGCTTGTGTAAGCTAACCCACTGAAATAATTTTGCTATGTCGATTCTACGCTACACGGATTTTCGGGATCATTTCGAGTCAGGCACCATCGACCACTCGGACACCTCTCCGTGTCTATATGTAGCGGTTTTATTTCCTATTCCGGCGTGAAATTCAACTCCTCATCCACGCCGGTCATCCTGAGCGCCTTTTTTCGCTGACGGAGCTCCTTGAAAAAGCTGCTCAATATGTCAGAACACTCCTGCTCTCTTACTCCTGAAGAAACAGCAACCTGATGATTGAAGCGACTGTCCGCCGCAAGGTCGTAGAGAGAACCGGCAGCCCCGGCTTTCGGATCAAAACAGCCGAAAACCAGTCGCTCGATTCTCGCCAGGATAATAGCCCCCATACACATCGGGCAGGGTTCAAGCGTCACATAGAGAGTCGTGCCGGTCAACCTCCAGGCGTTGAGACTTCTTGCAGCCTGCCGGATGGCAATCATCTCCGCATGAGCGCTCGGGTCATTTTTTCCTTCGCGCCGGTTGCAACCCCGGCCGATTACCCTGCCCTCTTTGACCAGCACAGCCCCGATCGGCACTTCGCCCAGAGTCGCAGCTTTGCCGGCCTGTGCCAGCGCCTTCCCCATCCAGTAGCAGTCATCCTTCATTTTCCGCTTCATGGCAGGCAGGATAGCATGAAGCACCACCATTGCGGAAGAGACTATCTGTTCCCTTTGCGGGCATAATGTAGTAAAAAGTACTGCAGGAGGAGGCGCCATGAAAATAAGAAAGAAATTCCTCGATTTCGAGTATGAAGAAGTTCTTGACGCAAGGACCAGAGAGCTTATCCGCGTAGGCTGCGCTGTAGCGGTCGGCTGCCCCGCCTGACTGAAAAAACACTTCGCAGGTGCGAAGGAGGCAGGTGCAAGCGAAGCTGAACTGAAAGAGGCGCTTGCCTACGGGATGATTGCCCCGTCAGGCAGGGCAAAGAATTTTGTACTGAATATGGCTGAAGAACTGGAAATCTAGGAAAGCATGCGGACCAATTGAAGCGGATCATCACCTTTACAAGACACTTTCTGACCGGCAACCCGGCCAAGCGGATTTCGATCCGCCGCCGGGTTGTCAGTCTCTCCCTGCCGGTACTGTTGTCTGCACTTTTCCAGAGGCTGGTCTCCATCATCGACATCTTCATGGTGGGGGGACTTGGCGCAGCAGCAATCGCCGCGGTCGGGCTCGCCCAGTTTCTCATGTTTGTAGCCATGACGGTATTCTGGGGGCTTTCCACCGGCACAACCGTCGTCATTGCCCACCTCCGCGGCGCCGGCAGGCTTGAAGATGCCCGCAAGGCCGCGTTTGTCGCCACAATAACCTGTCTGATCATGATATCCGGGGCGACTCTTCTCGGCTGCGGCTGCGGCAGCAAAATGGCACTGCTGCTCGGCGCCGGCGCCGATGTCATGGTGCATGCCGATGCCTACATCAGGTTGATCTTTCTCTATTTCGGCTTCACCGCCGGGTTGAATATCCTCTCCGCCATACTGCACGGCCGGGGTGACACCCGGACACCGATGACAGCGATCATGCTGGTCAACATCCTCCATATAGTAATCGCCTGGCCGTTGATTTACGGCAAATTCGGCCTGCCGCAGCTCGGGGTAATCGGCGCGGCCTATGCCATAAACCTTTCCGAAGCAATCGGTTTCTGCTACCTCCTGCTGCGCACCCTGCAACTGGACGCACTGAAATTCAGCAGACCGGATATGCAGCTCTGGGGGAGAATCTGGCGGGTCGGCTACCCGGTAGCGCTGGAAAGGGTGGCGCAGCAGTCCGGGCAGCTCCTCTATTCGAAATTCATCCTCGGCTACGGCACGGCTGCCTATGCCGCCCACCAGGTAGGGCTCGCCATCGAATCGCTCTCTTTCATGCCCGGCGCCGGGATGGGGATTGCCGCGGCAACGCTGATGGGACAATCTCTCGGTGCCCGTAAATACCGGCAGGCGCGAATGGGCCACCGGGAAGCGATGCGACTGGCGCTGCTGGTCATGGGCCTGATGGCGCTGCTCTTTCTGCTGCTGCCGGGACAGATGATGCGGCTGTTTACAGCTGATGCCGAGGTTATCCGCGAAGGGATCGTCTTTTTGCGGCTTGTCGCCCTTGCCCAGATACCGCTGGCGCTTTCGTTTGTCTATGCCGGCAGCCTGCGGGGGACAGGAGATACCTTCTATGTCTTTCTGGCGACACTGCTGACGATGTGGGGGGTGAGAGTGGTTCTAGCCTGGCTGGCGGCAGATGTCTTCCATCTGTCGCTCTACTTTGTCTGGGGGGTCTTTGTCATTGACTGGTGGGTGCGCGCCGCTGCTTTTGCCTGGCGGTATCACAAGCGCGATCTGCACAGCGGGGCGCTGTAACCTGACGCTATTCCTCTATTCCCACCAGGGTTCAACGATGGCCGCCACCATGGCCGCCACCGCCGCCACCACGTTCGCCGCCACCGCCGCCATAGCCACCACCACGTTCGCCGCCGCCATAGCCACCACCACGTTCGCCGCCGCCACCGCCGCCATAGCCGCCACCATAGCCGCCACCATAGCCGCCACCACGTTCGCCGCCGCCATAGCCGCCACCACGTTCGCCGCCGCCACTTTCACCGCCAGAGCTTCTGACCACACTACTACTTTCGCTGCGGCCCATGCCGCCACGCTCATCACCACGTGATATTAGCCCGCGATTCCTGTCAGGATCAGTGTTAAAATCACGTCTTGAATAGGCTGACGAACCGTAAAATGCGAATCCGTAACCGAACGGGCAATTGCCCCAGTAGTAGCTGCCGCAGTAGTAGGGGTAGTAATCATAAGAATAGCCGTAACCGCCATAATAGCCGTAACCGCCGTTATAGTCGTAACCACCGTTATAGCCGTAACCGCCGTTATCGTCGGGAGCGTAACTTCCGCTGTACAGTTCATCCGGAAGCCAGATGTGAATTTCCCTCACTGCCAACAGCGGGTAGATGTAGGGCATACTGTCGAGAGGCTGAATCTTTTCCCCCTTGACCTCGCCGACAACCGTTACCAGCCGCCCTGGCTGGAAAACTGCCGGATCAAGGAAATAGCTGGTTTCCGCCAGGAAACGCCCTTGCGATGTGCGGATGTCATAAGGTTTGCCATTACCGGTCGTCGCTAACTGGACTATTTCCAGTTCTCCTCCCTGCCGGTTGTTGGTCACTTTGACGACGCCCCCTCCCAGCATTACGTACGAACCGGCATACTTATCAGAGTTGCTCCTTAACGAACTGAAATTAATGTCCTGGCTGACCAGGCTCATCGAATCTCTGCTTATATAATGAGTGCTGCAGCCTGCAAGTACAAAGACAGTCAGAACCGTGGAAATAATGCCTTTCATGAAGCACCTCCTTACAGCCTCACTCTCTATCTATATATTATGTTAGACCTGCTGCAGGCAAATTACAACATTGTACAAAATACTTTACAGTACCGTTGCCGGAGACGGGATTTTGTGTATTTACATCCTTGATTTGGGCAACTACATGACCTACTATTTAATCACGTGCATGAAGCAACAACCGACCGGTCTTAATACCTTGACGCGGCGGGAAAAGGGGAGCGTAGATGCGTTCTGCTTGTTCTTGAAGCAGGATAAACATGCAAACCATTTAATGTCATTTGCCGGAGCATACCGCATGTTGAAGAAAACCTGGATACTGCTTGTCGTCCTGCTCCTTTGTTCGGCAGCCGGCACCGCCCTTACCGCAGAGCGTCCACTCGTGCTGGAGGTGGTAGCCACGCCGGAGGCAAGCGGCGCCCGCATCGAGATCCGCGCCGACCAGCCGCTCACCTGGCGCAGCTACCTGATGCCCGGACTGGAAAAATGGGTCATCGATCTTCCTGAGGCAACGACCAATTATAGTGAGGACGAGGCAAAGAAGATGCGGACACCGCCGCTGGAGCGGATTACCGTACGGCAGAAGGATGTCAACGGCGATCTGTTTACCCGGATCGGCATCGACTTCAAAGGTGAGGTGGATTTTTCGCTGCAGGCGGATCCGATTGACAAGGGGAAGCTGGTGGTATTGATCAAGCCGGCGAGAGCAAAGCCGCCAGGCAGCACAGCAGCTGCTACAGCCTCTGCGCCTCTCCCTCTTGCCAAGAAACCAGCGACGGCAACCGGCAGTGCGCCGCCCGCTACGCCTTCTCCTGCAGGCGGCGCGGCGGCAAAGACGATAACGAAAGTAAGCATAACCGCAGACGCCGTCAGCATCGAAGCAGATGGCAGAGTGGCAACGCCAGCGCCGTTGCTCCTGAGCAAGCCGGGAAGACTGGTGCTAGATCTGCCAGGGGTCGGCAGCGAACTGAAAACGGTTGCCGTTCCGGCAAACCGCTTCGGCATCGTCCGCTGTCGTCTGGGGAATAGTGGCGGCAAACTGAGAATTGTCTTCGAAGTAAGCGGGGAGAATTTCCCGGATTTCCGGATCAGGGAGCTTTTCCAGGGGGTGGAGATACGACCGGTTGCGGAGGCAAGGCGCTAATAAAACTAATGGCGATCTTCTGAATCCTTGAGCCGAATGCAGCTCTCTGTGACCTGCCCAGCGGAGAATGACTACCTCGTCACATCCTTATGGAAACCGACTTCCCATGCGCTTCCAGCCCTTCCAGCGAGGCGATCCTGACGATATCCTTACCCAGACGCTGCAGTCCTGACTGCGAGAAATAGACCAGCGACGACTTCTTGACAAAATCATCCACTGACAGCGGTGAGAAAAAACGGGCGGTGCCGCCGGTGGGGAGGGTGTGATTGGGACCGGCCAGGTAATCGCCGGCCGCCTCCGGAGTATAATGCCCCATGAAGATGGCGCCGGCATTTTTTATCTGCGCCAGGATGGCAAACGGGTCACTGACCGCAAGTTCAAGGTGTTCCGGCGCAATCCGGTTGGAGAAACCGATCGCCTCATCAAGGGTTTTGGCAATAATGACTGCGCCGTAGCTCTCCCACGATTTTCTGGCGATACTCTCGCGGGAGAGCGTCTGCAGCTGCTTTTCCACCTCAACTGCCACCGCTTCACCAAAGCTGCGGTCAGTGGTGATGAGGATGGACGAGGCAAGTTCGTCGTGCTCTGCCTGGGAAAGCAGGTCGGCCGCAATATGGGCCGCTGTGCCGCTGCCGTCGTTGATGATCAGAATCTCGGAAGGGCCGGCAATCATGTCAATACCGACCTGACCGAAGACCAGCTTCTTGGCGGTGGCAACAAAGATATTGCCCGGCCCGGTAATCTTGTCGACCCTGGGAATGGTGGCTGTGCCGTAAGCCAGCGCTGCTACTGCCTGGGCACCGCCGATCCTGAATATCCGGTCAACCCCGGAAAGACGGGCCGCCGCAAACACATGCGGATTGATCTCTCCGCCGGGGGTCGGCACCACCATGATCACTTCCGGCACGCCTGCCATCCTGGCAGGAACGGCGTTCATGATGACGCTGGAAGGGTAGCTCGCCTTGCCGCCGGGCACATAGATGCCGACCCGCTGCAGCGGCGTAACCATCTGCCCGAGCATGACATCGCTCTCTTCCGTAGACAGCCAGGTCTGCTGTTTCTGTTTCTCGTGAAAGCGCGCCACCCGCTCCACTGCCAGCTTCAGGGAGGCAATATCCGCGTCGTTGCAGCGGGCAACAGCTTCGTCAATCTCGGCTTCACTGACTTCCAGCGCCGCCACCGAGGCGGCTTCCAGCCGGTCAAAGCGCTTGGTGTACTCAAGCACGGCAGCATCACCACGGCTCCTGACAGCAGCGATGATGTCAACAACTACCTGCTCCACCTCGCGGCCGGTCTCCTCGCCGCGCGCCAGGATGGCGCTAAACTTGAGTTCGAAATCAGCATCATTTATGTCGAGGAATTTCATGAGATCAGTCCTTTACGAGAAGATTGTCAATAAGGCTTCCGGCTTTGATATTTACCATGAAGAGCCGGTAAAAACAAACTATTGGCAGAAACCCTTAAGCCTTAAAAAGCAGTTGCACGCAACGCCGCGACGAACGCAACGAAATTCAAATACCTGTAACAACTTAATCTACAACCAATTCGGTGAATTACTTTTATTGTGTAAGCGTTTGGTGCTACGTCGCGTTCGTTGCGTCGTCGCGTGAGTAAGTTTTCAGGTTTAATGGTTTTATTGGCGTTATCGCTTAAAAGCGCCGACTTTTGGTTGCACCTTTGTGGTTCAAAGACTCTTTTTGACTTAGCCGCTTAAAGCAGCGGCAAGCGCTGCCAGCAGCTTGTCATTCTCCGCTTCACTCCGCACCGCCACCCGGAAAAAGCGCTCATCGAGCCCGGCAAAATTGCTGCAGTTTCGTATCAGTATCCTCTCCAAAAGCAGCTTCTCCTGCAGTGCTGCGGCTGTCATGCCGGAGCCGATCTGCAGCAGCAGGTAATTTGCCGCACCAGCAAACACGCGCAAATCAGCTATCCTGCCAAGCCGATCTAAAAGCCGCTGCCGCTCTGTTGTGACAAACTCTCTTGTCCGGCGACCGTGCTCATGGTCAGCCAGAGCCGCCAGCGCCGCCGCCTGCGCCAAAACCCCGACGCTCCAGGGGGGGAGCAGTCGTTGCAGCCTCGCTGTCACCGCGGAAGAGGCAAACGCATAACCGAGCCGCAGCCCGGGAAAGCCGAAAAACTTGGTCATCGAGCGGAGTATCAGCCAGTCATCACTCTCCGCCAGCAGTCGCTTGGCCGAGTTCTCTTCCGCAAAGTCGATGAACGCCTCATCGAGCACGAAAAAACAGCCTGCCTGACGGCAAATGCCGTAAAGAGCGGCGACTTCAGCAACCGGGTAGAGTCTGCCGGTAGGGTTCCCCGGATTGCAGAAAAACAGCAGGTCGTAACCTTTGGCAAGCTCTTTTGCCACTTGGGCGCAGTCCAGTATGAAACCGTTTTCCGGGGAGAGGCAGAGATAGCCCAGGCTCCACCCGGCCAGTTCAAGGGCATGGGCATATTCCGAAAAAGTCGGCGCTATGAGGAGCGCCCTTCCGGCGCTTTTTCCCGTGAGCCTTGGGAGAAGATGAATCAGTTCGGTCGAACCGTTGGCAACGGCAATCATCGAAGCAGACAGGGCGTGAAACACTGCCAGCGCCCGGCAGAGTTCGGGCGAGCCGGTCTCCGGATAGTGCCCTATCAGATCGAAAGAAGCGGCCACAGCCGCGCGGACACCGGGTGCGGGGCCAAGAGGATTGATGCTGGCGGAAAAGTCGAGAAGACTCTCCGGCGCTATTCCCATCTGCCGGGCAACAGCGAAAATCGTGCCGCCATGTTCAAACTGATTGTTCAGAACGATTCCTCCCTAAAGAGTATGCTGCCGCCATCTGCGCGGCTGTTGCCGCTATCTCGGCGCGTAAACCGACCGGTTCAAGAAGTTCGGCATGGCTGCCGTAGGAGAGTATCCAGGAGATTATCTCCATTCTCCCCCCGGCGGTGAAGGCCAGCTCCAGCGAACCGTCTTTTTGCCTGACAATCGTCTGCGTCGGATGCCAGAGACGCTCTTCAATTGCATGGGCAACAGCCGCCGAGAAGCGCAGCCGGATTGAAAACGGCTCTTCGTCGACTATGCCGAAAGCACCCCTGAAGTGCTTTTCCGGGTCATAGCCAACCGGCATCTCGAAGCGCTCTTTGTCGATGCTGACAGCCGCTATCCGCTCCAGGGCAAAGGTTCTGACGGCACGGCGGTTATGAGCGTAGCCGAGCAGATAGAGCCCCCCTTTGGAGAAGATGAAGGTGTATGGATCGACACTGTAGAGTTCGGCTTTCTTCCGGGACGGCGTCTTGTACTGCAGGCTCACCCTGTTCTGAAAGAGGAGCGCCTGGCGCAGCTCTTTCAGCAGGTCTGCCGCACGGGAATAGTCCCGTCGTCCCTGCAACAGCGGCAGGGTGATCCTCGATATCCGCTCCAGATGGGCGACATAGCGGGGAGGGAGGACTGAGTTGATCTTGCGGAAGATGGTTGCCAGGTCGTCGTGAAAAGGGGTTCCCTGCAGGATTTCAAGCTGTGAGCGGAGGAAATAGAGGGTCAAAAGCTCCTGCAAGGAGAAGCTTACCGGCGGCACATCCTTGAACCCGGTGATGAAGCGATAGAGTTTGCGGTCGCCGACCCATTCGGCGGTAAGCGGATAACCGGCATCACTGATTGCATTCAGATCGCGATGAATGGTGCGGCGATTGACCCCGCTCTCCGCGGCAAGCTCTTCGATTGATATGCCGTGGCGTGACTCGATCAGGCGGATGGTGTCATGCAGACGTGCCGCCTGGGAGTACTTCTTGGCCGGTTTGCCGGGTCTGTTCATTGACGCATATCCGGCAGGCACTATTCCCTGAAGTTCACAAACTGCATCTCGATATCCATATCCTTACCCTTGAGCAGGGCAATCGCCTCCTGCAGGTCGTCACGGTTCTTGCCGGTCACCCTGACCTGATCATCCTGAATCTGGGCCTGCACCTTGAGCTTGCTCTCCTTGATCACGGCGATAATATCTTTCCCCTTCTCCTTGGAGACCCCTTGCTGCACCGTAATAAGCTGTCTTGCCATGCCGCCGGAAGCAGTCTCCACCTTGCCGTACTGCAACGATTTTATCGAAATGCTTCTTTTGAGAAACTTTGACTGAAGCACGTCGATGACAGCCTTGAGCTTGTAGTCATCATCGGCAAGCACCTTGATCGATTCGTTCTCGCGGCTGACTTCCGCCTTTGACCCCTTGAAGTCGTAGCGTTGCCCGATCTCCTTGACTGCCTGATTGACCGCGTTGTCAACCTCCTGCATATCCACTTTGGAAACAATGTCGAATGATGGCATGAGCCCCTCCTCAAAATCAGGTTAAGGTTTTAACCTTTAACCTTTAACCTTTATCCTTTATCCTCGTACCTTTATCCTCGTACCTTTATCCTCGTACCTCGATCCTCGATCCTCGATCCTACTGCTTTATGACTTCCACTCCTGCCGGAGCCTTGAAGGTAAACTTGTCGCTCGCCACGCCTTTGTTCACCCTGATCCTGCTGTACTCGATCGTTGTCCTGTTTCCGATCTGGTCAAAAAGTATCGACGCAGTAATCGGGAAAAAAGCTTCCGCATTATCGGCACTGCGTGACTTTTCGACAGCAGCGGCACTGACAAAAAGATGAAGTTTGGAAACTGACGGATTACTCTTTTTCGGCACGAGCTCCAGCAGATAGTTACCCTTTTTGTCCGGAGTCCCGCTCAGAAGCCTGATATCAAAGTCAGCATCGAGCTTGCCGAATCCTGTCAGGTAACTTAGCGCCATGCCGTTACCACCGGAAAGGAGCTTGGCGACGTCCGTCAGAATCACCTGTCTGTTCTCCGGCAGGTAGAACCAGACCGACTTGCCGTTAGAGATGACCTGCTGCTTCGGCCTGACGTAGTTGAAGTGGAACATCGCGGTTCCACCCCGCTTTTTGAGAGAGAGTGCGCCGGAGCCCTTCTCCTCCCTCTTGAGAGTTGCTACATAGGTTCTCTGACTGAAGTCGGCCTGCAGGTCATCCATAGAGGCATACCCTTTTTTCAGCGCAGCCAGAATATCCTGCAACTCGGCCTGCTGCCCGGCAAAAGCCGGCACTGTCAGCAGGAGGAGCGCTGTGCAGGCGGTTAGCAGATAACGGGTCATAAGTTTATCTCCCTGTCGGTGGTCGCACCACCTGGGCATCAGGCGGCGGGTTGAAGCTGAATGTCATGTCCGAAATCATACCGTTAACCCTGATGTTGCTGAACTCCATGGTGGTGCTGTTGCCATCATGGTCCACCACAGTTGTGGAGAGGAGCGGGAAAAGGTGCGACGTCACCGGCAGC
Source organism: Geobacterales bacterium (assembly GCA_038206285.1). Lineage (GTDB taxonomy): Bacteria > Desulfobacterota > Desulfuromonadia > Geobacterales > DSM-12255 > VEOV01. The sequence goes on from JBBRBA010000045.1 coordinate 11,416, forward strand.
GCCGCCGGGGCGTTTATCTGTGGTCTGGTGCCGGTCGTATCCATGAGCGACTCTTTATTGACGGTTATGAACAGCTTTTCAATGCTGGGGCTTGCCCGTCTCGGGGTCAGCTCAAGAATGTAGTTCCCGGCCTGATCAGTCATACTTCTGCCAAAGACGATGGTAAAATCTTTCGAAATTCTGCCGAGCCCCTGGAGAAAATTCACCGCATGCCCTCTGGACTGATCGAACCTTCCAGGGTCGAAAAACTCGGATACATCACTCTGAATCACCTGCCTGTTTTCCGGGAGATAAATCCAGAGCGTTCTGCCGTCACAGACAATCTCGTGCCTGGTCGGGCGGAAATATTCAAAGCGGAACTTCAGCGCCTCACCACTGGAAGCGGGTTTGAGATACATCTCCCCGTCTGCTCTGAATTCCCGTTTTTTTGCGGCAATTGTCGAGCGCTGAAAGAAATCGACCTGTACATTGTTAAGCGCAGTAAAGCCGGTCTTATCAAGCCGGAACGGTTTCTCAACCGTATTTATCACATCATTCAGACTGACGTTGTACTGCGGAATCCTGAGAGCATCTGCTGCAACGACCGAGAGCTGGACAATAAACAGCGTTGCCAGCAGCCTGAAAATCCGCATAAAAACCCCCTTACAAGAGCCGGTTCATAATGTCCAGAATGAAGACGATTTCCCCGTCACCAAGAACAGTGGCGCCACAAAGCCCTTCAATAGCAGAAAGAGGCCGCGCTAATGGCTTGACAAATATTTCCTGATTACCGAGCAGTTTGTCAATCTGCAAAGCCACTTTGCGACCCTTGAGCTCGGTAAGGAAAAGCGGTACCGTCTCTGCTTTGCCGGCATCAGGCAGCACATTCAGTAACCGGCCCAAATGGAAAAGCGGCACCGCTTCGTTATCCAGGAAGAAAATTTCCTGGTCTTCAATGAAGGCAACCTCCTCCCGCTTCAGATCGAGCGTTCGGGTCACTGCTGTCAACGGGATTGCCAGAGTGAATCTGCCCACCTTAACCAGCAGTACATTTATAATGGCAATGGTTAGCGGCAGCCGCAGCAGAAAACAGGAGCCTTTACCCGGCACGGAAGAGATGGAGATTGTCCCGCCCAGAGACTGGATGGTTGTTCTGACAACGTCCATGCCGACACCACGTCCGGAAATTTCCGTGACTTTGTCTGCGGTCGAAAAACCGGCATGGCAGATCAGCATCAGCTTTTCATCAGCCTGCAGACCGGCGGCCTTGTCTCTTGAGATAAACCCTTTTCGCACCGCAACCGCAGCTATCTGTTCCGGTTCGATTCCACGGCCGTCATCTTCTACCCGAATCTCAACCTGATCCTTAACTCTTGACACCGAAACCGCAACCATGCCGGAGGCGGCCTTATTGGCAGAGAGTCTCTCTGCAGGCGTTTCAATCCCGTGATCTATACAGTTGCGCAAGAGATGCGCCAATGGATCGCCAAGAAGCTCAAGGATGCTCCTGTCAAGCTCGATCTCCACCCCTTTCATGGCAAAGGTAATTTCCTTGTCCGACTTGCGGGCAAGATCACGTACCATCCGCGGGAAACGCTCGGTAACCGCTGCCAGAGGTATCAGCCTGACAGCCATAACCTGATCGTGCAGATCGCGGAGATGTCTCCCCAACGCATCGACCGCCTCGGAAAAATCCCTGTTGTGCAGACTTTTGGCGAACATCGCCAGCCGGTGCTTCACTGTTATCAACTCGCCGGTTGTATCAAGAAAGCTGTCAAGGACAGCAGTCTTCACCTTGATGGTCTGCTGCACGGCAGGGCTGTTGTGCGGCAGGTCAACGGCTCGCTCTTCAGGAGGAGCCGCAGCCGGCGGCAGCACAACTTCCGCCTGCCCGGCCGGAGCGGCAGGCTCTTCCACTGCAGCAGGAATGTACGCCTCTATTTTGGCAATAATGTCATCTGCCGTAACCTCGCTGCCGCCGCCGACAATCTGGTCAAGCATAGCCGACAGGCGCTCTTCGCCCGCAAGCAGCAGGTCGAAGAGCCCTGCATCGACTGCCATGCCATGCCTGACCCTGTCCATCAGATCTTCCATCTTGTGGGCAAGCCCGGCAATCACCGTGAATCCCATGGAAGCCGCCATACCTTTTACAGAATGGGCAGAGCGGAACAGAGAGTCAATCACATCGTGATCTTCACGATCAGCCTCAAGCTGGACAGCAAGCTCCGATATTTTCTGCAGATGTTCACGGGCTTCACTGATGAAGAGGTCGTGATATTGGGACATATCCATGCGGATTACTCCAGAGTGAGGGGACGGAATCGCTAGGACACCAGCGCTTTTTCCAGCGAGTTTACCAGCGGTTCAAGTAACAAAAGAGCCGCCTCACCGTCAGCAAGCAGCAGGGTCGCCCCGGATCCACCTTCAACAGATTCGATCGACAGAATATCTTCGGCAGAAAACATCCGCTCCATCTGCTCGACAACTATCGCCAGAGCGCTCCCCGGCATCCTGAGCAGCAGCAGGTTACGCCCCTGCTTCACCGGTCCGGTGCCGAGATACATTGAAAGATCGATAACAGCCGCCAGCTTGCCATGAATATTGACTACTCCGCGCAAAAACCGGGGAGCGTGTGGAATCGGATACTCGGGGAGCATCTCCGCAATTTCATCGACAAAATCGACATCTACAGCGTAGCGGCGACCGCCGGCAGAAAACAGCATATACCTCAAGGCAGGCTTATTCATGATCCGGCGCTGCATTCTCCGGCAACCTGAACCGCTCGACAGTTTGTAAAAGTTCTGCCGCAAGTGCAGAAAGCTCTCTGCTGGCAGCAGCCATCTCCTGCATTGCGGCAGACTGCTCTTCCGTGGCAGCCGATACCTGTTCGGTGGAGGCGGCATTATCCTCGGCAACCCTCGCTATCTCATCAATTGCCTTTACCACCTTCTGGGCACCATCTGTCTGCATACTCGAAAGATCGGCAATGCTGTTGGCTTTTCGTTCCGCATCAACCACAGTCTGCACGATTGACTGAAACACCCCTGCCGTGCTGTTTATCTTTTTCTTCCCTTCATGAATCTGGCGTGAACTGGAAGCGAATGTCTCCCTCACCTTTAAACTGTCCTCTTTTATCAGGGTAACAAGATCAATGATCTCCGAGGCTGAACGACTTGTACCGTCAGCAAGCTTGCGCACCTCCTCGGCGACAACGGTGAAGCCCTTGCCGTACTCGCCTGCCCTGACTGCCTCGATCGAAGCGTTCAAAGCCAGCATGTTCGTCTGGCGGGCAATCTCCACGATAATGTCGGCGATTTTACCAACCTGCTGCAGTTTACCGTTCAGCTCGGCAAACTGCTGACCGGTATACTCGACCGTGTCCAGAAATTCTTTCATCAGCTCCATGGTCTGCTTGACCAGCTCAGTCCCCTGCTGTGCCGTGGCAGTGGTGTCGCGGGCAGACTGGGAAGACTCCCTTGCCTTCTTGGCAACCAGCTCTACCGAAACAGCAAGTTCATGAATCAGGGTGGAGCCTTTGCCTGCCATTTCTGCCTGGATCTCCGCACCGTGGGATATCTGCTCAAGAGCCTTGGCAATCTCTTCCGTGGTTGCGTTAACTTCAAGGGTTGTGGAAAAGAGTGTGTGTGCGGATTCCGATACATGTCCAGAAGCTGAACGCAGCTGGCCGACAAGCCCGCGAAGATTTTCCGCCATGAGATTTATCGAATTGGCAATACCGGTTGTCTCATCCGGGAACCGCTTCCCCTTTATCGCTACTTCCGTTGACAGATCTCCTTCGCTTATCGCCTCAACAGCATTTGTTATCACCCTGATATTACGGCTCACCCCTTTTGTCAGGAGCCAGCCGAGAATCAGGCCGGTAGTGAGCGCCACGGCATATGCAAAGATATTGGTCATCTCCTGGGAGTAGCCCAGAGCGATGACGATTGCCGGAGAAAATGCCACCGCGGCGACAACCAGCACTATGCCCAGAATGAATTTGTAGCCGATAGGTATGTACATTATCAATCCCCCTTATGGATTTTCAGTTTAGCAATCTGTAACGCGGCAGCGACGGTAAATGCGCTCGACAGGACATACCGTCTGGAAAAGCGCCCTGCTCTCCCCCAGTATCGTTTCGGATTTCCCCAGGACAAGAAAACCGTTGCGGTCGAGCACCCTGGCAATGTTACGGAAAATCTTCTCCTGCTGTTCACGGGAAAAGTAAATCAGTACATTGCGACAGAGTAGCAGGTCACAATCATGATAGAGTCGATTATTGAACATATCGCCCGGACTGAAGGTCACCATTGCCATGATCTCCGGTGCAAGCTGGTATTGGCTGCCGCTCTCGGTAAAATAATGCTGCAGGTAGTTAAGCGGCAGTTCGTGCATCCGGTCATGGTTGAAGATACCTTTTTTCGACTGGTCAAGAGTCGCTGTATCTACATCCGTAGCCTCGATCCGTACCGGGGTATCCTGCATCTCCCGGGAAAAATGCTCTGCCAGAATCATGGCAAGGGTATAGGGCTCTTCACCACTTGAACAGCCAAGGCTCCAGAATCTGAGATTTTTTGCCCCATTCTGTCGTGCCGCTGCAAAAAGCTGCGGGATAATCTCCAGCCTCAGTTTTTCAAAAGTAGCAAAATTACGGAAAAACTGGCTTACATGGATGGTAAGCACCTTCAGAAGCAGGTCTATCTCGTTCTTCTGCGAGAGGAGGAGATCGCAGTATTCTCTCACTGTCTCACAATGATTGGCCCTGATACGGATGGCGATACGCCGGCGTACGCATCTGTCCTTGTAGGCGTCAAGATTGAAGCCACGCTTGAGCAGTAGCGTATGGCCAATCTGCGAAAACTCTTCATTAGAAATTTCGAAGTTGTTATGCTCGGGGACAAAAAGCGGTTCGCATGAGCTGTTTATTATGGCAGAATCAGCTGACAAGTGCTTGCTCCGGTTCATTCTCTGGCAAAATGATCATAACCGCATGATACTGTTTCATAGCAGTTACCGGCAGAGTCTGCAAGAAAAAGACCTCTATCCGCTGTAATCCTGCCGACCGCGGTAACTGTTGTGCCGGCTGCGACGGCAAGAGTCCTGGCAGTTGCATACATTGCGCCTGGAAGCGTAAAGAGGAGTTCGTAATCCTCCCCGCCGGAAAGCGGCAAAGCGTTATAATCGGCACTATCTTTCGCTACTGAATCCCTGAACTCGACAGACCGCGGGAGCAGATCGATATTGATCCTCCCCCCCTTGCCCGAGGCAGCAAGTATATGCCCAAGATCAGCGGCAAAACCGTCACTGATGTCAATCATGGCAGATGCTATGCCGGCTCCGGCGAGTGCTTTGCCAAGTTCGACCCGCGGCACGGGATCAAGATGGGAGCGTATTGCCTCACCCAGGCGTTGCCCTGCCTGCAGACGCTTTAAACCAAGAGCCGCATCACCGAGAGTGCCGCTGACACAGACCAGCTCTTCTGCCCTTGCACCGCTGCGCCTGACAATCTTCTCCGGAAGCTGCTCCCCCAGCAGAGTGACGCTGATTACCAGCCCCCCCTTTGACGAAGAGGTGTCGCCGCCGATAAGTGATACCCCGTATTTCGCTGCCTGATCAAGAAAGCCGCTGACAAAAGATTCCATGAATTCGAGCGGCAGCTCGGGAGGGATGGCCAGCGAAAGGAGCGCATAGCGCGGCAGCCCCCCCATGGCGGCAATATCGGAAAGATTTACTGCGAGGGATTTTTTTCCCAGAGAATAAGCGTCACTCCAGGCAAGATCGAAATGAACCCCTTCAGCCAGCATATCTGCAGTAGAGAGGAGAATCATCCCCGGGGAAATTCCGGCGGCAGCGGCATCGTCTCCTATTCCCAGAAGCAGGGAAGGATCTGTTCCGGCTTTTGCTGCAATTTTGCGGATAAAACCGAACTCTCCCAAGGCGGAGAGTCTCAAGCCGAAACCCCTTTGCGCGATGTAACCAGCATCTTGCCAACCTTGGTCTTTTTTTGCGGCAGAGCCGGTTCTGCGCCAACTTTTGAGGTGAACGAGAAGTTCTCGAGAGCTACGGCCAGCACCTCCTCCACCTCTTTGGCGATGACAATCTGCACTTTTTTCAGAATCGCTTTCGGAATATCAACCAGATCCTTCTCGTTTTGCGCCGGTATGATGATCGTCTTTATCCCCCCTCTGACAGCTGCCAGTATTTTCTCCTTCAAACCGCCGATAGGGAGAATCTTGCCGCGCAGGGTGATTTCGCCGGTCATGGCCACATCCCTTCGCACCGGAGTTTTGGTGAGGGCGGAAACCAGGGCGGTCGCCATGGTAATGCCTGCCGAAGGCCCGTCTTTCGGGATGGCGCCTGCCGGGACATGCACATGAATCTCGATATTCTGGAACAGGTCATCCGCAAGATTCAGCTCTTTACTCTTGGAACGTATCCACGAAAGCGCCGCCTGCACCGATTCCTTCATCACTTCGCCCAGATGTCCGGTAAGGGTCAATGCCCCTTTGCCGGTCATGATAGTAGCTTCGATATGAAGAATCTCGCCGCCGACCGGTGTCCAGGCGAGCCCGGTCACCAGGCCGATCTCGTTTTTCTCCGTCTCCGGTTCCCGAATGAACTTCGGCGGCCCGAGGAATTTGCTGACATTGGCAGCATTTATCATAAAGCGCCGCTTTTCACCTTCGGCAATATGCCGGGCAACTTTGCGACAGACCCCGCCGATTTCGCGCTCCAGGTTTCTGAGACCAGCCTCGCGAGTATAACCGGCGATCAGGGTTTTGATCGATTCGTCGGTAAAGCTGATAATCTTGGGCGTGATGCCGTTTTCTTTGGTCTGGCGCGGGACAAGATACCTTTTGGCGATCTCCAGCTTCTCCTCTTCAGTATAGCCGGAGAGATTGATCACCTCCATCCGGTCGAGCAGCGTCCCGGGAATCGTATCAATCTGGTTGGCGGTGGCGATGAACATGACATTGGACAGATTGAACGGCAGATTTATATAGTGATCGGAAAACATGAAGTTCTGTTCCGGATCAAGCACCTCCAGCAGGGCTGATGACGGGTCGCCGCGGAAATCAGAGCCGAGTTTGTCAAGCTCGTCCAGCATGAATACCGGATTATTGGTACCTGCCTGTTTCAGCCCCTGGATGATCCGGCCCGGCAGAGCACCGACATAGGTCCTTCTGTGACCGCGGATCTCCGCTTCGTCGCGCATGCCGCCCAGCGACATTCTGACAAACTTGCGCCCCATGGCTCTGGCTATGGATTTTCCCAGAGAGGTTTTGCCAACCCCCGGCGGCCCGACAAAGCAGAGAATCGGGCCTTTCATCTTCTTGCGCAGCTTGCGCACGGCAAGAAATTCGAGAATCCGCTCCTTGATTTTCTCCAGACAGTAGTGATCCTCGTCCAGAATAACCTGCGCCCGCTTGATATCGAGCGAGTCGCGGGTTGACTTGCTCCAGGGGAGTTCGACCATCCAGTCGAGAAACGTCCGGAGCATGCCGGACTCGGCCGAGTCAGGATGCATCTGCTCCAGCCTGCCAAGCTGCTTGAGCGCCTCCGTTTCGATATTTTTCGGCATCTTCGCCTGTTCGACCGCCTTGCGTATCTCCGACATCTCTTCGGTACGTGAGTCGCTCTCCCCAAGCTCATTCTGTATCGCCCGCAACTGCTCCCGCAGGTAATACTCCTTCTGACTCTTCCCCATCTCCTCTTTGGCCGCGGTCTGGATCTTGGCCTGCATGCTGAGGAGTTCATGCTCCTTGGCAAGCAGCTCATTCACTCTTTTCAGCCGTTCGACCGGATCGGAGATTTCCAGAAGTGACTGTGCCTCTTCAACCTTAAGCCCGATATTGCTTGACACCAGATCGGCGAGGCTGCCGACATCCTGCATGTTCTCAACAATGACAATCACTTCGGGAGAGACTGCCTTGCCCAGGGAGATGATCTTGCCAAGCTGATCCTTGACGGCGCGAACCAGAGCCTCCAGTTCCAGCGACTCTTCCGGTGGCGGCGGCTCGATTAGCCTTTCGAGCTTTACCACAAAACATGGCTCCATGCTCTCGAATGAAACGATCCTTGCTTTGGCAAGCCCCTGCACGAGTACCTTTACCCGCCCGTCAGGGAGCTTGAGCATCCGCATGATCATTGCCACCGTTCCTACCTGATAAATCCCATCCGGGGACGGGTCATCTTCACTGAGATCCTTCTGCGTAGAGAGAAAGATCAGCCGATCACCGGCCAACGCCTTGTCAACAGCATTGATGGACATCTCCCGGCCGACGAAGAGCGGCAGTATCATATAAGGATAAACCACTACGTCGCGTACCGGCAGGAGCGGCAGCGTCTCCGGAATTTTCAGCTCTTCGGACTCCTGTATTGCGTCCATTGTTATTTCCATGGATTACTCCTTCGGGCTGATGTAAAAATCCTGGCCTGGCCTGTCATCTTAGCGGCACCGTCAGCACAAGTACCCCCCGCTCGTAGCTGCTCTGCAGCCTGCCGGGGTCAAACGCCTGCGGTATATCGATTGTTCTGCTGAAGCGGCCGAAATGTCTTTCCAGGCAGATATAGCTCATTGCAACCTCGGTCTTTTCATGACGCTTCACCCCTTCAATACGAACTGCAGCGCCGATGAGCGTAACCGTAAAGTCTCTTTCAGAAAATCCGGGGAGGTCCATCTCGATTACATATGAACCGGAAGATTCATAGATATCCATCAGGGGAGAAAATTCATGGCACTCCCCGCTATGCTCCCGCAGATTGAAGATGTAGTTATACATTTCGTCCATATGCTGACGGAATACAGAAATCCATGCTGCATCTTCTTTTGGTTGGAACGCCATAACACCTCCGCTGAAAAAGTCCAGCGTGTCAGAAGATTTAATCATCTTTACCTTGAAAGTCAAGGCATTCCGGCTTGATTGCCGGGGTTCAACGCTAATTTCATTGAACATTTCGCCTCTTCAGTGTATCATCCCCCACTTCAAAGCTTAATGACAGGCAAATTCGACTATTTACCCGCGTTCTCTCCTGCAATATCCGGGTATCGGGAGCAAAAATCATATGCGAAGAATTTTTCCGTTCATCATAATGGCGGCATTAACCACAGGCTTTACCTGGGGTAGCAGCCGCGTTGACAACTGCGACGAGGCAAAGCAGCTCGCTTACGGCATAACATCTACCAGCGACAGGAGCAGCCGGAGCGAAGCGGAAGCCTCAATACGGCAGATCTGTCCGGACGGTGCCGCCGGGATCTTCATAAAAGGTCTTGCTTACGAAGTTGCCGGCAATACCGAACAGGCTCTTCTCTCCTACAAAGAGACTCTGAAGGTTGATTCTCACTTCAGCCCGGCCAATGGCAGAATCGGCCTGATTTATCTTGCAAAAACCCGTGACGATGAAGCTGCCGTAGAACTTACCAAAGCCAGCAGGAGCCATCAGGATCCTCTGTACGACAAGGGACTTGCCCGGATTTTCACTGCCAAAAAACTCTACCCTCTTGCCCTGTTCCACTATCAGGAGGCCATCAGAAGCCTCCCCGCCGATGCAACCCTTTTTACCGACATTGCCCGGACATACGGTGAAGCAGGAGACCCGCTAAAAGCCGAAGAATCATATCGCCGGGCGATGGCATTAAGCCCTGGCGACAGAACTGCCTTTACGGGGCTTGCCGCCATCTACAGAACGTCAGGCCAGTACGACAAAGCGCTCGACATCCTGAAAAAAGCTGAGGCAGCCGCTCCGCTCGACAAGGATCTTCACCGCCTCAAGGCCGAGATCTATCAGCAAAGAGGGGACACGTCAGCTGCAAATGCAGAGTTCAGGCTAGCCGGCATCCAGTCGCCAGCAGCATCCGGAAACGGAGATGCTTTTTTTGCTGCCGGAGAGTTTGCCAAGGCAGCTGAAGCATATAAAATCGAAAGCCGGTCCGACCCTGAAAACACGGAACTCCGGCAAAAGCTCGTCAATTCGTTATTGGCATCAGGGCGAGACGACGAGGCAATAGCTACTTACAGGGAGGCTGCCAGGCTTCATCCGGAAAATGCTGAATTTCGCTATAATCTTGGCATCCTTTACGAAAAAAAGGGACTTCATGATGAAGCTGTTGTCGAGTACAAACAGACTCTTAAATCAAGCGAAAATGTCGACGTACGGTACCGGCTCGCTAATATCTATACAGAGCGCGGCAGCCTCCAGCAGGCTATCGAGCAATACCGGATTCTGCTCAAGGGCACTCCTGGTGACCAGGAGCTGCTGCTGAAACTCGCCCGGGCATATACTGCAAACGGCAATGTTAAAGATGCAGTTGCCTCGTTAAGAGATATTGTCCGGCTCTACCCGGACAGACTGGAAGCGCATCGCGAACTGGTCACCATCTATAAAAAAGCAAATCAGCAGGACGACCTTGAAAAGGAGTACCGCGAGATCATTCGCCTCAAAAAAGACGACATGGATGTCAGGAACGCCCTCACCTCGATCTATGTCAAGAAGAAGAACTACGCTGAGCTGGTGACGCTTCTGAAAGAAAATGTCGACATGGCGCCTCAGGATAACACCCAGCACTACAAGCTGGGGCTTGTCTATGAGTTTCAGAAAAATTATGCCGACGCCTCGGCAAGTTACCTGGCAGCGGTGAAGCTGAAAGAGAATAACGCCAAGGCACTCAATGCGCTTGGACGCATCAACATGAAAACGGGACATATACAGGAAGCAAAAGAGTATCTTGAAAAAGCAAAAGCTATCGATCCCGGCATGGAGGAGACAGCCCTCCTGCTCAGCAATATCAGGGATGAACTGGCGCCGGTAACAACCAAGTACAAGAAGAGCAACAAAGGGAAGAAAAGCAAAAAGAGCAGGATTTCGAAGAAAAGCACCAAAAAGAGCAGTATCAAGAAAGTAAAAAAACCGGCGGCAAAAGCCGCCTCAGGAGCGAGGCAGTAGACCTGCCTCCTTCCCCCTCGCCAACAGAAGGTCGACAGCCCTCATGCCGGCATCACCGAGATTGCGGGAGAACTCGTTTACATAAAGACTGATATGAGCGGCACACACCTCGTCGCTCATCTCCTGGGCGTTTGCCCGTATGTATTCGCGTGAAACAGCAGGGTTTGCAAAAGCATACTCTATACTGCTTCGAAGCGCGGCATCTACCCTGCTTATGACGCTCTCGCCCAGAGAACGCCGGGCGACAATCCCCCCCAAAGGCAGAGGACAACCTGAATCGTTCTCCCACCACTCACCAAGATCAACAAGTTTAACCAGACCATACTCATTGAAAGTAAACCTGGCCTCGTGAATGATCACCCCGGCAGCAACTTCTCCGGCAGCAATAGCAGGCATGATCAGGTCAAACGGCATATAAACCAGATTGTCAAGCTCCGGGGCGAAAAGCCGCAGCAGGAGTGCTGCAGTGGTGTAACGTCCCGGCAGGGCTATTGGCAGACCTTGCAGCGACGGAATGTCAGCCCTGCTCCTCGCTACCAGCAGCGGACCGCATCCTCTGCCGAGAGCCGCGCCGGCAGAGAGCAGCTTATACTCACCACTGATATGCCCGTAAAGATGAAACGAAACTTTAGTTACATCAAGTTCGGTGGCAAGTGCAAGCAGGTTAAGGTTTTCTACATCGAGAAGCCGCTCACAGAAAGAGAGCCCGTCTGCACTGACAATACCTTTTACCAGCGCATGAAAAATGAAGGTATCATTGGGGCAGGGTGAGAATCCGAGGGATAATTGCCTGTTGACGGTTTTCAAAAAAGTCCCCTCTCCAGACATTTGAACAGAAACCGTTGCACCATCTCGACAGAACGGGGGATATCCCAGCGGGAGAGATCCCGATCCTCAACCATGTTGCTGATGCCGCGCACTTCGAGAACGGGGGTATCGTAAAGAAGGGCGACATGGGCAACGGCAGCACCCTCCATATTTTCGCAGATACCACCGAAGCGTTTGAAAAGTTCGTCTCCCCGGTGGGACGTGCCGCTGCAGGTCGAGAGCGTGACAAATTTGCCACGCTTGACCGGTAGTCCCAGCGAAAAGGCAAACTGAAAAGCGTTTGACGCCGCCTGCATAGAGAGAGGAAATTCATTACTGTACCTGTTCCCCTTCCGCTCCACCGAAGGGATACCGATTATCTCCAGTGTATGCCAGCCGTCAACAGTCAGTACTCCCTCATCGCCATAAATTTCGGCAGTGGCGATTGCCAGGTCCCCTACCGCCAAACCGCTGCCGCAGTAGGCACCGCCGCAACCGGTGGTGATGATCATTTTCGGTCGGAACCTTTCCGTCAGCAGGGTAGCAGTTATTGCTGCATTCACCTTGCCGATACCGGTAGCAGCAAGATAGACAGCCCCGGACGGCGACTCCCCTCTCCAGACGGGGCGCGGGTCGACATCTTCAAGCTGCTTTGCATTCAACTCCCTGATAAGCTGGCACAGCTCTTTCTCAACAGCCGCTATGATTAGAAGCGGACTATCAGCATTACTCTGCCTGGTACGATCAGTCATAAAAACCCTTTTTGCAGCGTTACAAAATGAAGTGGCCGTATCATACCTTTATTCACCTCGCAGCACAAGCAGGAGAGAATGCCTTTGTCATCACGAATCAGCTATCCATCTTTGCTTCTTTGATCATTAAGCCGCTGCGAGACACACAGATATTTTGGCGGCGCAACTGGTTATTAAAATAACATAAACAATCGGATCCAATAAACCGGTTTCCGCCAACAGAAACGTGTGTTATAACTTGGCAAAATCACTGCTGGCGGCCAAAGACAGAGAGGAAATTCAGATAGACAATAACATGCCATAGAATGAAATCCGCGTCAGGCGATCAATTTCATCCATACAACCATGGGGATCACAATTTGATCAGGGATTTAACGCAAAGCGGGAAGCTGACTAAAATCATTGAGCGGGCGATACAATTGGCAGATTGATATCTGCTTGATATCTCAATCTCAGCGGTGATGGCCGGATGCTGGAGGAAGAATGTTCGATGTACTGTCCAGACCCAATATGGGCGAATTGAAGAAGATGAAGCTTTTTGCCGATGTTTCACAAGAGACGATCGAGCGGATAGTAGAATCTTTTGTGATCCGACGGTTAAAGAAGAAAGAGGTGCTGCTCGTTCCTGACCAGCCCAATCATTATCTCTATCAGGTCCTTTCAGGAAAACTCTCCGTATTTCTGGATCCGTCCATGGAAGAACCGGTCTGCAGTTTCGGACCGGGAGAACCGGTCGGGGAACTCTCCATCATCGACAACGGCATGACCTCCGCCTATGTGGTAGCCGACGAAGACAGTCGCCTTCTTGTCCTCGATGAAACACAGCTATGGTCTTTTGCGGAGATGTCCCATGCCTTTTCTCGCAATCTCCTGAAAAGCCTTTCCCAAAGGCTGCGTCAGACCAATCAGCTGATTTCAGATAAAATCAGGCAGGAGGATTCCTTCTATCACTACGGCATGCTGGATATTCTGACCGGGATGCACAGTCGCAACTGGTTCGAGCAAATGATAGGCCGTGCTTTCAGACGGTGTACCCTCCAGGGCAAGCCGTTTTCGGTACTGATAACAGATGTCGACAATTTCAGCAGTTACAATGAAAAACAGGGCCGTATCAGTGGCGACCTGGCACTGAACAAGATCGCCCGCACGATCCATGAACACCTGAGAGCCACCGAAATGGCGGTCCGCTATGAAGGGGACCGTTTTCTGGTAATTCTCCCGGAGACCGGGCTGCAACAGACCAGAATGGTTGCCGAACGATTGCGGCTGAAGGTGATGTATACGTCGATCCCGGCACCCGGGGGAAGGATGCTCCCCGCGCTGACCATATCCGTGGGCATAGCGCAGGCAATGGCTGAACAATCAGTGGAAGAATTTATGGCTGTTGTTATGGTTGCCCTCAAACGCGCCAAGGAAATGGGGAGAAATTACGTTTCCGATTGACATAAAGCCGCTGCCAGAGCAGTTGCAACTTGTTGATCGCTACGCTATCCAGATTATCAGGGATTACTTCCCTCTGGTAGTGTCAGCATAGACGCCGTAATCCAGGCTGCGCCAATCCGGCAATCGGAGCCATTTCCGCTGTCGGCGTCAAATAGAAATGTCCGGTTTTGTAGCAAATGAGTTGTCCGCTTTTAGTGAGAGAAGGAAGGCAGCCGAAGCGGAGCGAAGGCTGCCTTCCTTCTCTTTTGCCGTGTAGCGGATTCACGCGGCTTTCTTT
>JBBRBA010000046.1:0-25055 GCA_038206285.1 Geobacterales bacterium
CTTCCCGGCATTCCTGACACTTTCTCCGGAATATCCGTAAATATAACCATCGATAAGTATAGGATCCGAATGCTGTGCCTCCATCACACTGCTCTTCCAAAGAACAGGATGAACGACTGAACTTCATCAGGATGCAGGGTAACGAAGTCTTCAAACTCGCCGTACGGGCAATGGACGATGCTGCGCAGCAGGTGCTGTCAGCAGGGGGCTTTTCCGCCGCCGACATTGATCTCTTTATTCCCCATCAGGCAAACTTGCGGATTATCGACGCAATCGGTAAAAGACTTGGCGTCCCTGATGATAAAGTATATGTAAATATCGATCGTTTCGGCAATACCTCTTCAGCCTCCATACCGATTGCTTTGGATGAGGCAAACCACAAAGGTCTGCTGCACCCCGGCAGTCTGCTTCTTCTGGATGCTTTCGGCGGCGGGCTGTCCTGGGGAGCAGTGACGATTCGCTGGTAGATTCCATTTGCTGTGAAAGGGTTTATTAAATGACAAAAACTGCTTTTATTTTTCCCGGTCAAGGTTCCCAGTATGCCGGGATGGGAAGGGAATTGACTGACAATTTCAGGGTGGCTGCCGACACTTTTGCCGAAGCTGACGATGCTCTCGGATTTAAACTGTCTGTCCTCTGCTTCAATGGCCCGGAAGAAGACCTCAAACTGACTACCAATACCCAGCCCGCAATTCTTGCCACGAGCATTGCCGCTCTGCGCGTGGTCAACAGTGAAACTGGACTCGTTCCTGCCTATCTTGCCGGACACTCTTTAGGGGAGTTTTCGGCGCTGGTCGCATCCGGTACGCTCGGTTTTGCCGATGCCCTGCGAACAGTAAGGGCGCGCGGCAGGTTCATGCAGGAAGCGGTGCCGGTCGGTGTCGGCGCGATGGCTGCCATACTTTCGGTTGAGGCCGATATCCTTGCGGAAATATGCCGCGAAGCAGCACAGGGAGAGGTTGTCTCTCCGGCAAACTTCAACTCACCGGGGCAGATTGTCATCGCCGGTCATGCAACGGCGGTAAACCGGGCAATTGAAATTGCCCGGGCGCGCGGCTTCAGAAAGGCGTTGCTCCTGCCGGTAAGCGCTCCCTTTCACTCCGCTCTGATGGTTCCTGCCGGTGAGAGGCTCAGAGAGGTGCTTGAGGCTGTCAAGCTTGCGGAGATGTCGACACCTGTTGTCACCAATGTTGAGGCGTCAGCAAATGCTGACAGCTCCAGAGTCAGAGACCTCCTTGTCGCCCAGGTCAGTGCACCGGTACGCTGGGATGAATCGGTACGGGAAATGGTTAAGCACGGTGTTAATTCTTTTGTTGAGATTGGTCCGGGTAAAGTGCTTTCCGGGCTGGTAAAACGGATTGATAAAGAGGTCGGAACATTCAATATTGAAGACTCTGCCGGGCTAAAAGCACTGCAGGTGTGACAAGGAGACATTATGCTTGATGTAAATGAAATCATGAAGATTCTTCCCCATCGGTATCCATTTCTGCTTGTGGACAGGATTCTGGAGCTGGAAGAGGGGAAGAAAATTGTCGGTCTCAAGAATGTAACGATGAACGAGCCTTTTTTCCCTGGCCACTTTCCCGGACACCCGGTAATGCCCGGAGTCCTGATTGTCGAGGCGATGGCGCAGGTTGCGGCCATACTTGCCTACCTGTCGGCGGAAGAGAACAGGGGCAAGGTTACCTATTTTGTCGGCATCGATAATACCAAATTCAGAAAACCGGTTGTCCCGGGTGATCAGCTTCGGCTTGAAATTGAAGTCAGCGGTTGCCGTCGGGGGATCTGGAGCTTTCTCGGCAAGGCTTATGTAGACGGTAAGCTGGTGACAGAGTCGGAGCTTAGAGCGACATTTGCAGATAAACAGAGCTAAAGGAGATCATATTTATGCCCAAGTGTAAAATAGCTGTTGTTACAGGCGCTTCCAGAGGTATAGGCAGGAGCATATCGCTGGCGCTGGCTTCTGCAGGGGCAACAATAGTGGCGATGGATATGGATCAGGCCGCTACTGATGCTGTGGTTGCCGAACTGAAGGCTGCCGGTGGAGAAGCAATTGCCGTTGTCGGCAACGTGACGGTTACCGCTGATGCAGACAGAATGATCGATACTGCCATGCAGGCTTATGGCCGGGTAGACATTCTGGTCAACAATGCCGGTATCACCCGTGACGGCATCTTCCTGCGGATGAAGGATGAGGACTGGGATGCCGTGCTCACGGTAAATCTCAAAGGGGCGTTTCTCTGCAGCCGTGCCGCTTCCAAGGTGATGGCCAAGCAGCGTTACGGCAGAATCATCAATATCGCTTCGATTGTCGGCTTGATGGGTAACGCCGGTCAGGCAAACTATTGCGCCAGCAAGGCCGGACTGATAGGGCTAACCAAATCGAATGCCCGTGAACTGGCAAAGCGTAATATTACTGTGAATGCTGTAGCCCCGGGCTTCATCGCTACGGCAATGACTGAAGCTCTCCCTGAGAAGGTGAAAGCCGAGCTTACCGCCCAGATTCCGCTTGAGCGTCTCGGTTCAGCCGAGGATATTGCCAATGCAGTTCTTTTCCTCGCCGCCGAGGCTTCCGGTTATATTACCGGCCAGGTTCTCTCGGTCAACGGCGGAATGTATATGTGATGACCCGGAAAAATATATTGCTTTTTCTGCTAATCATGATAAGAAGCAAGTCGGCTTAAATAAAAAATCAAACTTCCTGATAAAGGAAACTACAAAACGGAGGTAACAGTAATGTCGGTAGAGAAAAGAATCAAAGAGATCGTTGCAGAACAGCTTGGCGTTGAAGAGTCACAAGTGACCAACGAAGCCTCTTTCATGGACGATCTCGGTGCAGACTCCCTCGATACGGTTGAGCTGGTAATGGCTCTTGAAGAGGAGTTTGATATCGAAATCTCCGATGAGAATGCCGAGAAGATCCAGAGTGTTCAGGACGCCATCGACTACATCACCGAGCACACCTAGAATCCGGGCAATTGCGCCTTAGGGAAGATCTTTTCTCAGGTTTTGCAACGCTGGCAGTTGGGTCTGTTTATTCCCGGCTGACGGTTGCATACTTGTGATATAAAGTTACTCTAAACATATTTCCGAATGCAGGGGGGGCGGCTGGTCAGACATTGTCTTAGCCCGCTTCCTTTGCTATTTCAGGAGCAATGAATCATGAGAAGAGTTGTAATTACTGGAATCGGTGCGGTATCGCCTTTGGGAACAGGTAATGCAGCCAATTGGGATGCACTGGTAAAAGGAGAGTCAGGCATTGGCCTGATCACCCGTTTTGACGCTTCAGACATGCCGGTCAAGGTAGCTGGTGAGGTCAAGGGCTTCAATGCCGAAGATTTCATCGATAAGAAAGAAATCAAGAAGATGGATCTGTTCATCCAGTACGCCATGGCTGCCGCTCATTTTGCCATGGAGGATTCCGGTCTGGTCATCAATGAGGAAAACGCCGAACGCGTCGGTGTCCTTGTGGGCGCCGGCCTGGGCGGACTGCCGGCCATCGAGAAATATCATGATGTACTGAAAGAGGGCGGTTACCGGAAGATCACCCCGTTCTTCATCCCGATGCTGATCATTAACCTGGCGCCCGGCAATATCTCCATAAAGTACGGTGCCAAGGGGCCTAACCTTTCATCAGTCTCTGCCTGTGCCACCGGAACACATTCCATTGGCGATGCCTATCACATGATCGCCAGAGGTGACGCGGATGCCATGATCGCCGGCGGCACGGAATCTGTCGTGACCCCTCTGGGCATCGGCGGTTTCGCCGTTATGAAAGCTCTGACCGATTCACGCAATGATGATCCGAAACGCGCCTCGCGCCCTTTTGACAAGAGCCGTGACGGTTTTGTCCTGGCCGAAGGTGCCGGCATAGTCATTCTAGAAGAGTACGCGTCAGCTAAAAAGCGCGGCGCGAAGATCTATGCCGAGGTAGTCGGTTACGGTCTCACAAGTGACGCCTATCACATGACCGCACCTTCTCCCGGTGGGGAAGGTGCTGCCCGCTGCATGAAGATGGCACTCAAGAATGCGGGCGTAAATCCGGAACAGGTTACATACATCAACGCCCATGGCACTTCGACCCCCTTCAACGACCTGAATGAAACCCTGGCAATCAAATCGGTCTTTGGCGATCACACCAGCAGACTGATGGTCTCATCGACCAAATCCATGACCGGCCATCTGCTGGGTGCTGCCGGCGGCCTGGAGGCAGTATTCTGCTGCATGGCCATGGACAAAGGCGTTGTGCCTCCTACTATCAACTACGAGGAACCGGATCCCGAACTCGATCTGGATTACGTCCCCAATACCGCCCGTGATGCTAAGGTGGAATATTCTATGAGCAACTCACTCGGTTTTGGCGGCACCAACGCTACGCTGCTCTTCAAGAAGATATGATCCTGCTCGGTTCAGATCATGGCGGTCTGCAGCTGAAAGACTCGATTGCCGCGTTTCTCAGGGAACGCGGCATTGATTTTCAGGACTGCGGCACCTTTGATGCCGACTCGGTAGACTACCCGGATTATGCCGAGAAGGTCGCCGGCCCGGTCTCGCGGGGTGAAGCCGATTCCGGTATACTTGTCTGCGGCACAGGGATCGGCATTTCGATAGCTGCCAACAAGTTTCCTGCGGTACGCGCCGCGCTTGCTACCGATCCTTTCATGGGGCAGATGGCGAAAGAGCATAACAATGCCAACATCCTTGTACTTGGCGGCCGGGTTTCCTCCCCGGAAAAGGGGCGGGAGATAGTTGCCGCCTGGCTTGATGCGACTTTTGCCGGCGGGAGGCATCAAGCCCGTCTTGACAAGATAACCGCTTTAGAGAAGCGCTGCAGGTCCTAGTCCGAATCATCACTTGCTTACAATACGGGACCTTAAATGAGTCCCGTTTCCATTTAAAGGAGCTATTATGTCTGTCCTTGAATCATTCGATCCGGAAATAGCTGCTGCCATACGCCGTGAAACCGAGCGCCAGGAGTACAACCTTGAGTTGATCGCCTCCGAGAACTTCGTTTCGGAGGCAGTCCTTGAAGCACAGGGCTCTATTCTCACCAATAAATACGCAGAGGGATACCCGGGCAAGCGCTACTATGGCGGCTGCCACCAGGTTGACATTGTCGAGCAGTTGGCTATTGATCGCGCAAAGGAGCTTTTCGGGGCGGAACATGCCAATGTGCAGCCGCACTCCGGCTCACAGGCCAACATGGCCGTCTACTTTGCTGTCTGCAAGCCGGGTGACACCATCCTCGGGATGAATCTGGCGCACGGCGGGCACCTTACTCACGGCAGCCCGGTAAACTTCTCCGGCAAGCTCTTCAATATCGTCCCTTACGGCGTTTCGCCTGAGACAGAGACCATCGATTATGATGAGGTTGAGCGGCTTGCTCTCCTGCATAAGCCGAAGATGATTGTAGTCGGCGCCAGTGCTTATCCGCGCATCATTGATTTTCCGGCGTTCCGCAAAATAGCCGACAAGGTCGGCGCCGTTGTAATGGTCGACATGGCCCATTTTGCCGGTCTGGTAGCTGCCGGTGTGCATCCAAGCCCGATTCCCTATGCCGAGTTCGTCACCACTACCACTCACAAGACCTTGCGCGGGCCGCGCGGCGGGATGATCCTCTGCCGCGAAGAGTTTGCCAAGACGCTCAACTCGCAGATTTTCCCCGGTATTCAGGGTGGGCCGCTGATGCACGTTATCGCCGCCAAGGCTGTCGCCTTCAAGGAGGCGCTGCAGCCCGAGTTCAAGCTCTATCAGCAGCAGATTGTGAAAAACGCCAAAGCGCTGGCAGAAGCGCTGATTGTCAAAGGGTTCAAGCTGACCAGCGGCGGCACTGATAATCATCTGATGCTGGTCAATTTCTCCGGAACAGAGATTACCGGCAAGGCCGCCGAAGAGGCGCTTGACAAGGCAGGGATCACGGTCAACAAGAATACCGTCCCCTTTGAGACCCGCTCGCCGTTTATTACTTCCGGCATCCGTATCGGCACGCCTGCCGCCACTTCGCATGGACTTAAAGAGGCTGAAATGCCGTTGGTAGCCGGTTTCATTGCCGCTGCAGTCGCAAATATCAGCAACGATGATAAGCTTCTCGAGATCAAGGGAGAAGTTAACCAGCTGATGAAACGCTTTCCTCTTTACACCTCCCGACTTAAGTAACTATTTCCCCCCTATTGACTCCTGAAAAAAGGCATCGAAAGATGCCTTTTTTTATCTAAAATGCCTGGTCTCGCGAAAAAGCCAAGTTGTGTTATAGTTGCTTTATTAATTCCGGCGTTCGAATGAAATGTGTGCGGGAGCGCTCGTATGGAACAGAAAAAAAGGCTTGGGGAAATTTTCGTCGCTCAGGGGATCATTACGGAGAAGACCGTGGAGAGGGTTCTTGACCTTTCCCGGCTCCTTGGGCGGCGCTTCGGCACCATCCTCGAAGAGATGTCACTGATCACAGGTGAGGAGCTGGCAGCAGCGCTTGCCATTCAATACGGCTTCAAGGTTGCCACCAACCTGGCAACCCGTGAATATGCAGCGGATCTCTTACTGCTGGTCCCGGGTGAAGTGGCGATGAACAACCTCATCTTCCCGATCAAACGGGAAGGAAACAGGCTCGCCATGGCTATGGCGGATCCGACTGAAACCAGGGTGGTTGCCAATATTGCCGCTGACAACGGCCTGGTGATCGTTCCTGTCATTGCCTCACGCAAGGATCTCTACGCTGCCATCTGTCGTCACTACCTGGGAAGAGAGTCAAAGTCTGCCGAACAGAAAACGGTGCTGATAGTAGATGATGACCAACTCATACTGACCATCCTCACCGATATTCTGTGCAAGCACGGCTACCGGGTGGTGACCGCCCAGGACGGCATGGAGGGGTTCAAGGCGGTGATAGCCGAGAAACCGCATGTTATAATTACCGACAAGGTCATGCCGAAACTGGACGGCTATGGACTGTTTGACGCCCTGCAAAAGGTCACCGAGACCATGTTCATCCCGGTGATCCTGATCACCGACCCGATGAATGCCGACGAAGAGGATCGAGCTTTTGCAAAAGGGTTTTACGACTTCATTCTCAAGCCGGTGCGAGACATCACTCTTCTTACCCGGGTAAAGAGAGCCGTCTTTTTCTTCGAGCATCACTACCGTCTGAGCTGATCGGCTTCTCCTTCAGATTGGCCAGCCTGCAGAGATGCTCACGCATGAGAAGCAGCCATATCCCATTGATGAATGCTTTCAAGTGATCCAGATGCAAAGCGCTCTATCTCATCGGTGTCGTAATCGGCGTGCAGACCAAGCCAGAAACCGGCACTTTTACCGAAAAACCAGGCAAGTCGCACGGCGGTATCCGCGTAATACAACTCCTGTTAACTGTACCTATTAAGTGTGCTTAAAGCCCATTAAAATTCAGCTTGATTTAGGTTAAATCATTCGGGATAACAAAAGCTCGGGTACAGTCGGCTACCCATTAGCTTATTATGTTGACAAGATTGATGTTTTATGGCCAACATTTTTTACGGGTTTATCAGCTGTTA
The DNA here is from genome assembly GCA_038206285.1 of Geobacterales bacterium. Taxonomy (GTDB): domain Bacteria; phylum Desulfobacterota; class Desulfuromonadia; order Geobacterales; family DSM-12255; genus VEOV01. The sequence goes on from JBBRBA010000046.1 coordinate 7,524, forward strand.
AAGAAGAGGATTAAATAGAAATATGAATAAGATAATATTTCTCTTTTTCTGCGTGTATTTAACCAATGCCACCACGTCCGGTGCTGCGTCACCGCCAGTTCCGAAAATTTCAGCAACTCCTGCATCGGTAAACCTCGGGCTGGTAAAGCTTGGCTTATCATCAGCACCAAAAGTTATTACGGTTAAAAATAGCGGGAAGAGCGATCTTGTTATCAACAGTGTCACTACAACTGAGACAGCCGGGAATGAATTCAGCCAGACCAACAACTGCGTGACCATTCTGCCGGGCAGTTCATGTCTCATAAACGCCTTATTTACTCCCGACCTTCCCTATGCCAATAAGACAGCCATACTTGCCATCGCCTCCAATGACCCAAAGAAACCGCTTCTCAATGTCAAACTTTCCGGCACGGTGCCACCGCCGATAATTTCAGCAACTCCTGCATCGGTAAATCTCGGGCCGGTAAAGCTGGGCTCATCATCAGCACCAAAAGTTATTACGGTTAATGAATAGCGGGAAGAGCGATCTTGTTATCAACAGTGTCACTACAACTGAGACAGCCGGGAATGAATTCAGCCAGAACAACAACTGCGGGACCATTCAACCGGGCAGTTCATGTATCATAAACGCCACATTTACTCCTGAACTTCCCTATGCCAACAAGACAGCTATACTCGCTATCGCCTCCAATGACCCAAAGAAGCCGCTTCTCAATGTCAAACTTTCCGGCAAAGTGCCACCGCCGATAATTTCTGTTACACCTTCTTCCCTGAATTTCGGCAAACTGCCTGCAGGTACTCTGAACGCTTCAAAACCGGTTACCATCACAAACAAAGGGCTCAGCGACCTTCTTGTAGGCTCCATACATATATCGGGAATCAATCCTGAAGATTTTACCGTCTCGGGCAACTGCGATGCCATCCAGAACAACATGCCCTGCACCTTCAATGTCTTGTTTGCACCCCTTGTCAGCAACATCAACTCGAATGCAAGCCTGGACATCTCATCGAACGATCCCAAGAAGTCCACGGTCAGTTTGAAGCTTACTGGCAATAGTTGGGATGCACCAACTGTTTCGTCGTGGGACAGTTCTACATGGGGCAATGCCACGTGGGGGCCTTAAATATATTTCGCACCAGGAAATCCTTTTGAAATGGAGGGATAAAAATGAACCTAACAAATAGGATGATGTCTATTAATGCCTCGATGGCTGTTCTGGCAATAACCGTTCTGCTTGGAATTACTCCCAGACTTTTTGCTGCTCAAGTCCAGCCGCCCTACACCTTTTCACCAGGCACAACGATCAAGTCAAGCGAGGTCAACAGCAACTTTCAAACGCTTGCTCAATCCATGCCTGGTGTGAAAATGGTGCTCGGAAGCAGCGGCGTTACCCTTTCCACTTCCGCGCAAATTCTTGCAACCATTACCGTAACTCCTCCAGCGGATGGCACACTTGTTTTCTTTGCGAACGCCACGGTTACCATAACTCAAGGTAGTACGGCGGGGGGTAGCGGTTGGGGTTTTTCAAGTATGAAATTATGTACGACTCCAACCCCTGGTACCCCAATGAGTTGCTACGGAGGGGACGGACTTTTAACGCTTGATACAGTGTTTGCAAGCGCTGCCGGAAATTATGCGCCCAGGTTGACAGTACCAATTACTACGATGGGTTCTGCATCAGTTGTAAAAAATATTCCGGTTACCTATTATTTAACTGCGGCCAGGGATGCAGATTCGGTGGGTTCCTGTGTCATTAATTCCAGCTTCTTGTCTGCCCTGTTCCTCCCGGGAGGGTACCTCGATTAATAATATTGAGCGGATTACGCTCGATGAAAGATGGTTTGTCTTCACCTATGACAATGTCCCAGATGGTGTATAGTGTTGTTTTCTGCCGTAAAAGTGCATCACTGGCGGCAGTGGCTAATTGCCCGGCGATATGATCTTCCGGTCAATTCCCCGGAAGCCCGGCGCGGAAATTATATTGTCAGGGAGTTTGTAGATCCGTTCGAAAATTTTGAAAACGCCGTCGGACAATGATTCATCAGCAACGCTGAAACTACCGGATCCTCCCATTTCCCCTTCGCCTCATAAAAGACAACCAGCAAGCATTTATTCCCGCCGGTCATATCCCAGACAAGGACCGGTATGCGGCTGGCAATCCTGCCGGCGGTTTGAGATTACCCGTCCAAGCCCCCTGAAACGTCTACAATTTGGGAACCTTTTTCCAGCTTTCTAATTACTTGACAGCAAACCGGATTGCCAAGATAATCAGCCTGCTGATTAAATATGAGAGATAACTCTCTGCAAGGAGGGATTTGCCGTGAAAAAATCCGCTGTACTTTTACTGGTTCTATTATCCACGACGTCTGTCGCTGCGGCTCAGGACGGGGCGCTGCAGCTTACCCTGAAAGAGGCGATCAAAATTACCATCGAAAAGAATCTTGATCTGAAGGCCGAGCTGTACACCCCTGCCCAGTATGAGGCTGATATCCGCAAGAACCGGGCAATTTACGAAACACATCTGAATCTCAATACCTCCTATCAGGATTTTGCCGGCTATTCACCCACTGCGAGGAGAACTACCGACCAGAAAACGCTGGAAATAACCCCGGGAGCCTCTCAGCTGGTCCCGTGGGGGGGGACACTCAATCTCTCCTATCAGAATATTCGCGTCGACAATAACAGCAATGTAGCAACTGCAACGACTGGGACAACTGCGACAGCTGCCGGTCCATACTGGAGTTCCACCCTGCTGCTCTCTTTCAATCAGCCGCTGCTCAAAAACTTCGGCAGAGAGACCACCGAACTGGGCATCAGAGTTTCCGAGCTCTCCAAAGGAGGCTCGCTCAGCTTCCTGAAAAGCAGGGTGCTGGCAACAGTGGCGCAGGTCTGCACCGAGTATTACAAGCTGGGGAGCTTCCGCCAGGATCTGGAATCGCGCAAGATCTCCCTCGATCTTGCCGTCAAGATCCTTTCCGATACCGATGCCAGGGTCAAGGCCGGAGTAATGCCGGCCATGGAGATTCTCAATGCCCAGTTTGGCGTCGCTTCAAGGGAAAAGGATATCATAGACTCCGAGAAGTCAGTGCGCGACCAGGTCGATATACTCAGCCAGCTGTTGCAGCTCGGCAGTGTGGCGGATATCATTCCGCTGGATACACCCGGTAAAGCACCCTATACAATAAACGAGGAAGATGCCGTCAGGCGGGCTATTGCCACCCGCCCCGAGCTTGAAGAGCTGCAAAGCCAGCTGACCGTTGCCGAACTGCAGACACGAGTCGCAAAAAGCCAGATGCTGCCCTCATTGAACCTTACTTCAAGTGTCGGCATTGCCGGGGCGGGTAGCACCTACGGGAAAAATGTCGATCGAATGGGATCGATGAATTATCCGGTCTGGAGTGTCGGCCTGCAGTTTGACTACCCGCTCGGAAATCAGGCTGCTGTGAACGATTATGTGAAGAGCAGACTTAAGAGTGAGCAGCTCCGGACGCAGCTCGACAGTCAGAATTCGTTGCTGGCTACCGAGGTGCGGATTGCCATCAGATCCGTGCATTCGGCCTACAAGCAACTTGATGTTTCCGACCGGGGGCGACTCTATGCGGATGAACGTCTCAAGGCGTACATCAAAAAGAGTGAAGTCGGTCTGGCAACCAACAAGGATGTTCTCGATGTAGAGAATGACCTGGCAACGGCCAGATCCAACCAGATAAAGGCCCAGCTGGCATACTCTACCGCTATCAGCCAGCTCTGGAAATCCACCGGGGAGCTGCTGGAAAGGGAAGGGATAACGGTTGATACCGAGAAATCGGATAACCTTTACCAGGCGGCGAGGTAGCAATGATTCAGCGGGGGCTCTTTCCCGGATGCCGATGGTGCTTCTCCCGGCTGATGAGATCGGTATAACTCCGGTTGTCTAACGGTATTTCGATTAGATTCAGCAGCGGTTCAAAAAGGTAAACAGAAGGTAGCGTCGACCTTTCATGATTTGCTCAAGAAGATGCTTCCAAAATTGATCGATTTAGTGCATTATTATAAGTTCTGAAATGGCAGTTATTATTAATGCAATTCTGTGAGCATATTATTCCAAGGAGATGCTGATGGGTGACAGGGAGCAGGAACTGCAGGAGATACGCAAGACACTAAAGGAGATGATCGTCAGAGATCTCTCGCTTGAGGATATAATGCCTGAAGATATCAGGGATGATGAGGTTCTTTTTGGCGACGGCCTTGGTCTTGACTCCCTGGATGCAGTCGAAATAGTCGTACTGCTGCAAAGGAATTTCGGCCTTGAAGTGAAGAATATGGAACAGGGCCGGGAAATTTTCTTCTCAATTGACACGATTGCCAACTTTGTTTATGACAACAGGAAGAAGGATTCCTGACGGTTTGAATTTTAAAGCAAGCAGAACTTTTCATGCTTTGGCGCTGCTCCTTTTCCTCTGTTCCTGCACAGGAGCAACCTTGCGTCCTGAAAGACCATCGACAGCGTCATTGCCGATGGTCTCTTTTGTTTTTGATGATGGTAACGATACCGACTACCTCGTAGGCAGAGAGGTTTTCGCTGCGCACGGTGCGGTTGCCTCAGCTGCCGTCACCACCGGATTCATCGCTACTCCCGAGCATCTGAGCGCCGCCCAGATTATCGCTCTGCAGGATAGCGGCTGGGAGATCATGGCACATACCGTGACTCACCCTAATCTCAAAGCGCTTGAGCCAGAGGCAATAGCCGGGGAACTCGCTGCTTCGAAGAAATCTCTGGAGCAAATTGGCGTACGGGTAGACAATATCGTCTATCCATACAACAAGAACGACGCGACCGTAAGAAGCATAACTTCCAGGTATTTCCGCTCCGGGCGCGGCGGCACGAACTCATTCAACTTCGCGCCGCTTGATCCTTATTTTATCAGGTCATTCAGTATGAAGCACGAACCGGAGCGGATGCAGAAGCTGGTTGATGCTGCTCATGACGACAGAAGCTGGCTTGTCTTCTATCAGCACGAAATTAATGCAAAAGTCAGAATTTCCGCTTACCATGGCGGCTTTATCAAGGGAGAGACCGTCAGGCTGGCGCCATCAGGCACTGTCGGCAGAGTGGTCACTACCCACTGGTTCCCGCTCTATGGCTATGCACTCTTTTTTGTCCCGCTCTCCGGCACTCCGGCACTCGGTGACACTGTCAGCGGCGGGCAGAGCAGCGCTACCGCAGTCATCGACAGCATCAGCTACAACGAGAAGGCGCAACTAGCGGATCTGCTCGGCTATATACGGGAAAAGTATCCTGATATGCCGATTGTCACCATAAACCAGGCTCTGGATCGTTTGAATGTCCCGAAATTTGCAGGCAGCAGCCATGAAAAATAATTTTGTCATAACAGGCATGGGGATAGTCTCTGCTGCCGGCAGCGATCTGCCCTCGTCACTTGCATCCCTTGCCTCCGGGACAAGGAATCACTGCAGCGTCAGCCTCTTTCCAACCACGCTGCAATATCCTGTTTTTGAAGTTAAGGCCGACCTGTCGGCAGCGGCACTCCCACCTGGGCAGAGAACGCTGGCGCTGCTGCTCCATGCCGTTGACGAGGCGCTGACCATGGCAGCGGTAACCGGGCTGTCAGCAAGAAGAGTGGGTGTCTGCATCGGCACAACCGTTGCCAGCCAACTGAACGACCTTGCCTTCTACCGCTCCTTTCGTGAAAACGGCAATCCTGAGCTTGCTCCGGTGGACAGATATCTCAAGGGAAATCCGGCCGAGTTCATCTCCCGCCGGCTGAAACTGACCGGTCCGGCTCTTACTGTTGTCAACGCCTGTTCATCAGGCACCGATGCCATCGGCGTGGCGCTTGCCTGGCTGAAGGCCGGTATCTGCGATGCCGTCATAGCTGGGGGCGCCGATGAGCTGAACCATGTCCCCTATGCCGGTTTCGCTTCTCTCGGCATTCTGAACCCCGGGCTCTGCGCGCCGTTTGACAGCAATCGTCGCGGGCTTAATCTCGGCGAAGGGGCAGGGGTGATGCTGATCGAGAATCGTTCCGCTGCTGCCGGACGCGGGGCCGGTTCTCCGCTTTTCCTCGCCGGTTACGGTATAGCGGCCGATGCCTATCACCTGACAGCTCCCAGTCCGGATGGTATCGGTTTGAAGGCTGCCATCGGCATGGCGCTCAAAGAGGCCGGCATCGCTGCGGCAGAGATCGCTTTTGTCAATGCTCACGGCACCGGCACGCAGGATAATGATCTGGTTGAAGGGCAGGTGCTCGCAGCTGTTTTCGGTAAAGAGATAAAGTTTCTCTCAACCAAGGGTTATACCGGCCATACTTTGGGTGCGGCCGGCGGTCTGGAGGCGGTGTTTGCCGCCGCCGGGCTGCAGGCGGGATGGATACCGGCAAGCGCCGGATTTATCGCTACTGACGAAGCGATCCAGCTTTCACCGGTCAGCTGCACGACCCGGATAACCGGCAGCTATGCCCTGTCAACCTCGCTTGCTTTTGGTGGCAACAATGCGGCGCTGGTCATTGGTCTGGAGGGATAGATGATCAATCTCCTCGGCATCGGCTCGCTTTTTTCCGGAGGTTTCGGTGTTGACGCTCTTGAAGCGGCGCTGGCACACGGCTGGACCTCCCCGCAGCAGGTAGCTGCGGCCGGCGGTACGCAGGCTGTTTATCAGGTGAATCTCGAAAATATTGCTGACAGAACTCTTCTGAAGAAAATGCGGCGGGCGGACAAACTCAGCAAGATGGCGGTGCTGGCGGCAGCAGATGCTCTTGCCGACAGCCGGATTGACCCTGCCGGCAAACGGGTCGGCATCATTCTCGCTACCGCCTTTGGCGCTCATGTCACGACCTTTGATTTTCTCGACGGCATCATCGATTATGGCGAGGCGAATGTTTCGCCGACCGCCTTCTCCAATTCGGTACATAATGCCGCGGCCTCATATATTTCATCCACCCTGGAGATCTTTGGCCCGACTCTCTCGGTTACCGCATTCCGCTTTTCCTTCGAAACAGCGCTGCAACTTGCCTGCTGCTGGCTTGAACAGGGACGGGTTGATTATCTTCTCGTCGGCGCTGTTGAGCAGTATGGTGAAGTTCTCGGCCATGTCTCCAGGGCAAGACTGCTGCCGCCGGATGATGGACGGCTGCAGCCGTTTTCTTTCCTGCCGACCTACAATGTCCCTGGTGAAGGCGCGCTGTTTTTACTCCTTGGGGCTGCTGCCGCAGCTGACCGGTACTGCCGGCTTGCCGCCGTGACCACCGCTTCAGCGGTGACGGATCTGCAAGGGGCCGATCTGGTCATCATCAACAGCGATGGCAGCCATGAAGACGAACGCGGCTATCTGGCAACGTTACCTGCCGGCCAACTGCTATCAGCTTACTCACCGCTCTTCGGCAGCATCATGACCGGCTCGGCTTTCAACCTTGCAGCCGGCGCACTGATGCTTAAAAGGCAGAAACTTTATGCGGCGCCGCAGCAGTCAAATCCGCACGCTCTTAAAATTGTTACCGCAACCGGAGCCGCCGCACTGGAGACCATCTGTACTCTCAACATGAACTGTTCCGGTGAGAGAGCGGTGGTTCGATTGCAAAGAAATGAACAGTAAATAGTTTGGAAGCGATACAGAAAAATTCAGCTTATCAGAGAGGTAGATCAGAGATGACAGCGCAGGAGATTGAAGGCAGACTTATCGAGCAGATCGCAACGATTACCGGGGAGAGCCCGGCGGACATTTCACCTGACAAGCCGTTTCACGAGCTGGGGATAGATTCTCTCGGCTTTGTCGAGATTCTTGTCTTTATCGAGAAGAACCTCAAGCTCCAGCTTATCGCTTCCCAGCTGAACCGGAAGGATTTCGAGACGGTTCATTCTCTGGCTGCGTTTATCAGCGGCAAACTTTGAGCCGCTGCTACTGATGCTTGACTACCTTTCCCTGAAAAACAAATACTACCTGAACGGCTTCGACTGGGTGATGGGGGTGATCGATATCATCATGCGGCGCACCACCGGCGCCGGCAACGCCTCGCAGGTCGTCTTCATGCTGGATACCCCGCCGGATGCGGAGCGTTTCATTGCCGCGCTCAGACGCTTTCTGGCTCTTTTCCCGGTCATCGGCGGCTCGGTCACCCGCCATTACACCCTGACCCCTTTCTGGAAGATCCCGAAGGATTGCGCCGCGCCGCCGGTTGCCATTACCGTCACCAGACTTGACAAGCGCGATGCGGATGATTCCATTCACGCGCAACTTACGCAGTTTATAAACACGCCTTTTATCGGCAAGCACGAGCATCTGGCCTTCCATCTTGTCTACGGCCGGGGCGAGCAGTGCGTTGCCATGACTTTTGATCACCGCCTGTTTGACGCCAGGGGCGCCGAGTCTTTCATGAACCTCTTCCAGGAGTATCTGACTGCCGGGGAAGACAGGGCGATTGCCGCCAATGTCCGCCTTACCCAAAAAATTGATCTCAGTGAGTGGAAGCAGAAGTTCATTGCCGGTCAGGCGGTGAATCGTAAAGTAATCGCTCTATCGAAAGAGACGATCAGGGCTTTGCCGGTGTCCCTGGCAAAAAGTGTCCGCGGTTTTCGACACCGGATTGTCAGCTTTGACCGTGAGGAGAGCAGCAGGATCAGTGACCGCGCTTTTGATCAGGCCGGTTACCTGATGATCATGCCTTATCTTTTCGCTCATGTATTCAGGACGCTGCATCAGGTTTTTACTGCCAGGGGGGTGACCGGCGGAGCATATACCGTGCCGGCATCTACAGATGTCCGTCAAGTCAAGGATATCCGCCAGGCGCTCTTTTTCAACCACAACTCGATGTTCTTTTTCCAGATTAAGCCTGAAGATATCAGTGACATGAAACGGTTGACCGGCAGCATCAAGGAGCAGATGTACGAGCAGGTACAGTCCCGTTTTCCGCAGAACCTGATGACAGCCTCATCTCTGACCAGGGTGGCGCCCCTCTGGCTGATGAACCGGCTGTTTCATCTGCCGATGCAGGGAAAGATCGCCTCTTTCTGCTTTTCTCATGTCAGCAAATGCGCCTACAGTTCGCACGACCTGATGGATTCACGGATCATTAATGTGTTTCATATGCCGCGGATGCCTGTTCCGCCAGGTATCGGCATTTTCTTCAACAGTTTTGACGGCCGTCTCAACGCCTCGATCTCCTGGCTTGAAGGGACCTTCACCCCTGCCGAAGTCAATTTTATCGAAAACGAACTGCGGAGGAACCTCTGACAGTGATCTCGACCCTGCCAATAGCCATTGATCTGCTGGTGGTCGGCGGCGGCGTCGCCGGGGTTGCCGCCGCGCTGGCTGCCAGCAGGTGCGGTCTCAAGGTGGCTCTGGTCGAGAAGGAACACTCGCTGGGTGGAACCGCTACCTTGAGCTTGAGCGCTACGATCTGCGGTCTTTTTCGTAACAGTGGCCAGGAACCGGGCGAGTTCCTTAATGAAGGCATAGCTGCCGAGATTGCCGCGACGCTCGGCAAAATGGCGCCGGCAAAGTCTGTCAGACGGGCAGGGCGGGTCTTTGTCCTGCCTTACGCCAGCGGCGAGCTGCAAACACTCCTGGAATCGCTTTGTGCTAAAGAAGAGAATCTTGACGTTTACCTCGGCGCAGCAGCAGTAGCACTGGCTGTCAACGAAGGTGCTGTCGACTCGGTCACTGTCTCAGCTGCCGGAAAAACAATAATGTTTGCTCCGTCTGCGGTTGTCGATGCCAGCGGCAGCGGTGAAGTCGCCTGCTTGGCAGGAGCCCGGTTCGAGCTCGCTCCGGCGACACAGTTGCAACTTGCCGGCTTCACCGCAAAAATCGGCGGTCTGCAGGGGATGGATGACTCGCTCGCTATCAAGGTTCCTTTTGTCGTTGCCAAGGGGATTGAGGCCGGCAGCATAGCAGCAGCGCTCCGTTATACGGTATTTTCCCCGGGAGAACTCGCCGGAGAGGGCCTCCTCAAGGTGAATATCCCGGATGACCCGATGGCTGACAGCGCAGTCCTGGCCGCCGCTGTTGCCGTTCTGGTCGACCGGCTCGCCGCAGAGCTCCCCGAATTCAGCCGGGCTTTCATCGCCGCCAGCTCCGGCCGGAGCTTTTCCCGCGAAGGGCGGCGTATTCTTGGTTCATATCTGCTGACGGCTGACGACGTGCGCTCGGCCAGGAAGTTCCCGGACGCAGTAGTGAAGGGCGCCTGGCCGATGGAGATCTGGAGCGGGGAGCGCGGGGTTTCTTACCGCTATCCGCCTGACAATGATTATTACGAGATTCCGGCAGGATGCATCAAGGCAAGAGATTTCACCAATCTCTTCATGGCCGGGCGCTGCATTTCGGTTTCCCATGAGGCTCTCGGCTCAACCCGGGTGATCGGTACATGTATCGCCCTTGGCGAACAGGCAGGCCTTGCTGCGGTGAATTGCATCTCATCTTCCGGCCATCTTTGACCGAACTTCATTCGCCAAAATCCTCGACGTAGCGCTGTTTATGCCCTATGGGTGCTACGCCTGCGGTTTGGCTCAATCAGTTCTGCCAAATCTGACCTGAATATGAGCGCAATTGTTCAATCAAAATCATTTACTCCCAGGAGATAAACATGTCCCAACCTGTTGGCAAGATCGTCGGCGACCGCCCTTTGAAAATACTTCTGGTCAGGCCGCATAACCATCTGCATGTAGCCAAATGCCTGCAGAGTTTCCTCCATCTGGAACCGCTTGAACTGGAGATCGTTGCCGGCGGGATTCCGGCCGGCGAGGAGGTCTCGATCATTGACATCGCCCTGGAGAAAGATCCGGTTGCCTTTTTCGAGCAGCAGGTTCGCACTCTATTGCCGGATATCATCGGTTTCACCTGTTACAGCACGCAGGCGGGGATTGTGAAGGACCTTTCCAGCCGTGCCAAGGTGATATCTCCTGCCAGCGTCACTATCGCCGGCGGCATTCACCCGACCATCATCCCGGGCGATTTTACCGGCACCAGCCTCGATATCATTGTCCGCGGCGAAGGCGGAACGGCCTTTGGCGGCATTGTCAACCGGTTCCGTGCCAATGAGCCGCTGGCTGAAGGGAACGCCGTCCTGGCGGTAGTTGATCCCGGGTTTGCCGAGAAAGCGGCGCTCAACCCGCCCCCTTTCCCGCCGGTCGAAGATATCCCCCGGCCGCGCCGCGACCTGGTCGACCGTAAAAAGTACTTCTCGGTATGGACCTCGCCGGACAAGAACAACCGTTTGGAGACAATGTATCCGAACATCGCCACAATCCGCACCTCTACCGGCTGCGCCTTTACCTGCAACTTCTGCGTCGTGCACCACATGATGAACGGCAAGTACCTGCAGCGCACCCCTGAGGACGTGGTGGACGAAATCGCCGGCATTGAGGAAGAGTACATCTATTTTGTCGATGACGAAACCTTCCTCAACCATAAGCGGCTCACCGCCATCGCCAACCTTCTCAAGGAGCGCGGTATAAAGAAAAAGTATGTCAGCTGGGCCAGGGTCGATACCATTGTCAGCCATCCGGAGCTGTTCCGGCTCTGGAGAGAGGTTGGCCTCCATATTGTCTATGTCGGCCTCGAAGCGATGGACGAAGAGCGTCTCAAAGACTACGGCAAACAGACGTCAGTCGACATGAACTGGCAGGCGATCAAGATCCTGCGAGACTGCGGCATTCTCCTCCATGCCTCGCTCATGGTCGATCCCGGCTTCTCGGTCGCAGACTTCAAAAGCCTGGAGAAGGTGATCATCGATCTGATTCCGGCGGAAGTCTCTTTCACGGTCTATTCACCGTCGCCCGGCACCGAGCTCTGGAAAAAACATCAGGGGGAATACATTGTCGATCCCTATCTCTATTACGACTGCATGCATACCGTACTGCCGACCAAGCTCGGGCTGAATCTCTTCTATGCCCACTTTGCCAAACTCTACCGCATCGGCTGGCAGAATAACCCGCTCCGCCTCAACAAGGTCAAGGTCCCGTTCCGGGAGATCATCCGCAGTATCGTCAACGGCACGAAATATATCATTTCGATGCGCAAGATTTACAAGGATTATCCCCCCGAGTACCGATGAATATCTTCACAGTCATAGAAGAAGAGAGCAGGGGCCATCGCCAGAAGATTGCCCTGCGTGACAATGACAGGCAGATATCTTATGAAGAGCTGCTTGATAACGCTCTGCAGATTGCCGGCCGTCTTAAGCTCGAAGGGGTTAAGCAGTGCCATCGCGTCGGCCTTCTTTGTGACGACTCGATCGAGTACGTAATCATCTCGCTTGCCATCCTCTCTCTTTCGGCAGCTGTGGTCCCGGTCTCCCCTGATCTGGCAGCTGCCGAGCGGGAAGAGGTAACCCGGCGGATCGATCTCGATTTCCTCCTTGCCGATGCAGCGCTGCAGGGTGAGAGTAGCGCCCGCCCGGTGCTGCCCGGGTTCTCACCTGGCAAGAACTTTACCCTGTTGCAGCGCTTTGCAGCACTTCCCCCGCCTGACGGCTTTTTGCGGCTAAATCCGGCTTTCATCCGTTTCAGCTCCGGCACTACCGGCGCCAGCAAGGGGGTTATCCTTTCCCATGAGGCGATCCTTGAGCGTACCGCCGCTGCTGACAAGGGATTACAGATCACCACGGCTGACACGGTGCTCTGGGTCCTCTCCATGAGTTATCATTTTGTGGTGACGATTCTCCTTTTCCTGCGGCGCGGCGCGACCATTGTTCTCTGCGGCGGCAATTTCCCGCACTCACTCATTGACGAGATCAACAGGCAGCAGGGCACCTTCATCTATGCCTCCCCGTTTCATTACTCCCTGCTTGCCGGCTCCGGCGATATCGGTGCCTCTGAGCTGCAGGGGATCAGGATGGCGGTTTCAACGGCAATGAAGCTGCCGCTACAGACGGCAACCGAATTTGCGACCAAATTCGGTCTGGAGTTGACCGAGGCTTACGGCATAATCGAGGTCGGCCTGCCGTTCATCCATCTCTCCGGCAGCGCTGCCAGGATGGGATCAGTAGGGAGGCCGCTGCCGGATTACCGGATACGGCTTGAGAGCAGTGATGAAAACGGCATCGGTGAGATCCGGATCAGTGGCCCGGGTCTGCTGGATGCCTACTACACCCCCTGGCAAGAGAGAGCTGAGATCCTTGCTGACGGCTGGTTTGCCACCGGGGATCTCGGGCGGATCGACGCCGACGGTTTCCTGTTCATCGTCGGCAGAAGCAAGGATGTCATCAATTTTGTCGGCATGAAGATCTTTCCGGTCGAGGTCGAGGCAGTCATTGACAGCTACCCCGGAGTGGCCGAGTCGCAGGTTTACGGACTGCCGCACGAGCGTTTCGGTGAGCTGCCGGCAGCCAGGATTGTCCTCCAAAGCGGGGTTGGCGCCGGGACGCCGCTGCCTGGTCTGCGCCGTTTCTGCTATCAGCAGCTGGCCTCCTACAAGGTGCCGAAGGAGTACGAAATTGTTGAGCAACTTGATAAAACAGCCAGCGGCAAGTTAAAGCGTTAGATGAAGAAGTAGCAGATATCTGCACTGTATCCTGGCTCCATGCGCCTGAATTTTTCCTCCATTTGATTTACTCATAATTCATACCTTCTGTTGCTGCTACGTTTTGAGTAAAGTGACGCTAACTAAAACTCTTCGAGGTGCTTACCGATGCGCTACATATTTTCTGCCAGCCTGTTTATCAGTATTGCGGTCGCCGGCTGCGCCACCAAACCGCTCCCGCCGGTAGCAATAAAAATACCGAGCAGAACAATAGACTACCTCAAGGAGGTTAAGCCCCTGCTTGAGAAGCGGTGTACAGTCTGCCACTCCTGTTACAACTCACCCTGCCAACTGAAGCTGGACTCATTCGAAGGGGTTGACCGCGGCGCTACCAAAAGAGCGATTTACAGCTCCATCCGCCTGAAATCAATGGAGCCGACCCGGCTCTTTACCGACGCACAAACCACCGATGAGTGGCGCAAGAAAGAGTTTTTCAGCGTAACGGCCAACACGGCGCCGGAAGGCTTCAACGATTCGCTGATGATCCAGCTGCTGTCACACAAGATTAAAAATCCGAAGAGCCTGGGAGAGTATAACCCGGAAGCCGTGGATCTGACCTGCGCCAAGGACAGGAGCGAACTGGCGGATTACCTGAAGAAACATCCTAATCGGGGCATGCCGTTCGGCTTTCCGCCACTGAAACAGGATGAATTTGACCTGGTAGCCGGGTGGCTCTATCAGGGGGCCAGAGGACCAACCCTTTTGGAACAGCAGGCGCTGGAGACGCCGCCAGCGGCTGATGCGGCAGACATCGTCAAGTGGGAGGCCTTTTTTAACAGGGATGACCCGAAGTATGCCATGACTGCCCGCTACATCTACGAACATCTCTTTCTGGCGCATATCAAATTCGGCACAACCACCAATATTTTCTATGAACTGGTCCGCTCAAAAACACCGCCAGGAGAACCTCTGGAGCTGATCCCCTCTGTCCGTCCCTACGACGATCCGGCTGCGCCCCGCAGTTACTACCGTTTCCGCAAGATCCACTCGATAATAGTGCAAAAGACACACATGGTCTATGAACTGGATGATGTCAGATTACGGCGCTATGAGGAACTTTTCATCAGACCCGAGTGGCTACAGGAGCCGCACCGGATCGGTTACGACCCGAAACTGAGTGCCAATCCTTTCAAGGCGTTCGAGCAGATTCCGCCTCTCTCCCGCTACCAGTTTCTGCTTGACAGCTCCAAGTATTTTATCATGACCTTTATTCATGGCCCGGTCTGCAAAGGGCAGATTGCCCTGAATGAAATTGAGGATCACTTCTGGGTGATGTTCATCGACCCTGAACACGATCTGACGGCGAAGTATCCAGGCTTTCTGCGACTGCAGAGTGATCGACTGGCGATGCCGATTGAAAAAGGGAGCAATCCGCAGCTCTTCTCGCCGTTTACCGATGATCACAGGAAAAAGGCAATCGATTATTACCTCGCCAGACAGGATTACTACCAGAGTCTGAACTATGCCGGTCTGGGTTACGACGCCATCTGGAAAGGGAGCAGTGCCGCTGATGCGCCGCTGCTGACTGTCTACCGCCATTTTGACAGCGCTTCAGTACACAAGGGGGCGCTTGGCAGTCTCCCCAAGACTCTCTGGGTAATCGACTACCCGCTGCTTGAGCGGATCTACTATGCACTGGTCGCCGGATTCGACATTTTTGGCAACAGCGGACATCAGCTTGCAGTACGCCTTTACATGGATCGGCTCAGGATTGAGGGGGAAAGCTACTTCCTTGATTTTCTGCCGCCGGAGCAGCGGCAGGAGATCATGCAGTCATGGTACCTGGACACAGACCTCAAGAAGATGAATTTCCATCCGTCAGACCTTCCGGCAGCGATAAATTTTACCACTGCTGACCCGAAAAGAGAGTTTGTCGAGCATCTGATTGACACTGTTCTGTTGAAGGAGACCGGCATTAATCTGGATACTTTGAACTATATGAAGGCCGGGGTTGACTATCCTGCCATTCCGGAAAAATTTGCGACCCTTGCTGACTACATCACCGGCTTCAGGGCCGCTTTGCGCCCCGGATCACCCTTTGTCGCGGTGGTAAATAATCATAATGCCAATCTGGCCTATATACGGATCCGCCTCAAAAAGGGCAAGGATATCGTGGCTACGCTGATAGTGAATCGCTGGCACGACAGTGTGGCCTTCCTGCTCGGCGAAGACAAGCGGCTGAATGCCAGTAAGGATAACGTCGAATTCGTCGCCGGGCTGATCGGTTCCTACCCCAATTTCTTCTTCGATGTGAACCAGGAGGATATTCCCGATTTTCTCGACCTGGTGGCAAATTTTGAGGCGACCCCGAAAAATTACGCCCGTCTTTCCAGGTACGGCATCAACAGGTCAGACGACCGCTTCTGGGAAACCTATGACTGGTTTCAGAAGCGGCTTAATGAGGATGAACCGGTAAGTGGCGGGCTGCTCGACCTGAACAGGTACTATTATTACGCCGAATAACTGTTGGCTCTGCCCCAGGAGGCCCTAGCTGCCGCAACCGGCCTCACGGACTACCGTGTTTATCTGTGAAGGATGATTTACTCATAATTCACACCTCATAATTCATAATTGCGTTTACTCTGTTGCCGGTGTATGCATGTGAGAAGTTTTTTATGTAATGCCGGAGGGCGGATGAGATGTTAATGTGCAGGTTCAAAGAGCCGCTTTGTCAGCGTAGATGCAGATGGAGGGGCTTTTTTGTTTAAACAGGATATGGCTGAATCCTATTACCTCTCGCAACGCCGCAACGAACGCAACGAAAGGCACATGCCAAACACTTCCTGGTTTACCAGCTACAGTTTCAGGTTCTCGTCGCGTCGTTGCGTCGTTGCGTGAGTATTTTTTTTGATTGAAACCGGCAGGTCGGTGGTTGGCTGAATCTGCTGTCTCCCCACTGATATTCTTGACTTTAGTTTGATACACAAACAAGGTATATTTATGCCATGGATTGTGAAGCTGACCAGGAAAGCGAATAAACAGAAGGAGAAGCTGCCGGAGAGGGTAAAGAGTGCCCTGCTGTTCCTGATGCATGAGATCAGCAGGAGTGGCCCCGTAAGGGGTGACTGGCTGAATTACGGCAAACTTGCACCTGGAAAGCATCACTGCCATATCAAAAAAGGGAAGCCGACTTATGTAGCCGTATGGGAAGAGATTGACGGCGAAATCATGCTTGTGGAGATAACCTATGTTGGGACACACGAAAAAGCACCATACTGAAAACTCCTTGGAAGCAAGGTTTATCGGCTCCAGAGAGAAAATCGGCAAGCTGAAGGATTATGCAAAACAGATCGGCCTGCAGGATAGTTCCGACAGTGTCAGTATTGCCGAGGCGTTTCCCGCCTACGGTGACAACCCTCTCGGACTCGCTCTCCGCGGTGCGAGGCACAGGGAAGGGTTGACGCAAAGAGCGCTGGCTGAAGCCACGGGCATTCCCCAGCGGCATATCAGTGAAATGGAGAGCGGCAAGCGGCAGATTGGCCGGGAGAGGGCAAAGAAGATTGCCGATGCGCTCCATGTCACTGACTACCGCGTTTTTCTGTGAAGGAGACAGAAAATTATGAAGTATGAAGTATGAAGTATGAAGTATGAAGCTGCGATTTGATTTACTCATAATTTAACCTTCATAATTCATAATTGCCTTTAGATTTGCCGGGAGAGGTGAAGAGGTTGAAGAAAACTTGAAGGCTATCGGCTGATGATTTTACTCATAATTCATACTTCATAATTCACCCTTGCCATTACAATGGTTACCGGGGAGAATTTATTGCCGCCGGGGAAAAAGAAGCTGTTGGATGAATGATATGTCTCGTGCTGAGGGCTGACGCCTGACATTACAGGCTTGAAGAGAAGTTTGAAGGAGATGGAAATACGGGGAGTGTCCGTACGCAGTAACAGTTGAATATCTAACGGGTTTAAGTCCCGTCCGGGTAATTGTCCGTACGCCCCGGTAGCTCAAGGGAGCGGCGTTCTGGTAACAGAGGGTCGTAAGTTCCCAATTGGCAAAGCAGCAGGCCGT
>JBBRBA010000047.1:0-24922 GCA_038206285.1 Geobacterales bacterium
CAGGATGTCCCAGAGCTGTCTGCGGGTCAGCGAAATATCGTCAACTATCAGGATATTCACTTTTCTTCCAGGGTTGAATGGGTCGCTCATGGTCTGTCCCGGCAGGAAAGAGTATGTGTCGAAATTAATCATAGCAGATAATTTCCAGCTGTCATTTTATCAGCTGATTTCCAGCGGCACTTTCTGCAGCCGCCTGTAATAGAAATTCTGCCCGTAAAGCACGGCCACGGGGTTATGGCCGGTCACCCGGTCCTTGCAGACCAGCGTTGTCACCGGCGCATCCGAGTGCTTGTTGAAAAGCATGTCGTGGCCGACGCAGAGGCCGACAATGATGTTCATGTCGGTTCCGGCGCGGTTGCAGAGCTGCGCCTGCGCGATCGGATTGCAGGCCGGCTCGAAAGTGCCGGGGCGCACCTTGTCCTCTTCGGCAATGCCGACACTGTTCTTGTCGATACTCCCCGCCTTGCAGCAGACGGTTTGCGGTTCGAGCCCCTGCGCCGTCAGGATTGTTGCCAGGTTTTCGGTCTCGGCCAGGAGGCCGATACAGGTGGCAATGCCGATTTTCTGCCACCCCATCAGCTTCGCCAGGGCGATGGTATCCTCGACTCTGGTCCATCTGGCTGTTACCGTGCTGCTCCCCGCGGTTTTCTGGTAACAGAGCCCTTCTACCCTGGCCGCAACTCTGGCAAGCCTGGCGTCCTCACTGTCGCTGTTATACTCGGCGGCAGTTGCGTCGATGATATCGGCGGCGCTGTTGGTCGGACAATAGCCGGGGCGGGGCGGGGCCGTCGCCGGATCGCCGCTCCAGCAGTTGGTGGTGCCGTTTCTCTGCCAGACCGGATTACAGCTGCTGCATGAAAGCTTTAGATCCTTGGTGTCGCTCATGACCTGATCCTCCTTAGGTTTAACCAAAAACATCAATTACTTGACGCAGAGTCGCAGCGCCGCAAAGAAAGGCCTTAAACCGGAAAAAGAATGATTCGTTTTTCTCTGCGTCTTTGCGGCTCTGCGTGGCAAATGTTTTTTCCGGGCTTGGATTCAATTCATTACTCCGATCTCCTGAATCAAGACATACGGGCTCACTACCAGCATCAGGAACTTCCCGGTCGGCGCCAGATCCCAGGCGTCAATCTCTGCCGCCGTCGCTTTGCCGATCATCCCCTTGCTGATCCACTCCCCGACCAGCTGTGCATCGTCGGCCGCAATCCGCTCGCCGGTTTCGGCCAGATCGAGGGCAGCGGCCACCGTTATCAGCGTCCCCCGCTCCAGATGCGGCTTGAGCCACTGCCACTCGGCCTCGGCAATCGTCACAAAAAGCTCTTCTCTGGTTCTCTTCTCTTTCATGCTCTCCTCAATATCCGTTTGTCGCCCACCCTGATGGTAAGTTTCTCCTGATCGAAATACTCCAGCAGCGGAATCATGAATTTACGCGACAGCCCGGTCAACTCCCTGAATTCGTTTGGCGTTATCTCTTTGTTCGCGCGCAAGAAAAGGGTCAGTTTCTCTCTGATCTCTGCCAGCGGCTGCGGTGCATAGAAAAGGTCGCTCTTCACCTTGACCACCGCCCGTTCCCGGGCAAGCAGGTGCAGATGTTCCACTGTTTCCTTTTCGGTCAGCCCGAGCTGTACGGCAAGCTCTTGCGGCGACAGCGGTTCATAACCGCAGGCAAGAAGAGCCGCTACAACCTTTTGCTGCAGTGCGCCGCTACCGCTTGCGCTGCCGCTGCTGCGACCGGTAAGCTTGACGATATCACGCTCCGCCAGGATTTTCCCTGCCTTTTCCAGCGCTGCCAGGAGCGCACTGAAGAAGCGCGGATCGCTTCGCTGCGGCAGGCGGCTTTTGAGCTCCTCCCGGTTGATGCCGTCTTTCAGCGGGTTCTGCCGCAGGAAAGCCTCCAGCTCGCGGCAGAGATGAGACTCCAGGGCGGAGAAATTTTCCTTTGCCAGAAAAATCCGCGGTTCGCGGGTCAGCTGCAGCAGTTCGCCGCTGGAGAGCAGCGGCAGCAGCAGCGCCTCAAGTTTTCTTGCCGTAAAGCCGCTACGACTGAGCAGCCCGGCAAACGAGAGCCCGGAGAAGAGGCTGGTTGCCACCATCAATGACAGCATGCCCCCTTCATCCCCTGCCGCAATCGCCGTCAGCAGGGCGACGGCCTCTGCAGACCGGCGTCTGCGCCGGGGCGGGGCAGGGTCGAGTACCCTGCCGCCACCGACCGTTAACGGCGGCGAAAAGCTGCGCAGCACAAACGGGTCGCCGGGAAGGAGCAGTACCGGCTGCGCCAGGCGCAACTGGGCAAACGTTTCCTCGCCCGGCGGCAGCGAATCCCGGTCAAAGAGGATCACCTGCGCCGCCACCTCGTAGGTTGCTGCATGGAGCCGCAGCGTGGCGCGATGCTTCAAAGCCCGCGGCGCGGCCGGGAGCTGGCGCAGGAGAACGTCCACGGCGCGCGTTGTCGTGAACACCCCCGGCGGCACCAGGGTATCGCCGCGGGCGACAGCGGTATGCTCAACCGACTGCAGATTGACGGCCAGGCGCTCTCCTGCCTCACCGCTCTCGCTCTTGCCGCCATGCGCCTGCAGACCACGCACCCGGCAGTTGATGCCGCCCGGCAGGATGGCCAGCTCATCGCCGACCTTGAGCGAACCGCTCAGGAGCGTCCCGGTGACGACCGTACCGAAACCGGCAACCGTAAAGACCCGGTCGATCGGCAGGCGAAAAGCGCCGTCCCGTTTTCTGGCGCTGTACCCGGTAGCCATCCGGCCAAGTTCCAGCCGCAGCGCCTCAATGCCGGCGCCGCTTCTGGCTGACACCGGCAGAATCGGCGCCTGTTCAAGGAAGGTCCCGTCAAGCCAGTCACGCAGCTCCTCCTGCAGCAGATCAAGCCAGTCGGCATCCACCAGATCGCTTTTCGTTACAACGACCAGCCCGCTTTGTACTCCGAGCAGCCGGCAGATATCGAGATGCTCGCGGGTCTGCGGCATCACCCCTTCGTCGGCTGCCACCACCAGCATGACAATATCCATGCCGCCGACACCGGCAACCATGGTGCGCACGAAGCGCTCGTGCCCCGGCACATCGACAACCCCGAACCTGATCCCCCCCGGCAGCTCCAGGTGGGCAAAGCCGAGCTCGATGGTAATGCCGCGCGCCTTCTCCTCCTTGAGCCGGTCGCAGTCGATGCCGGTGAGCGCTTTCACCAGTGCGGTCTTGCCATGGTCGATATGTCCGGCAGTGCCGAGGATGAGGTGTTTCAAGCTCACTCCGAGATCTCTTTTCTCAGGTAATTCTTTTTGCTGACGATGCTTCTGCCCAGCTCCTTTTCAGTTTCCAGGCGAGCTGTTCCAGCCACTCTGCCGCCCCGTCTGGCGACTTTTTTGTTTTTCTCGAAACTGTCCGGTTTTTCCGTCTGCGATATCTCCGTCGTCACCCTTTCACCCAGCATGGTGAAGATCAGCTCCAGATCGGTCATATGGTCGCGCAGGTTTTCGTTTTTCCGGGTCAGGCCTTTCAGCTCCTTATGCTCCGAAGGGGTAATGCCGAAGGTAGCCTTGGCAATCTCGGCAGTGAGAATACTGAAGTCCCGCTCAGTTGAAATGCCCCGCTCCTGCCATTCATCGGTCAGGTTCTGGCGGATGGCGATGCCACGGAGGCGCTTGTCGATCCACTCCTTCGGATACCCCTTCTGCTCATAGAGCTGCTTCATCCGCTCCTGCGCCAGCTCAGGATTTTCGATCTCCTGAATCCGCTCGTAGCCGACCTTGGCAAGCCACTGTTTGAACGGCTCGGCTTTGGGGGAAGGGATGGACTGGACCAGCCGCAAGAGCTGCTCCGTATCGGCAACATCGGTCAACCGCATTTTGCCGTCCGGCGCTGTCATTTTGAAACCGTTACAATTTGTAACGGTTTCATTTCCTTCCGCAAGCAACCGTTTTTTCAGAACTCTCCAGTAGACTTGCGGGTTTCGGCTATCTGTTAAAACTGCTATGACATCAACAATGGCAAAATACCATCTCTGCGCTGCTTCATCCCATTCAGCGCGAATTTGCTGATGTTTAAATAATTTGATTGTTGTTTCTTTAAGCACGGCAAAGTCCTCCTGATCCTTTAGTCACAATCCAATGGAAATTGTAACGCTGGCATACGACAGGATAAGTCATCCTCCAATTTTTTCCCCTCCACCAGCACAATCTCCTCGTCAGTTAGGCCGTAGTGTCAGGATGCCTTCGGATAGCTGATAAAGACATCGGCTGTTCGCTCTGTGATTTGCATTAAGACAAAAGATCACACAAGCTCCGGAACACATAAAACATGGGGATTTGTGCATCGTTTGGGCAAGGATAAATCTATGGTAAGGATTGTCAATGGAAATTAAGAAGAGAGCATTTGAGAGAACCCGGAAGGGATCCTGATTATTAGCCGATTACTTCTTGAACAGTTTATTCTTCTTCTTTTCCACTAGTATTCGAAGCAGCAAGGATTACTTTCATTTTTCAGCCCAATACAGCAACAAACTCCCCTGGAGACAGAAACCCGTAGGATTTTTTTATAAGCTCCATCGCATCATTTTCGGGAATGGTCGAAAGATCAAGCGGTTTGGCTGGATCAAGAATGATGTATTTCAGAGGGACTATGATTTGATTCATTGATATCTTTCTGATATTGGATTCAGCGCAAGTTATGGCGCATACTACAATCTCTGCAGCTTAAAACAAACAGTTTAAATCGCATACCAAGTTTCACTTCTTACTCAGATACCCCCCGAGCTCCCCTCGTGAATGAACATCATCATGGCAGTGGTCGCAGAGATTTTCCCAGTTGCTGCCGTCAGGCGGGTTGTTGTTGTGGTTGCCGTCCTTGTGATGAACGGTGAGGAGGTTGAGGTTCGACTCGTCGAACTCGCGGGCGCAGCGGGCGCAGATATGGCCGTGAAGGCGCAGCGATTTCTGGCGGTAATTCATGTTGTCGTCAAGCCCCTGGCGCATGGCCCTGATCTTGGCATCTGCTTCGGCCTGAGTGGGGAGCTTGACTGCTACCGGTCTTCTCGGATTCATTTGTCACCCTTGATGATAGGAATATTGAGTTTCTCTGCCGCATCCTTGACGCTGCCGTAATTGGTGACATCTTTATAACCGCTCTTTAGCAGCGTATCAAGGGCAATGCCGCTTCTTCTGCCGGTGCGGCAGTAAAGATTTATCTTCGTCTTTTTGTCCGGGGCAACTTTGGCAATCTCCGCGCCGATCTTCTCAAAAGGGATGAGAATCGCCCCGGCGAGATGTCCTTCGTTCCACTCAGCCTCGGTGCGCACATCTATGACAAGCGGCTTGACAGCGGCTCTCTCTTCAGCAGATTTCAACGCCGGGATGCATCCCGTAAACAGCAACAGTGCAAAAATCAGCCAGCGTAATATTTTCATTCAGTCACCTCTGGTAAATTGGTCGTTTTCTGCAGGAAATTCAGCAGCAGCCGATAGGTAAGCCCCCAGAGAACCGGCTTGTCATCAACAGGGAGCCGGATGCAGGGGGTTTCAAACCGGTCGCCCGAGAAGGTGAACTGGTGAATGCCGTGTCTTTCAATATCGACCAGGTCGGCAACCTGGACCCAGAAGGCGTCTTTCACCTCGTCGTTCGCCTCGAAGCGGAGCGACTGCGGCACACCGTAGACAAAGCAGGAGAGAAGTACCGGCAGGTGTGCCCCGTCAAAATCGGAGAGCTGCCCCAGGTAGGTTGCCTTGGAGAGGTCGATGGCCAGCTCCTCCATGGTTTCGCGCTCTGCCGCATGGCGCGGGTCCCGGTCGTCCGGCTCGACCTTGCCGCCGGGGAAGGCGATGTTGCCTGACCAGGGATCGCCGGGGTGAGTGGCCCGTTCGATGAAGAGTATCTGGTAGCCGGCTCCGGTTTGAGCCATCAGCAGGGCAACTGCCGCCCGCCGGTATCCCGGAACATCCCGCAGTAACGGCCGGGGATGTTTCAGGGCATGGGCAATTTCGTCAAATGTGAGAGAATTCAGGTTTGTTTCCATGCTTTTCACATCTCCGGCAAGCATCCGGCCAAAGGCCAGAGCAAGGACGGCATTGTTTAACCTTTAGCCCTTCGCCCTAAGCCTTTAGCCATTTAATCAGACAACTCTTATTATAAACTCGGGGCACTCCGCTCCGCAGTAGCCGCAAAGTACGCAAGCGGCCTCATCGACCACCGGTTTGCCGTTGACAAGCAGCAGTGCATGGTTGACACAGGCATCGACGCAGTTGCCGCACCCTTTGCAGAAGTTCTTCATTATGGCCAGCCGTCTCTTGCGGCTCTCCAGTTCCTGCCACTGCGCCGCGTCAGGAGCTTCACCGCTGAAGAGAGCGATATTGGCGTCGATCTCCTTTTCCGACAGCATGCCGACAGCAACGCCATGCACCCCTTCAAGGTCGAGGACGTAGGCGAAGCTGGCGCGTGCCGCCGCTATCAGGTTCCCACCGGCCAGCGCTTTCATGGTGTAAATCCCCTTGCCGGCAGAGGCACAGAGCCTGATCGCTGCGGCCATCTCCGCTGCCGTGCCGTCGAGAATTCCCATGCCAATGCGGTTGATGAGCGGGTGAACCACCTCGATCTCCGGCTGCGTTGCTGCCTTGGCAACAGCGCAAATAAAGTGCGAAGAGAGGCCGACATGGGCGATTTTACCTTCCGCTTTCATCTTCAGCAGCTCGGCAATCACTTCGGCTCTGTCAACAAAGGGATCCTCGATCCTGGCCGCGTGGACATGGACGATATCGAGCCGCTCCCGACCGAGTTCCTGCAAACCCCGTTCGACCTGGGCCCTGGCAGTGGCGGCATCAGCGGCGTGGGTCTTGGTGACCACGGTAACCTCGCCGCGAAACCCCTTAAGCCC
This sequence comes from Geobacterales bacterium, assembly GCA_038206285.1. Classification (GTDB taxonomy): domain Bacteria; phylum Desulfobacterota; class Desulfuromonadia; order Geobacterales; family DSM-12255; genus VEOV01. Next base: position 6,871 of record JBBRBA010000047.1, read on the forward strand.
TGCCCTTACATGCTGGTAGGTTTCGTAGAGAGTCGCCGTGTCAAGGATGTTGACACCCCGCTCCAGCGCGTAGCGGATGAGCTTCCCCCCCTCTGCGGCACTGAGGTTGGCCTGCAGGTAGCCGAGCGGCAGAGTACCGAAAACAAGCGGGGATATTTCTATGCCGGTACTGCCGAGGGTTACTTTTTTCATCGCTGTCTCCTGAACGCCCGGGTTTAAACGGTTTTCACGCTCTCCAGCTCTTCCCAGCGACTATAAACAGTTGCCAGCTCTTTTTCCACCTGGGCGAGCCGCTCGTTGATCGTATTCACTTCTCCCTTGCTGCTGCGGTAAACCTCCGGGTCAAGCAGACGTTCATGCAGCAGAGCCTGTTCCGCCTCCAGCGCGGCAATCCGGGCAGGGAGCCCCTCCAGTTCGCGCTCTTCCTTGAAGCTCAGTTTCTGCGGCTGCGACTTCTCCTTGCTGCCCCGCTCCCTGTCAGCCTTTACCACCGGCGGCAGCGCCTTAAGCTCGGCTGCAAAGCGGAGCCAGTCGTCGTAACCACCGACATTGTCGCTGACCCTGCCGTCCCCCTCCAGCGCAATCGTCCGGGAGACAACATTGTTGAGAAACTCGCGGTCATGGCTGACCAGCAGAAGCGTGCCGGCATATTCGCCGAGCAGATCCTCCAGCAGTTCCAGGGTTTCGGCATCAAGGTCATTGGTCGGTTCGTCCATTACCAGTACGTTTGCCGGTTTGGTGAACAGCCTGGCCAGCAGCAGGCGGTTCCTCTCACCGCCGGAAAGGATGTGCACCGGCGTTCGTGCCCGCTCCGGCGTAAAGAGAAAATCCTGCAGATAGCCGATGACATGGCGCTGTTTGCCATTGATCGTCACGGTATCGTTCCCTTCGCCGACCGTCTCCTGCACGGTGGCATTTAAGTCGAGCTGTTCGCGCAGCTGATCGAAATAGAGCACCTCGCGCCGGGTGCCGAGCCTGATCTCGCCAATCGAAGGCGCGAGCTCGCCGAGCAGCAGCCGCAACAGGGTAGTCTTGCCGGAGCCGTTGGCGCCGATGATGCCGATCCGGTCCCCCCGCATAATGGTGGTGGAGAAGTCATGGATAATGGTGCGGCCCTCAAAGCCGAAAGAGACATTTTCCAACTCTGCCACCAGCGCCCCGGAGCGGGACGCCTCCTGCAGGTTCATCGTTGCCGTCCCCTGGCGGTTACGCCGCTGGCGGTACTCTTCGCGCAGCGCCTTCAGTGCCCGTACCCGCCCTTCGTTGCGCGTGCGACGCGCCTTGATCCCCTGCCTGACCCAGACCTCTTCCTCTGCCAGCTTCTTGTCGAAGAGCGTCTGGCGGGTGATCTCGGCATCGAGCAGCGCTTCGCGCCGCTCGACAAACTGGTCGTAGCCGCAGCTGAAGGCATAAATCCGGCCGCGGTCCACCTCGGCAACCCGATTTGCCAGCCGCCGGGCAAACGCCCGGTCATGGGTGACGAAAACCAGGGTGGCGGCGCTTTTTTGCAGCAGCTCTTCCAGCCACTTGATGGTGTCGATGTCAAGATGGTTGGTCGGTTCGTCCAGAATCAGCAGGTCAGGAGTGGAGATCAGCGCCCGGGCAAGCAGCACCCGCCGCTTGGTCCCGCCGGAAAGCGTCGTGAACTCGGCATCCGTCGGCAAAGCCAGCCGGTCAAGGAGGCGATCGACCTCCTGCTGCAAGCTCCAGCCGCCGCTCTCCTCAAGGAGGTGCTGCAGCTTTTCCAGCTCGTCAAGCAGCTCTTCGCCGGTTTCCGTAGCCATGCGTTGCGCCAGATGGTGATACTCGGTCAGCAGCCTGGCCGCATCACCCATGCCGGCGGCGACAATGTCAAAAACGCTCCCGGTAAGTCCCGGCGGCGCCTCCTGCGGCAGTGAGGCGATCTTCACCCCCTGTTGGCGATGGATCTCCCCGGCATCATGGACGAGCTCACCCGCCAGCAGCTTCAGCAGGGTCGATTTGCCGCTGCCGTTGCGCCCCATGAGGCAGAGGCGCTCTCCGGCCTCGATCTGGAACGTGAGATTGTCAAATATCGGCGGACCGCCAAAAGAGAGGGTTATGTTCTGTAAAGAAAGTAATGACACGTTGGCTCCTGAATATAGTTCAGAGAAGAAGATAGCCAAAAGTTGCCGAGAAAGCAAGTTGTCAGCAGCCGGGAAACCGGATCTGCCCGCCGGGTTTCAGGATGGTTCGGCGTTTGGCTGCAAACCTGACTTTACCGGCAGTTGTGCCGACAAAGCAGGGCTGTTGCTGCTCGCCCCCCGGTAGCTATCGAAAACTCCGGTTGAATAAACAGCGCCGGCTCCTTATACTGGGGCAAAAAAACGGAGGATATCCCATGTCAGCTTTTCGTTTGCTATTGCTCTGCCTCGGCCTGTTTGCTGTTGTTACCGCTGCTGCTGCCGCCGAGGAACCATACAAAAAACTGTACCGCCAAGGGGTCGAACTGAACAAGAAGGGGGATCTGGAAAAAGCGATAGGCGCCTACACCAAGGCCATAGCCCTCAAACCGGATGCCGCGGGAATCTACTACGTTCGCGGCCGCGCCTACCGGCAGATGGAGCAACTGGACAAGGCCATAGCCGATTTCTCCAGTGCGATCACGATCAAGGCCGACTACGCGGAAGCCTATAACGAGCGGGGGGTTACCTACATCGGCAAGGGTGCTAAAGACAAGTACCGGGCTGACTTCAAAAAGGGGTGCGAGCTGAAAAACGAGAATGCCTGTGCGAACCTGAAAAAGTTCAAATGAAACGCCGCGGGCGATAACTGCAAATCGCCGGCGCGGCAACTACCGCACTGAAACTGTTCAGCACTTCAGCGGCTGATACTTCGTCCTGATGGTTTCGTCCATATCCCGCAGCCGCTGGCTCAGCACCGTGGCTATCGAGCGGAAAACCTTCACCGCCATGCGCGGGTGCTCTGTAAACAGCCCTTCCAGGGTATCGAACGGTATCTTCAGTAGTTCGGTCTCCTCTATGGCAGCCACGGTTGCCGAACGCGCACCGTGATCGACAAACGACATCTCGCCGATGGTATCGCCGATAGCGAGCGTGGCCAGAACGATCGGGCCGTTCTTCACCATCACCGAGCCGTTTTTGACAATATAGAAAGAGTCGCTGGCAGCGCCGGCCTCGAACACCCTCTGCCCCATGGTGTAATGTGCCCGCCGCGAGATCGCCATGATGCCGAGCAGTTCATCCGGTTCGAGATTCTGGAAAAAGAACACCTTGAGCAGCAGCGCTATGTTATCCATGAGATACTCCCTTTATAAGATAATCCTTAAAACTGCTGTAGTTAACGCAAAGACGCAGAGACGCAAAGAAAATCAAACGTTATGCAACTTCATTAACTAACAACCTGCGGAGCGGCAAATCAACGCCTACCGGTCGGAATCCCGCTCTCACACGGCACCCGTGTCTGGCAGAGGCCGCAGCCGGTGGCGCTGACGCCGTATTCCCCCCCGACTGCCGCCGGGATGGTGGTGTAGACATATTCGCCGCAGCGGCTCTTGTCATGGCCGGCAAAGGAGATGGCGCCGACCGGGCAGCGTTTGATGCAGGCGCCGCAGCTCCCTTCGCGGTAATAAAGGCAGTTGTCGGCATACCCTTTGTCGCTCCTTGGTGACGGCGGCAGCACCAGGTCGGTGATGACGCTGCCGCAGCGGTGGGCGATCCCCTTTGCGGTGATCATGGCGTCGCTCAGGCTGAAGGTGCCGAGCCCGGCAGCATAGGCGGCATGGCGCTCCGACCAGGTGGAGGCCCGCCCTTTCGGGGTTTCCGCCAGCTCGCGCCAAAGGTCGGAAAATTGCGGCGCCAGCGCCCGCGCTCCCCGGGCGGTCAGCCAGGCGACCAGATGGCGGCGCAGCATGCCGTTGAAAGCCTCGCCATGGGCACGGGTCAAAGCCCATTCCCGTGACGGATACTCTGTTTGCCGGCGGTTGCTCGTTCTGGCCGCCGCGGCAACCGGCAGGATCCAGCAGATGACGGTGCCGCCGGCCAACTCCTCACCGAAGGCAGCAGAGAACAGTTCCTTTGGTGTCAGGTGGAAATCACCGATGATCTCCTTGTAGGCGCTGAAGAGCGGATCATCAAAGCCGGCGAAACCGATCAGCGGCCGGTCAAAATACGGACCTTCGCCACCCGAAAGCCTGTTGGCCGGGTTCTCTGCCACGAAGGAATTGATTTCTGCTATCAGCTTCTTTGCCACGGCTGCTCCCTGTTACTCGCTTGTCTTGACACAGACTGCATATTTCAGATAACGCCCCTCAGGAAAGGTTACCGGATAGGGGAAATCCTCCGGCTGCCCGGTGAGCGAAATCACCTGCAGAACGCTCCCGGCCTGCAACGCTCCGCGGCGAAACTCCTTCAGGTAATCGGCAACATCAACTTTCTGATGATTGGATGAGCAGATGAGCAGGCCGCCGTCGTCAAGCATCTGCACGGCAGCGGCAACGAGGTCTGCGGTGCCGCCGCGGGTGGTAAAGCGGCTTTTGGCGATGGTCGAAAAGGAGGGGGGGTCCATCAGGACGACATCGTATTTTCGCCCCTGACGGGCAAGTGAGGAGATGGTCGCGAGCACTTCACCGACAATGAATTCGTGCCGTTTCGGATTGAGCCGGTTGGCGCCGAAATTCTCCCTCGCCCAATCCATGTAGGTCAGTGAAGCGTCCACACTGGTAACGAGCTTTGCCCCGGCAGCAGCCGCGGCCACCGAAAAAGCGCCGGTATAGGAAAAGAGATTCAGAAAACGCTTGCCGACAACACGCGGCAGCAGCTCGCGGCGGCTGTTGCGCTGGTCAGGGAAAAGGCCGGTATTGAGCCCTTTTTCCAGAGAAACAAGAAAATTCAGCCCGTTCTCCCTCACCGCCAGCTTAGCCGGGGCGGCAGTTCCGGCGATCAGCCGGCCGTAGCTCTTGTTGTCGCTGACGGCTTCGAGTTCGCGGGTCTGTTTCGGCCGTGCCTTTTCATAGATGCCGAGCGGGCTGAGCAGCGCCTGCAGGGCGCGGGTGACCAGCGGCAGATGCGGTTGCCAGCAGTTGCCGTAGAGCTGCAGCATCAGATAATCGGCATAGCGGTCAACGGTAAGACCGGGGAGGCCGTCTCCTTCGGCGTTCACCAGGCGAAAGGCATCGGTATCCGCCAGGGCGGCATGGCTGCTGCGCAAAAGGAGCGCCTGTTCGAGGCGTTTTTGCAACCACTCAAGGTCGAGCTTCATCTGCCGGCGCGCCAGGATCCGTGCCACAATCCGCTCGACCGGATCGAGCAGCGCCATGGCAAGAAAGCGCCCCTGCGGATCAACCAGCTCGACCAGTTCGCCGGCAGTTCCTGCCGGCCACCTGGCGGTGAAGGCATCGGCAATGATCCAGGGGTGACCGAGTTCGAGCATCCTTATCGAGTCGGGACTGACAATCCGTTTTTCAGCAGCCATAGAACAGCCTCATTGTGAAACAGGTATTTAGACTGAAGGCTGAAGGAAATTCCGAAATCCCGTACTTCCTTCGGTCTTCTACCGCCAGCCTGTTTTTCCGCCATATTCCATGTTTTTGGCTGCTTAGTCAACAGCCTCCTGAACTTACTATGCCTTGACACTTAAAGACCACACCTTTACTATTCTTTGAAATCTTTAAAACTGGAGTCTAACATATGAAACAGGCAATCGTCGTCGGCGGCGGAATTTCCGGACTGGCAACTGCATACCTTTTGCGCGAAAAATCCAGAGCAGCCGGGAAGGAGATCGGTATCACCCTGCTTGAGAAAGAGGACCGGCTTGGCGGCAAGATCTGGAGCATCAAGGCTGACGGCTATCTCTGTGAATGGGGACCGAACGGTTTTCTCGACAGCAAGCCGCAAACGCTCGACCTGTGCAAGGCGCTGCAGGTCGAGGACAGTCTGATGCGCAGCAACGACAATGCCCGCAAACGATTCATCTTTTCGGGCGGCGTTCTTAACCGGCTGCCGGAAGGGGGGCCGTCCTTTCTGAAGAGTTCGCTCATCTCCTGGCCGGGCAAGCTGCGTCTGGCAATGGAGCCTTTTATCCCGAAATACAGCGGCAGCGAGGATGAGACCCTGGCCGCCTTCGGCCGGCGCCGTCTTGGCGAGGAAGCGCTCAACAAACTGATCGCGCCGATGGTCTCCGGCATTTTTGCCGGCGATCCGGAAACCATGTCGCTCAAGTCGTGCTTCCCGCGGATTGCCGAACTGGAGGCCGAGTATGGCGGTCTGATCATGGCGATGATCCGCCTGGCTAAAAAGAAGAAGGCGGATATGGCTTCCGGCAAGGTGGTTGCCAGTGCTGCCGGCCCCGGCGGCGTGCTGACCTCGTTTCGCGACGGCATCCAGACCCTTACCGATATCCTTGCCGCCGAGCTCGGCATGACGGTTATCAGGTCGGGCGAAGGCGCTGTCAAGGTCAGCAGAGGCGATTCCGTCCCCTGGCGGGTGAAGACGGAGCGGGGAGAGTACAGCGCCGATGCGGTTATCCTTGCTACTCCGGCCTACGCGTCGGCAGATTTCCTCGACGGGGTCGATGCCGCTGTCAGCAATGTTCTGCGCCAGATTCCCTATGCTACCATGACGGTTGTCTGTTTCGGCTATGAGCAGGAACGGATCAGCTATGATCTGAGCGGTTTCGGCTATCTTATCCCCAAGCAGGAAAAGCTTTCGACCCTCGGTACTCTCTGGGACTCAAGCATGTTCGAAAACCGTGCCCCGGCAGGCAAGGTGCTCCTGCGAAGCATGATGGGAGGGGCCTGCTTTCCGCAGTACATTACGCTTTCCGATGCCGAGGTGGAAAAACGGGTCAGAGACGACCTGGAAAAGACGATGGGGATAACGGCCGCGCCTTCTTTCATCAGGATCTTCAGACATGAAAAGGCGATACCGCAGTACACGGCAGGGCACGGCAAAAGGCTGGAGGCACTTGGTGAGCTGCTCGGCAGACACCCCGGGCTGGTGCTGACCGGCAACTCCTACCGGGGCATCGGCCTGAACGACTGCGTCGCCGCTGCGCACCGGGGGGCGCAGGAAGCGCTCGATCAAATGCAGAAATGAGCCGGGTTTGGTTCGAAACAGCGGCAGCTTGATTGACTTCAGCAGGAAGACTGTTAGACTTTTGTCGTCTTTCATTCAGAGCTACAACCGCTTGCATTCTTTTGGAGTTGCATGAAAAGGTCACCCCGTTACCTGACTTCTTTGGTCATGACCGCAGTCTACCTGCTGGTTATATTTGCACCGCTCGCCCCGGCAGCGCTGCACTCCGGAGTCATGGCGCATGCGCTGACCGGTGAATGTGCCGGCGACTGCAGAATTTGCGGCTGTGCACCGGAACGGAGCGCGGCCCGTGCCTGTTGCTGCTGGCAGAAGAAGCTGGCGCTGCAGACGGCAGCTGCAACAAAGATTGCCGGGAGTTCCTGCAAGAATGAAAAAACACCTTTGACGCCAATGGCTTCCTGCTGTGACAAACAGAACCATGCAGGACATGATGTAACTGAAACAATCGCAACGAAGAACACTCCGGAAAACGACAGCCTGATTCCGACACTAAAAACATTACCCTGTGGCAGCGCCAGGCAGCTTGCCATCTCGGGGATGGAAAACATCCAGCACTACCCCTACATTCATATTGCCGGCATTCCGGCTCCCCCCACCCTGCCGTACTCACCGTTAGCGGTTATGCGGCTTGTTTCCCGGGACTGCGAGCCACCTAAACCCCCTCCCAAAGTATCAGTGCTCTCCTGAATAGACAGAACAAAGTTTAACAGACGTCACGAGGCCGTTGCCTCCGGGGTTATTCCCCGGTGCGTTCACTCTCAGACGGCGGAGTTGCTTCTATCTGCTTGTCATGAGCCAGGGCAAAGAGGCCTTCTCTATCCCGGAATCTGGTTGGGTTGCAAGGTACTGACCCTAAAGAACTCATGGCCCGGTTGACATCCGGTGAATTCCTGCAAATGGTCGAACAGCTGAAAAGCCCTGATCACGCCGGCAGACAGTCGTGCAATCGGCGTATCCGGTAACTTGGCTGAACAACCGACGCTCAGCCTTGCTGTGGGCGGAGCGCCAATAATCCATAACTATTACAGGTGGCTATGAAACCGAATACAGGTATGCACATAAATACGGATAAAGTTGCGGGTCTTGCGGCAACGCTGATCCTGCATATTGTCGTGCTTTACGGCCTGTGGCGTTACAATGTCATCCCGCCCCCGTCAGAGGCACTGACCGTATTTGTAAGCTATATCAATCCGGCTTCGCCGGCAAAGATCGCTGCACCGGCAGCACCGGCACCGATCCAGCCGGCACCGGTCAAACAGGAAATACCCAAAACCGTCACACCGTTTGCCCCACAGGTTTTGACCAGTCCGGCGCCATTGACCTCTCCAGTCGAACCGGTTGCTCCAGCCCCTGTCGCCAGGGTGCTTCCGGCTCCTGTGCGCACCTCCGTCTCACTGACGGCAAATGTACCGGCCACGCATTCGGGCGGTGCCACAGCAACGCAACCTGTTCTTATGAACGGTGAGCTTTCAGTGAGCTGTACGGAGCGTACTGCGCCGGCCTATCCAAAGCAGTCCCTCCGGCTCGGCGAGCAGGGTAAAACCGTGCTCCTGGTCGAACTGGATGAGCTTGGCCGGGTGGTCAGTGTCAACGTAAAAACCAAATCAGGCTATACCCGCCTGGATGAGGCTGCCATCAATGCTGTCAAAACCTGGCGTTGCAGCCCGGCCAAACGTAATGGTGCTGCTGTACGCTCTGTTGCCTTACAACCATTCAATTTTGTATTAAAAGGACGCTGACATGGAACAGAAACTCGGATTTGCCCATTTTATCTCACAAACGGATGCTGTCGGCTTGACGGTTCTCCTGATTCTGGTGGCCATGTCGATAGCCAGCTGGTACCTGATCATGACCAGAACTATCACCAACCTGACTGCCCGTAAACGGGCTGATCTGTTCCTGCAACGATTTTGGGAGGCTGATTCACTACAGAATATGGAAGCGATTCTGCAGAGTGAAGCAGCGGATAACGCCTTTGCCGAACTTGCCAACCAGGCCTTGACTGCCGGGCGGGACGGAAGCCGGCATGGTGTGCAGAAGTTGGCCTCAGCAGGAGGTTTGTCCGAATTTGTCACCAGGACATTGCGTAACAGTCTTGATCAGGAGGCGGCCCGCAGCGAATCAGGCCTGACCGTCCTCGCCACTGCCGGTTCCGCAGCACCCTATATCGGCCTGTTTGGCACCGTCTGGGGCATATATCACGCTCTGGTTTTTATCGGTCTGAGTGGGCAGGGGACTCTCGACAAAGTTGCCGGCCCTGTTGGCGAGGCTCTGATCATGACCGCACTCGGCCTGGCAGTGGCCATACCGGCAGTCTTGGCCTACAACTCTTTCAACCGCCGCAACCGGATCTGGCTGGCACGACTGGACGGTTTTGCCCATGACCTGTACACGTTGGTTACCGTTGGTGAAAAGACCAACGGCACCCAGACGAACTGAAGGAGGAAGCAGCTATGGCAATCGGAAGCTTTAATCAACGACGCCAGCAGGGGCCTATGTCAGACATGAACATGGTGCCGATGGTGGATGTCATGCTGGTGCTGCTGGTTATCTTCATTATCACCGCGCCGCTGCTGACCCATGCGGTCAAGGTAGACCTGCCCAAGGCATCGAGCAGCGCCAACATCACCAAACCGGAGCACATCCAGTTCGGTATCCGCAAAGACGGCTCGCTGTTCTGGAACGGAGAGACAGTAACAGAGGCGTCGATAGCGGCCCGTTTTGCCGCAGAAGCGAAAAAGGATCCGCAACCGGAACTGCATATCCGCGCCGACCGGCAGGCCTATTACGAGCTTGTGGCCCAGGTAATGTCCAGCGCCACCAAGGCGGGGATTGTGCGGATCGGCTTTGTAACGGATCCGGCGGCTGGCAAATAAGACGTAAAGAGAGATACCACATGCTGAAGTTAAACAATATCGTCCCGGTTGCCACATTGCTGGTCCTGCTGACAGCCTCGGCTCACGCGGAAAAGGTCGAGGAGCTGTCGGAGATTACCGTCTCCGGAAGCACCGAGGAAGAAGTTCAGCCTTTTTCCGGCAGCCAGATGCAGGAGGGGGCACTTGGTGCCCGAAAGTCGGTGAGCAACGACAGTGCGACTCTTTTGCAGGACATTCCCGGCGTGAGTCTCTACGGTGCGGGAGGCATATCGAGTCTGCCGGCAATTCACGGCCTCGCGGATGACCGCATCCGCGTCCAGGTCGATGGGATGGAGCTGATGCCGGCCTGCCCCAATCACATGAATTCAACGCTTTCCTATATTGACCCGTCCAAGGTAGGCAGTGTCACGGTTTATGCCGGCATCACCCCGGTCAGCGTCGGCGGTGACAGTATCGGCGGGTCGATCCAGGTGAAGTCCGCACCGCCCGAATTTGCCCGCGAGGGAGAGAAGGCCCTGGTCAAGGGACAGACCGGCACGTTTTACCGCAGCAACGGCAATGCCTATGGCTACAATTACGGGGCTATGCTGGCGGGGCGCTGGCTGAACGTGTCGTACAGTGAATCCAGCTCGCAATCGGACAACTACAAGGCCGGCGGGGACTTCAAGCCCGTCAGCCGGGGACGGGAAGGGGGGCCGCTGATTCCCGGGGATGAAGTCGGTTCCAGCGCATACAGCGGATCCACCAACAGGGAGGTCGGGTTGGCGCTGCGTCACGAAGGCCACCTGCTCCAACTGAATGCAAGTCAGCAGAAGGTTGGTTTCGAGGGGTTCCCGAATCAGCGCATGGACATGACTGCCAACAATAACAAGTTCTATAACCTTCGCTACACGGGAAAATTGGATTGGGGTGACCTGGAAGCGCGCGTCAGCTATCAGGACACCAGGCATAAAATGGACATGGGCCCGGACCGCTTCTTCTACGGCACCGGCATGCCGATGGATACCAAGGCAAACACCACAAGTGCGCTGCTCCAGGGGGACATCATACTTTCTGAAAGAGACACTCTGCGCCTGGGTACCGAGTACCAGTATTATTCCTTGTACGACTCATGGCCGGCGGTCGGCGGCTCAATGGGGCCAAACGCGTTCTGGAATGTGGACTACGGCCAGCGGGAAAAGCTCGATGCCTTCGTCGAGTGGGAAACTCGCTGGAGTCCGCAATGGGTCAGTCAGCTGGGTGTGCGCAGCGATACCGTCAGGACCAACGCCGGACCGGTGCAGGGATACGACAATGGCCTGGCCGGTACCTGGGGTAACGACGCGGCTGCTTTCAACGCACTCGATCGCGAGCGTACCGATTACAATTGGGATCTGACCGCTTTGGCGCGTTATACGCCGGGCGCGACGCAGAACTACGAGGCGGGCTATGCACGCAAATCCCGCTCACCAAACCTCTACCAGCGCTATCCGTGGGCAACCAATCCAATGGCGGCATTGATGAACAATTTTGTCGGCGACGGCAACGGCTATATCGGCAATGTTGACCTGAAGCCCGAGGTGGCCAACACCGTCAGCGTTACCGGCGACTGGCATGATGCGAGCAATGAAAACTGGGGGCTGAAAGCAACCGGCTACTATACCTACGTTGAGGATTACATCGATGCCCGGCGCTGCGACTTCAGCCAGTGCAGCCCTGCGAACGTGGCCGCCACCACCGGCTTTGTGCTGCTCCAGTATGTCAATCAGAACGCCCAGCTTTACGGGTTGGATCTGTCCGGTCATCTGCTGCTGGCCAGAACCGTTGACTTCGGCAGCTTCACCGGCACCGGTCTGCTGAATTACGTCCGCGGCGAAAACCGGACCACCGGCGACAATCTCTACAACATCATGCCGCTGAACGCAAAAATGTCTCTGGTGCACCGTTTGGGAGGTCTGACAAACACAGCCGAATTCCAGGCGGTCGCTGCCAAGGATAAATTGTCGCAGGTCCGCAACGAGATGCATACCGGCGGTTACAGCCTGCTGAATCTGCGCAGCAGCTACGAGTGGAAATATGCCCGACTGGATGTCGGTATAGAGAATGTATTTAACCGCCTCTACTCAATGCCGCTGGGGGGCGCCTATGTCGGCCAGGGTTCGTCAATGACAACCAACGGCATTGCCTGGGGAACTCAAGTTCCCGGCATGGGTCGTTCGCTCAATATCGCGCTGAATATGCACTTTTAAACCACAAGGTCAAAAAAGGAAAACCATGCACACCGCAAATAGCAATCATACCTGTCAATTGGTCGGCATCATCCTGACTGTATTAGCGGCCGTATCGTTGGGCGGCTGCTATGGCAGCGACGGTCCGGCTGTCGAAGCACGTCCGCAGACGATCAGCTTTGGGGCTGCGCCTGGACCGAATATTGACGACGCAACCGCAACCGTATCGGCCACTGCCAGTTCCGGCCTTGCCGTCAGCTACAGCAGCACTACACCATTGGTCTGCGCCGTCAACAGCAGCACCGGTGTTATCACCGCCAAAGCAACCGGCACCTGTACCATTGCCGCCAATCAATCCGGCAATTCCCTCTATGCACCGGCACCGCAGGTAACACAGAATATTACCTTCAACTTCAGTCAGACAATTATCTTTGCGGCGGCGCCCACACTGAGCCTGTACGATATTGCCACCGTCTCGGCCACAGCCAGCTCCGGCCATCCGCTAAGCTACAGCACCACCACTCCGGCGGTATGTTCGGTCAACAGCAGCACCGGTCTTGTCACGGCTCTTTCAGCCGGCGATTGTACTATCACTGCCGCAGCCGGTGCGCTTCAAGCGACCCAGACCATACCGGTTTCCACGCCAGCCGCCGTCACTGTCCCCGGTGCGCCAACCGGGATAAAGGCTACAGCCGGCACTACTTCGAATTCCGTCAGCGTCAGCATCGGCGGAACCATAAGCGGCGGCCGGCCTCTCACCGGTTACACCGTGACTTCCACCCCGGCCGGCATCACTGCAACAGGGTTGGCGTCACCGATTACCGTTACCTGCCCGTCCACGTGCAACGGTTACGCCTTCTCCGTGTTTGCCGCCAACATTGTTGGCCATGGATCATCATCGGCGCTGACTGATGTTATTACCACCTATAAAGTTGTTGAAACATTTTATGAACCGGACACCCAGCCGAGAAATTCGATTTTCATCGGCTCACTCACTCTCAATTCCACGACCAGTGCCGTATCGAATCTACGCGGTATCCTGAGCGAAGCCATGACAGGCAGTCAGATCGCCTATCCTGATGACAATATGACCTGGTTGCCCCTCAATTATCAGTTGTCAGCAGTGAGTGATGGCGCCGGAGGATTGCTGGTGACGACGTTTATGCTTAATACCACGAACACATTGTCTACTATGATTGGTGGCGACGGCTGGACTCCGGGTTCGGGCTTTGGCTTGTACTACGGCTTCCCGACCGCGCCTAACCCGTCGGCAGGTGGTGTGGGCAACGCCTATGCCAGGATATACGTAAATCTAGACAATCCAGCGGCAGCTCTGACGCAGACACAAATCGACAAATTGGCATACGCAGACTGTGCCCCGGGCGGCATGATGGGTGCGGCTTGTATGACCGGAACCACAGCGGCGGGGTACGGATCTGTCGGGACAATGAGTGGATACCCGGTATCCCAGCAAACAACGAAACAATAACGATTATTGGATAGATATGTTCCGCTGGCCCCGCTGCATAAAGGCACTCGTGCTCGTCATACTCTATGCGCTGATCACAATCAGCCCGCTGGCCCCGCTCGCTCTGCATTCACCGGTAATCGCCCATGCCGTCACCGGTGAATGTGCAAACGATTGCTCCATATGCGGCTGTTCTGTCGAGCGGAGTGCGGACCATACCTGCTGCTGCTGGCAGAAAAGGTTGCAGCAACTGCATGAAGACGACCTTGATGAGCCTGAATGCTGCAAGAAGCAACGTGCTGCCCACCACAAAACTGCAGCCATCAGCTCGCGTCCATGCAACAGCAGCAAAACCATGGCGCTATGGGGAGCGGGATCAAGCGAAGTGCTCCCCTACCGCTTCATCCAGGGCAAACTGTCGGGGCTGAATGCTGCGCCGATAATTCATCATCCGGACTGCCTGGCCGAATGGGCCGGCGAGCCTCCGGACCCGCCGCCGGAACTCTCCTTTTTATCCTGAATACAGAGCACACTTGAGCCAACTGGCAAGCCGTTTTACACGCCCGGGGTACAAGAAAACCTGATTCAAAACAAAGGAGCTATATATGGAACAACGATTGCTGACAATACTGGCTGCAGGTCTCATGCTCATAACGAGCATTGCCGCTCCCGCAGCAGCAGGCATGGCATATTCAACCCCACCGGGTTGGATGCCGATGACAATGCCTGCGGTCACCTATGATTCGGAAACCAACAAGCTTGCCGTTGCAGATAGCGGAATAAATGCACCTTTAGGAACGAACACAAATTCAGCTAATGGCAATCCTGCGCCAGGAATTGCAGGTTTTGACCCGGCCCAACCCTTTGCCGTACTCAACGGAACCGCCTTCAGCCGTCGCTTGGGGTGGTATGATCCCAACGAAGCAGATAGCGGCAACACAATCCTCGATAAGATCAAAACCAAATATGGGCCGGATGCAGGCCTCTGGATCCAGAGCATGACAAAATCCTCCGGTTTGAACACCTATCTGGCGGTTGGGAACTTCGGCGTAAATGCCGACGGTAGCCTGACTGTTGACACGATGAATCCAACCGGCATTCCGTACAGCCAGATTATTTACGGCACGTTCCCGGCCAGTACCACAAAATGGCGGTGGGACGGCCAGATGGATCACAATGCCAACACCGTACCGTTCAGCGCCATTACCAAACCGAACCAGATTTTCTCCGCGTACTACAAAATTTATGTCGGAGACAGCGCGGGGACTGAACTCCTGACCGACAGAAACGGCGTGACCGTAGCTTCTGCCGCTGCAACCACGGTCTGGACCTGGCAGGGCCCCCCTTTCGTATTCACCAGTCAGACCGGCGTAGCAGCAGGCACCCTGCTTGAGTCTGATATTTTCACGTATACGGCTGCATCGACCGCAATTGAAATTTCCGGCGGAGAATACGCCATCTCCACCGACGGCGGCATCACCTGGGGCGCCTGGGCTGCAACAACAGGAACCATTGCCGACACCAACAAGGTCAAGGTGCGCCTGACCTCTGCGGCAACCCCCGGTGCAACAGTTAAAACGACCCTTGCCATCCCTACGGCAACCGGCCCCGGCACCTTCAGCGTCACCACTCTCGGCCCCGACACAACTCCTGACGCGTTCACCTTTGCAAGCCAGACCAGCGCAGCTGTCAGCACGGTCACCGAATCCGCCGTTGTCACCATTTCCGGGATAAATGCTCCGGCGGCAATCGCCATCAGCGGCGGTGACTACACTATTTCCACCGATAACGGTGCAAGCTGGGGAAATTGGGAAACCAGTCCAGGCACTGTTGCCAATAGCAATAAGGTCAAAGTCCGCCTGACTTCAGCGGCAAATCCAGGCGTCACCGCAACGACGACCCTCACGATTGGCGGCGTTTCAGGTATGTTTGTCGTTACCACCAGCAACCCGGTTGCCCCTTCTCTCTCATTCACACCGGTAACCGGTGCGCCGGCCAACACCTCCGTGTCAGGCTTGCCGTATTACGTCGTGTCGAATCCCCTCACGGTCAGCGCCGATTCTACCATCAGCATAACCGGCGGTATCACCCCGCAGTATACCGTATCAACTGACAGTGGCGTCACCTGGAGCGCCTGGTCAACAACCTCTCCGGCAACGGTTACAACCGGCAACCAGGTAAAGGTGCGTGTAGTGCCGGCAACGGCAATTTTTACCACTGCCATCACCAAACTGAATCTGGGCAGTACGGTTGCCGGCTTCAGCGTCACCACCGGCTACGCCAATCCCCCCTCCTGGATGCCCATGGCCATGCTTAATGTGGCATTCAACGGCACCGCCGGCACCTTGGCGGTGCAGGATGAAAACACGCACGCATCATTTGCCAATGGAGGTTTACCGGCTCTTACCTCTGTTCCGGCAGGCGCCTATGACCCGGATAAACCATGGAACGTCCTGAACGGCGGCGTTGCTCTCAGCCGCCAACTCGGCTGGGATGACCCCACTGCGTTACATGGTAACGGCATCACCATTAGCGGCGGCCTCATCAATCAAATCAAAGCTGAATATGGCGCAACGGCCGGCATCTGGATCGAGCGTATTTCCCAGTCGCCCGGACTTGAAACCTACTATGCCGATGGCATGTTTGGTGTAGGTGGTACCGGGAACGGTCTGTCGGGTACTCCACAGATCTATTCGAACCCTGTCACCGGATTGCCAAACATCTTCGCAGATAACTATTACGGAATTTTCGGCACGAATGGCAGTCCCACCAAGTGGCAGTGGAATGGCACCATGATTCACAATGTTTACGCCGTTCCGGCTGCGTACATCACTCAGCCCAACCAGGTGTTCTCCGCAACTTACCGCGTCTACATCGGCGACAATGAAGGGAACGATATTGCCCCGGAAGCAGCAACCACCGAAGTCTGGTCATGGAAGGGACCGGCAACAGTGCCTGACAGGACACCGGATTCGTTTGGTTTCCCCCCCCGGATCGGTGTAGCGGTCAACACCGTTGTCGAGTCCGCATCAATTATTGTGAACGGAATCGATTCCGCCGTCCCGATCTCCATAAGCGCTGGCGAGTACGCCGTCTCCACCGATGCCGGCGCCAACTGGAGTGCTTACTCCGCCACCGTCCCGGCGACCGTTGTGAACGGCAACCGGGTCAAGGTGCGGCAGACCTCGTCCGGCGTTAAATTCACCCCGACGACAACGATGCTGAGCATAGGTGGCGTAACCGGCAGCTTCAGTGTAACCACCGCCCCCCATCTCCCTGATAACAGTTATGCCGTCAATGCCACCGTAGCGGGAACAGGCGGCGTTATCGCTCCGGCCGGGAAAATCGTGAAAAGCGGCGCCACCACCACCTTTACCGTCAAACCGGACTACGGCTACGATATTGCCGGCGTTGCCGGCTGCAGCGGCACGCTCAGCGGCACTCACTACACAACCGGCCTGATTGCAGAGGCCTGTACCGTCACGGCCAGCTTCACTGCCCTGCCAATGAATCTGACCATCACCACTAAGCAACTTGTCAACCCACTCGGCTACAAAGGTAAAAGCGGGGTGATCAAGTTTGACGTAGCCGGGGCAACAACCCGGGAAGAACTCTCGGCATCTGCAGGCAGCAGCGATTCCTGGATCACAAGCGGCACGCTCGCCTACGACGGCAAGGGACATGGAAACATCAAATTCACAATTCCTGCCAATGCCAGCAACAAGCAACGTCAGGGTAACATCACCATTGCCGGTAAGATCTATGCCATCAGCCAAGCGGGTAAACCGGGAAAACTGACCCTTAATCCAGACAGCACCACCCCGCTGCCTGCTGCGGGTGATTCAATGAGCGTAGCGGTTGCCATTGATCCGGCTGATGGGGGCTGGTCGGTAAGCAGTGTCAAGTGGGGCCCCGCGGCGACGCAGAACTGGTTGCAGGGTTTCACAGTCGGTGAAGCACACATCAGTAACGGCGCCCTGAACCTGACCTCCCTGGCCAACACCAGCGGCAAACAACGCAGTGCAATACTGACGCTGGTGAGTAGTGACGGCATGAGCAGGAAGTCAATTACTGTAAAGCAGGCAAAGTAATCCGCTATCGGCTACAGTCATTCGGTACGATACCTGACTGGAAAAATACTACCCGCCTCTGGCGAGAAATTCCCAAAGGCGGGTAGTAGCTGTCTACAGTCGGCACTCCGGCTGCCCGGAAAACTGCTTATGCGGCAGCAATAGAGGAGAACGGACCAACGCCTTGCAACTGATGAACAACCGAATTTTACGGCTGGCTGTCGGCGTCAAATAGAAATGTCCGGTTTTGTAGCAAATGAGTTGTCCGCTTTTAGTGAGAGAAGGAAGGCAGCCGAAGCGGAGCGAAGGCTGCCTTCCTTCTCTTTTGCCGTGTAGCGGATTCACGCGGCTTTCTTTA
>JBBRBA010000048.1:0-24363 GCA_038206285.1 Geobacterales bacterium
AGCGGCAAGCAGATATGACTCATCCATGGGGAATGAGGCAAACCGGCCCTGCCAGAGATGACCCCGCCAGTTCTGCCTGAAGTTTATCATGCGGCTGTAGCGCCGGTGGGCCTCGCCAATGCCGCGCCGCAAGCCGTCATCAGATTCCGGTACAGCAATAAGGTGAACATGGTTCGGCATCAGGCAGTATGCCCATATTTCTACGGAGCATTTCCGGCACCATTCGGCCAGCAGTGCAATATATGCCTGATAATCCTCATCGCAGAAGAATGTGGGCAGTCTTCTGTTCCCTCGTTGGGTAACGTGGTGGGGTATTCCGGCAGCTATAACGCGAGCAATTCTGGCCATGTGCCGAATTTAATTGAATAGAGCTAACAAGTCAATAGGCAATTAAATATGGTGTCCCCAGAATTTGCCCTTGCGCCCTTGACCCGCACCGGGGCGTTTCTCAGCCCCGGTCGGTGTCCAAGGGCCTGGTTGATCTCTAATTGCTCTCTTCAGAGGTTGCACAAGGCGCTAAATTTGCGGAAGTTTCTAGTAGACTTTTTTAACGCTTGCCCTAAAGGCATCAGAAGAAGGTCAATTTCGCGTTTTGTCGCACCGGCCTTAACCATATCGTTCAGATGCCTTACATAAATGTTGTAACAATTAACAGCACTGCTTCCTGAACCAGCCTCTTTCCACTCCTCTTTTGTGTTCATAAGAAGTCTTTTGCATTTTGCTTTCTCATCTTCTGTCAAATTGCTACAGATGGCCCACATGGCTCGAATAGCATGCTGATCGTATATCGGATTATTTTGGTTTTTCAGATGTTTCGCGAACGCGAAAAAGACAACGTCAGTGTCCGTTGGCTGTGAGTTTTCTTGTGAATATTGCATTGCGAACTTTTTATAGGATTTCCATTTACCAAGTTTCCAAAGCAAAGCCTCTGCAAGATTTCTAGGCGTCTCACCACTGTCGTCTATGAAGTCTTCAGTATTTTCCAGTTTCGGGAATGTGTCGTAATCATATTGGTGCCCGAGAGTGGCTAACTCTTTGATTGATTTGGCTACAATCGCACTTGTCATCCCGCCACTAGAAACGGACTTTTGAAGACTGGCTATCAATTCAGGTAGACTCATCATTTCTCCAGATCAACGTCAATGAGTGTGACCGGCGCGGCAGTTTTTACGCCGCGACCGAGTCCACACGAGAGTTGAATCGCCCCTTTTCCTCAAATGTGAATATGCAAAGGCGCCCACAATCTCGTAAGACTCGCGTGAAAACATGCCTAGAAATACTATAGTTTTTCATTCAAGAGTTTTACGAATGATGGCTGCATGTCGAAGCCAAGGGCAGTTGCTTTATCAAAGAATATTTTTGATTTTTTATAATTGCCTCTATAAAATTCCAAAACTGACAAATTTGCATAAATCATCGGGTAATCTTTTTGGATAACTATAGCTTCTTCTAATAATTCAGCTGCTTTCTCAAAATTCACATTAAATTCTGAATGTTGCGCCTTTAGTTCCTTTCCAAGGAAAATATATGAAAGTGATAAATCAACATTGAGGCGTAAGTTTTCTTGAGCTAGAGACTTGGCCATTTCTAAATATTTTACTGACTCTTTTAAGTTAAATAGCGGTTCTTCTTTAAGAATATTTGCTCTTTGCAAAGTGACAATCCCAAAACCCCATAGTGCATCAACATTATTAGGATTAAACATCCACGACTGATTAAATCTTTTTATTGCCGTATCAACATCTCCTTTCATGAGGTATTCCCATCCAAGATCAGCTGCATTTTGGCTATTTATTTTGTTTGGTGGTATATGCGATTTGTCTTGTCCCCCATACATTGGTAGTTCGTTTGAAGGTCTGCTCTCCGCAAAAGAAGTGCCATAAAAAATGAGCTGTAATAACAGCAAAAGCATAATTGATTTCATATGATTTCCTTTTTGTCCAACCCGTTAATCACCGGTTAGTACCGGGTCGGTATATGTAGAAACAAGTAAGTATATGTAGAAACAAGTAAGTATATGTAGAAACTTGTTTCTATATCTATAAACTACAAATGTTTCTAATATTATAAACTTCTGTGTCTTTTGCCGATTTTAAAAGTTTCTACATGTATAAACTTTTCCAGTTGGTACCTGCAATAAATCCCGAGGGTACAAAACATAGATTTCCTTTTCTATCCACCGACCATCTAGCTCCCTTGCCAGTTCCTGTAAAACCTCCTGAAAGTTGTCAGATAGTACGGACTTTGTGAAAGTATTTCAATAAGGATTTATTGTAGGTAGTCTCAGGAGGCATGCGGGCAGGGGGTGAGTGAAGAGTTATGCCAAGCTCCTCATCTGGCACACGTTATGCTCATTAGAATGTCAGGCTGGGCAAAAACATCCCGGTGAAAACCATCGGGGTATCAGTTTTCAGGAGGTGCAGCATGACAGACATTCTTACAGATAGCGTTATTATCGATGATACCACCCTGCGTGACGGTGAGCAGACAGCCGGTGTAGTCTTCTCGTTGCGGGAGAAACTGGCCATCGCCCGGATGCTTGATGTCATCGGTGTCGGCGAAATCGAGTGCGGCATTCCGGCCATGGGAGAGGAGGAGCGGGCAGGGATTCGCAAGCTGGTCGATCTCGGCCTCAATGCCAGATTGCTGACCTGGAACAGGGCGCTGGTGCCTGAAATAGAGGCAAGCATCTCCTGCGGCATAAAGGCGGTAGATATCTCCCTGTCGGTATCGGAGCAGATGATGGTCCATAAACTGCGCAAGGACCGCAAAGCGGTCAAGGAACAGCTGAAAGTGGCGCTCGGCTTTGCCAAGCAGCACGATCTCTATGTCTCTGTCGGTGGCGAAGATGCCAGTCGGGCCGATCTGGCTTTTCTGGTGGAGCTGATGGAGATTACCCGTGCCATGGGGGGCGACCGCTTCCGCTTCTGTGACACCCTCGGTATCATGGATCCCTTTACCATGTTCGACAAGGTGACATTTTTGAAACAGGCGGTTCCCGGGGTAGATATTGAAGTACATACGCACAATGACCTGGGAATGGCGACTGCCAACGCCATTGCCGGTATCCGTGCCGGGGCGAAGTTCGTCAACACTACGGTCAACGGTCTGGGGGAACGTGCCGGCAATGCGGCGCTGGAGGAAGTTGTCATGGGGCTCAAATATGCCTGCGCTATCGAGACCGGCATCGACACCCACCGTTTTCGTGAGCTCTCCCTCCTGGTTGCGAAAGCCTCCAACCGGCCGCTCTCCGTATCCAAGCCGATTGTCGGAAAAAGGGTCTTTGCCCATGAGTCGGGACTGCACGCCGACGGCGTCATCAAGGATCCCCATAACTACGAGGGGTTCGACCCAACGGAAGTAGGGCTTGAGCGTATGATCGCCGTCGGCAAGCATTCTGGATCAAGTGGCCTGATCGAGCGTTATCGTACCATGGGGATAAGCATTGACCGCACCAGGGCCGGTTTTTTGCTTGAGCAGACCAGGTCCATGGCAGGCAGGCGGAAGCGCGATCTTAACAATCGTGAGTTGCGGGCGATATATCGTGCCGCAGAGATGTTGCCGAAGGCGGCATGAGGAAGGACGGCATCACTGTGCTCAAATTTGTCATTCCCGAGGATTTAATCGGGAATCCAGGTTTTACAGCTGGATGCCCGCTAGAGTCATTCGAGCATGACAACTATACTTGGTGATAAGAGATGATTGAAACAATCGGCGACATATGGGAACATGTCGGCCAAGGGATAATCGTCATCACCACCAACGGCTCGCTGACCAGAGACGGCCGGGCGGTCCTCGGGCGCGGGGTGGCAAGGCAGGCCGGGCGCAGCTTTCCGGATCTTGCCGGCATCCTTGGCCGGTTGATCAATGAAAAGGGGAGCCATGTGTTTGCTCTTGGCGAAGGCATTGTCAGCTTCCCGGTGGAGGAGACCGCCTGGTCCCAACCCGACCTGCGCCTCATTGCCCGTTCGGCGCAGGAGTTGCGGGCTTTGACCGATGCTGCCGGCTGGCAACTGGTAGTTGTCCCCCGGCCCGGCTGCGGTGGCGGCGGTCTTTGGTGGCATGAGGTGAAGCCGCTGCTTGCGCCCTGGCTGGATGAGCGGTTTCTTGTTATTAACCGGCCTGCTACATGAAAACGGTAAATTATATACCTGTTGGAGTCAGTGAGAGCGATGCTTTACATAATCCAGAATGATACGGAAGTGCCCGCCGGCAACATCGTTGAGAATTTTACGGTTCCCTGCGTGGTGCTGCACCCGTACAACGGCGAGCAGCTGCCGCCGGTGGAGGATATCTCTGCCCTGATTATCCTTGGCGGTGCCATGGGGGCCAATGATGATGACAAACATCCGTTTCTGGTTGAGGTAAAGAGTCTGTTGCGCCGGGTGGTCGAGATGAATATCCCCTGCCTGGGCATCTGTCTGGGCGGACAGCTGCTGGCCGCAGCTCTGGGGGCGAAGGTGGTCGCCAATCGCTGGGAAGAGCTGGGGACACTGCCGGTTGTTCTCACCGCGGCGGGCAAAGCAGACCAGCTGTTCACCGGGATCCCCCCGGCATTCGACACTTTCCAGTGGCATCACGACAGTTTTGATATTCCTCCGGGCGGGACGCTGCTGGCATTTTCCGGGGACTGTCCCAACCAGGCGTTTCGCGTCGGCAGCTCCGCCTGGGGCTTGCAGTTTCACCCGGAGGTAACGGAACAGATAATCCGGGAATGGTGTTCATGGGATAGCTCTACAGCGGCAAAAACAGAGGAGCTGGTGGCGGAATTTTCCGCCGGGGCGGCCTGGTATGAGGCTGTTGCCCGGCGACTCGTGGAGAATTTCATCGGGATTGCCGGGTATTCCGGGGAGAATCTCTCATGATGAAACAGATCACCATGGCGCTGGTAGCAGTAGCGATACTCAGTCTTTCATCAGCAGTCTTTGCCGCAGAGATCAATCTGGCTGTTGCTGCCAGTTTGAAAGAGGTCATTAACGAGCTTGCCGACAGTTTTGCAAAAAAACACCCCGGTGTCACCTTCCGGAAGAACTACGGTGCTTCAGGAGCCCTTGGCAAGCAGATCGAGAACGGCGCTCCGGCGGACATCTTCGTCTCTGCCAATTTGGCGTGGCTGGAGTACCTGAAGAGCAGGAAGCTGGTCGACGAAAAAAGCATCGCTACCTTCACCTATAACGTGCTAGTTTTTGCCGGTAAAGAGGAACTGAAGGTGAGCAGCCTGGAGGATATCGTCAAGCTGGATAGAATCGCCATCGGCAGCCCGAAGAGCGTGCCGGCTGGTGAATATGCCATGGCAGCGTTCAAGAAGGCCGGTATCGACAAGCAATTGGCAAAGAAACTGGTGCTGGCGAAAGATGTTCGTGAATGCCTGATGTATGTGGATCGCGGTGAAGTCGCTGGCGCCTTTGTCTACCAGACAGATGCCCTGCAGGTGGCTAAAAGGGTAAAGATCCTCTTCACCGTGCCGCAGGAGTACTATCCGCGGGTAACCTGCCCCATTGCTTTAACAATAACAGGCGCCAGGAAAGCCGACGCTACCGTTTTCATGGCATTTCTGAAATCAGCCGAAGCAAAAGCAGTCCTCAAGAAACACGGCTTTCTCAATAATTAGGAGCTTAAGTGCCCGAGTTCACCGCTGCCGAATATTCAGCCATCCTGCTGTCGCTCAAGGTGTCGCTGGTGGCGACCCTGCTATCGCTACCGTTCGGCTTTGCTGCCGCTTATGTCATGACCTACCGGCAATTCCGGGGGAAGGTTGCGCTCGATGTGCTGGTAAACCTCCCCCTGACCCTGCCGCCGGTGGTTATCGGCTACGTTCTGCTTATCCTCCTTGGACAGCATGGCTTCATCGGCCTTCATATTCTGCAGCCGCTCGGTATCAAACTGATCTTCACCTGGAAGGCGGCAGTTATCGCCACCGCAGTGGTAGGTTTCCCCCTCCTGGTTCGCTCGATCCGCATCGGCATGGAGAGTGTCGACCATGGTCTGATCCAGGCAGCACGGACCCTGGGCGCAGGGTGGTTCGACACCATGCTGACGGTTATTCTGCCACTCTCATTACGGAGCGTGATCGCCGGTTCGGCGCTCATGTTCGCCCGCGGTCTCGGGGAGTTCGGGGCGACGATTATCGTCGCCGGCAATATACCGGGGGTAACCCAGACCATTCCGCTGGCAATCTACGATTACGCCAGTTCACCAGGTGGTGACAGCATGGCAATGGCGCTTTGTGTCGTATCGGTCATCATTTCCGTGGCAGTGCTGCTGTTCCACGAATACCTCAGCCACCGCATGATCAGGAAGGATTGAATGGAACTCCGGGTCACCGTCAACAAGGCATTCAGCCCCTTCAACCTGACTGTTGATTTTACCGTATCGCAAGCGAGGATCGGCATTTTCGGGCCATCCGGAAGTGGCAAATCGACGCTGGTAAGCCTGATTGCCGGGCTTGAACAGCCTGATGAAGGGATTATCCAGCTGAATGGCGAGACGCTCTTTGACCGGAGCATCAATGTCCCCCCTGAGCAGCGGCGTATCGGCATCATATTTCAGCATCCGCACCTGTTTCCGCACCTGAATGTTCGCAACAATCTGCTCTACGGCTACAAACGCTCTGCCCTCGAAAACCGCAGGATCGATTTCGACTGTCTGATAGAGGTGCTGCAGCTGGGACCTTTACTGGAACGCGGCGTCAACAATCTCTCCGGCGGCGAAAAACAGCGGGTGGCCATCGGTCGTGCCGTGCTCTCCAATCCACGGCTGCTGCTGATGGATGAGCCGCTGTCGGCGCTCGACGATACCCTGCGTTTTCAGATCATCAGCCATCTGAAAAGCGTCTGCGAAACCTTCGACATTCCGTTCCTCTTCATCTCCCACTCCCTGCTGGAAATGCGTCTGATGGCGGATCAGGTAATCAGTGTCGCCGCCGGACGCATCCTTGGCAGCTCCACGGCCGAGGAGCTGGCCCGCCAGAGGCTTGGCGCCAGTCCGGTCGGTTACATCAACCTGCTGAAACTCGGCCTCCCCACCCCCGCAGCCGGAATGTTCGCCTATCCCTGGGGGAGTTCAAGGCTGCTGATGTCGGCAGGCCCGAGTCGTGACGAATCCATGGCAGAGCTTTCCTCCAAGGACATCATGCTCTTCAAGAAGCACCCCGAGGCGATCAGTGCCCGTAATCTTCTTCTCTGCACCGTCCGTTCGCTGTTCAGTTCGGGCAGGAAGATCGGCGTGGAGCTCGACTGCAGCGGTAATACGCTGATTGCCGAGGTCGTCCAGGACGCGGTCGATGAGCTGGAGATTACCCCGGGCAGCAGCATTTATGTCGCTATCAAGGCTTCCGCCTTCCGTCTGCTTCCCGGCTGATTAATTGTGCGGCACCTGCCTGCTCAAGTGGCGCAAGACCTTCCCCAAAGCTCCCCAGAAAATCCGTTTTTGTCCGGCTTAAATCCATAAACAGTTGTAATTGTTGTGAAAACCTGTGTTGGCACGGCAAATGCTTTAATTAGAAGCAAGCAGCAGTTGTTATCAACCGGTAGAAGAAGATTTGTCATTGGCAAAGGCGCCAACCATTTACAGGGATGGGGGCGCCTTTTTTTATTGCCCCGCAAAATCAGCTGCGGTCCACGGATAAGTGGCCGCAAAAAGGAGAGTACTATGAGACAGATAGCTATTTACGGCAAAGGCGGCATCGGCAAGTCAACCACAACCCAGAATCTGGTGGCCGGCTTGGCGGCAATGGGTAAAAAAATCATGATCGTCGGCTGTGATCCAAAAGCCGACTCTACCCGCCTTATCCTGCACGCCAAGGCGCAGAACACGGTCATGGACCTGGTGCGAGAACTAGGCACGGTTGAGGACCTGGAACTGGAAGATGTCATGAAGGTCGGCTACGGCGACACCAAGTGTGTCGAATCCGGCGGACCTGAGCCGGGTGTCGGCTGCGCCGGCCGCGGCGTCATCACCGCCATCAACTTCCTCGAAGAAAACGGCGCTTACACCCCTGACCTTGATTTTGTTTTCTACGACGTCCTCGGCGACGTTGTCTGCGGCGGCTTCGCCATGCCGATCCGGGAAGGCAAAGCTGAAGAGATCTATATCGTCTGCTCCGGCGAGATGATGGCCATGTACGCAGCCAACAACATCGCCAAGGGGATCCTCAAGTATGCGACTTCCGGCAAGGTCCGTCTTGCCGGCCTGATCTGCAACGCCAGGAAAACCGACAAGGAGTTCGAACTGGTCAGCGCCCTGGCAGCAAAGCTCGGCACGCAGATGATCCACTTCGTCCCCCGTGACAATCAGGTACAGCGGGCCGAGATGCGCCGCATGACGGTCATCGAATATTCACCGGAGCATCCGCAGGCTCAGGAATACCGGACCCTGGCGCAGAAGATCAACGACAACAAGATGCTGGTCATCCCGAAACCGCTGGAGATGGAAGAGCTGGAAGAGCTGCTGATGGAGTTCGGCATCATGGAAGCGGAAGATGAAAGCATCGTCGGCGTAGTGGAAGCGGCAGTGTAAGGTTTCGCCCCCCTTTTGCAATGGGGGGAGCTCTTTCTACATAACGAGGAGAAATTTATGTCCCATCCAATAAAAACCATACCCGGTATCACCAAGGAAACCACCCGGGAGCTGATCGACAAGACTCTTGAGGTTTATACCGATAAAGCGAAGAAGAAGCGCAGCCCCCACCTCGGGGTCAATGACCAGGCCTCCGGTAGTGCCTGCGTCAAGTCCAACAAGAAAACCGTCCCCGGCGTCATGTCCGCCCGCGGCTGCGCCTATGCCGGCGCCAAAGGGGTTGTCTGGGGGCCGATCCGCGACATGGTGCACGTCTCCCACGGCCCGGTCGGCTGCGGCTGGTACTCCTGGGGCACCCGGCGCAACCTGATGACCGGCAAGCTCGGGGTCGATCAGTTCGCCATGCAGTTTACCTCCGACTTCCAGGAAAAAGACATCGTCTATGGCGGCGACAAGAAGCTGAAACAGCTGCTGATCGAGGCGAAAGAGCTGTTCCCTCTGGCCAAGGGGATTTCGGTACTGTCCGAATGTCCGGTCGGCCTGATCGGTGACGATATCAACTCGACCTCAAGGCAGTCGGCCAAGGAGCTCGACCTGCCGATCATCCCCTGCAACTGCGAGGGGTTCCGCGGCGTCTCCCAGTCTCTCGGGCACCATATCTCCAACGACACCATCCGCGACTACATCATCGGTACCCGTGAATTTGCCGAGCCGGAGAGCCCCTATGACATCTCCCTCATCGGCGATTACAACATCGGCGGCGATGTCTGGTCGGCCAAGGCGCTGCTGGAAGAGATCGGCCTCAATGTCAAGTCGGTCTGGACCGGCGACGGCGAGCTGGAGAAGATTGCTGCCACCCATACGGTGAAGCTTAACCTGATCCACTGCTACCGCTCCATGAATTACATGTGCAAGGTGATGGAAGAGAAGTACGGCATCCCCTGGCTGGAGTTCAACTTTTTCGGCCCGACCAAAATACGCGAGAGCCTGCGGGCCATCGGCGAGCGCTTCGACCAGACCATAAAGGACAAGGTGGAGCAGGCTATTGCCAAGTACGACCCGATCATGCAGGCGATCATCGACGAGTACAAACCGCGTCTGGACGGCAAGAAGGTAATGCTTCTGGTCGGCGGCCTCCGTCCCCGCCACACCATCGGCGCCTACGAAGATCTCGGCATGGAGTGTGTCGGCTCCGGCTACGAATTCGCTCATAACGATGACTACGAGCGGACGTCGCCGGAAATGCCAGACGCGACAGTTGTTTACGACGATCCGTCCGAGTACGAGTTCGAAAAGTTCGCCCATGCCCTGAAACCGGATCTGATCGGCTCCGGCATCAAGGAAAAGTACGTGTTCCAGAAGATGGGGATACCTTTCCGCCAGATGCACAGCTGGGATTATTCCGGTCCGTATCATGGGTATCAGGGGTTCTCGGTGTTTGCGCGCGACATCGATATGGCGGTGAACAGCCCGACCTGGAAACTGGTGGAAAGTCCGTTTTAGGAATTTGTAGGGGCGTGATTCATCACGCCCTTGCAAGATGGGCGCATCATGCATACGTGCTGAATTGAGGGCGCAATGAATTGCGCCCCTACGAGAAAAACATTCTGCCGTGATACGGATTAGTATCCGGAGAGGAGAAATACTATGAGCGCAGAAACTGCTGTAAAATATGTAACCGAGACGCCGGCATCCGAACTTGAACGGGTGGCCGCCTGGATCAATACCGAAGAATACAAGGAGCTTAACTTCAAGCGTGAGGCGCTGGTCATTGCTCCGCCGCATACCTGTCAGCCGCTGGGTGCCGAACTGGTGGCCCACGCCTTCGAAGGGTCGCTCCCCTTTGTCCACGGTTCCCAGGGGTGCGCCTCCTACTACCGCTCCACCCTGAACCGTCACTTCCGCGAGCCGGCGCCGGCGGTCTCCGACTCCATGACCGAGGATGGCGCCGTGTTCGGCGGCCAGAACAATCTCCATGAAGGTCTGGAAAATGCTATCGCCATCTACAAGCCGAAGATGGTTTCTATCTTTACCTCCTGCATGCCGGAGATTATCGGCGACGACCTGGTCGCTTTCCTCAAGAACGCCCGCAACAAGGGGATCATCCCCGAGGGTATGCCGGTACCGTTCGCCAACACCCCCAGTTTTAACGGCTCCCACATCCATGGCTACGACGCCATGTTGAACGCCATTCTCCACACCCTGACCGAGGGGAAAAGGCTGGAAGGGCGCTGCACCGGCAAGGTCAACCTCATTCCCGGCTTTGACGCCAATACCGGCAATTTCCGTGAGTACAAGCGGCTCTTCGCCGAGTTCGGCGTTCCGGTCACTATTTTGGGGGATATCTCCGATGTCTTCGATACCCCCTGCGACGGCAGCTACCACACCTATCCGGGTGGTACCCCGCTGGCGGATGCAGCCGACTCCATCAACGGCAAGGCGACTCTAAGCCTGGGGCCGTATTCGGCCACCAAGACATTCTCCTGGGTCAAAGACAACTACGCCGGCAAACATGCCGCCATTCCGATGCCGCTGGGGATTGCCAAGACCGACGAGTTCATCAAAAAGATCGCCGAACTTACCGGCAAGCCGGTGCCGGAGTCGATCAGGAACGAACGGGGCAGAGCAGTTGACGCCATAACCGACTCCCACCAGTACATGCACGGCAAGAAGTTCGCCCTTTACGGCGATCCGGACCAGCTCATCGGCTATGTCTCCTTCCTGCTGGAGATGGGAGCGATTCCGTGGCACATCCTCTGCAGCAAGGGGAGCAAGAAGGTGGAGAAAGAGATTCAGGCGCTGCTCGATGCCTCCATGTACGGCAAAGGGTGCAAGATTTACATGGGCAAGGACCTCTGGCACATGCGCAGTCTCATAATGACCGATCCGGTTGACGCCATGATCGGCGACACCCACGGTAAGTTCGCCTGCCGCGACGCCGGCATCCCGCTGTTCCGCTTCGGTTTCCCGATCTTCGACCGGGTCAACAAGCACCGTTACCCGATCATCGGCTACCAGGGGGCGATCAACATGGTGACGGAGATCTGCAACAAGTTTATCGATATAAAGGATGAGACCTGCGAAGAGCGGTTCTTCGAGATGATGCGGTAAGGGAGTGCGACTTTCCCGTCCTGGCGGCGTAACTCTTCAAGGCCGGTTGTGGCTCGGCCTGCGGCCGACCCCTGCGGGGCGCCTTCGCGGTCCAATTTCGCAAGCGAAATTGTGCGGCGGACAAAGATCACGCCTCCGCCCCCCCTCTCGACAGCCTTGCCAGAACGAAAAATACGCACACCATCAAGCAACGCAAGTCTGACACAAAAATCGACTGGCAGGTGATTCGAAAAATCAAAAGGGGCACTGCCGATTCCGGTAGTGCCCCTTTCTTTGTTATGGCGGCAAAAATCTCAGATCTGTTCGAAGTATGCCTGGGGATGCTTGCAGACCGGGCAGAGTTTGAGGGCTTCCGTCCCTTCGTGGATGTGGCCGCAGTTCATGCACTTCCAGGAGACCTTCTCCGTGCTGGAGAAAACGGTTCCGGCCTCCACCTCAGCAAGCAGCGCGCTGTAGCGCGCTTGGTGATGTTTTTCAATCCTGCCGATAGATTCAAACAGGAAGGCGATATCCGCAAAGCCCTCTTCGCGGGCCTCGTTCGCCATGCGCGGGTACATGTCGGTAAATTCGTCGGTTTCACCGGCGGCAGCCGCTTTCAGATTGTCGATGGTGGAGCCGATGCCGGCCAGATGCTTGAAGTGCAGCTTGGCGTGCTCCTTCTCGTTGTCGGCCGTTTCCAGAAAAATGGCGGCGATCTTTTCATAGCCTTCCTTTTTCGCCACCGAGGCGAAGTAGGTGTACTTGTTGCGGGCCTGGGATTCGCCGGCAAAGGCATCTTTCAGGTTCTGCTCGGTTTTGGTCCCTTTTACATTACTCATTAAATATTCTCCTTTCAAAGTTGCGGTTCAGCGCCGTCCGCTGAATCCGGTTGTTAGCTGACTGTTTCTTCGCCGCCCTGTCAGAAACCCTCGAAGACGTTATGCTGTGATCAGGCAAGATCGAAACGGTCAAGGTTCATGACTTTGTTCCACACCGCTACAAAGTCGTGCAGGAACTTCTCCCGGGAGTCCTTACAGCCGTAGACTTCCGCCAGTGCCCGGAGTCGGGAGTTCGAACCGAAGATGAGGTCGACACTGGTGCCGGTCCACTTGAGCTCGCCGCTCTTGCGATCCCGCCCCTCGAACAGGTTATCGTCTGCCGCGGTTGCCTTCCACGTCGTGCTTATGTCGAGCAGGTTCACGAAGAAGTCATTGGTGAGCGCCTCAGACCGTTTGGTGAAGACGCCGTGTTGAGACTGTCCGAAGTTGGCATTCAGAACACGCATGCCGCCAACGAGAACAGTCATCTCGGGAGCAGTCAGCGTCAGCAATTGTGCCCGATCAACCAGCAGCTCCTCTGCCGATACGGTGTATTTTGTTTGGAGGTAGTTACGGAAACCATCTGCAGTCGGCTCGAGTACGGCAAACGCCTCCACGTCGGTCTGCTCCTGCGAGGCATCCGTGCGTCCAGGCGTGAAGGGAACAGTTACATCAAAGCCGGCATTCTTCGCCGCCTGCTCGACGCCCGCGCAACCGGCCAGAACGATCAGGTCTGCCAGCGATACCTTCTTGCCGCCGGACTGCGTGCTGTTGAATCCGCTCCGGATCTCCTCCAGGGTCTTGAGAACCTTCGCCAGCCGGGCAGGCTGGTTGACTGCCCAATCCTTCTGCGGTGCCAGTCGAATGCGGGCACCGTTGGCACCGCCGCGCTTGTCGGAGACGCGGAACGTGGACGCCGCCGCCCAGGCGGTCGAAACCAGCTCCGACACAGACAGGCCCGAAGCGAGGATCCTGCCCTTGAGGGAGGCGATGTCCTGTGCATCAATCAGTTTGTGATTGACGGCAGGGACGGGGTCTTGCCACAGGAGATCTTCTTCAGGCACTTCCGCGCCGAGATAGCGCGAGCGCGGGCCCATGTCGCGGTGGGTCAGCTTGAACCACGCCCTGGCAAAGGCGTCCGCGAATTGCTCGGGGTTCTGCCGGTAGCGCCGCGCGATCGGCTCGTAGATCGGATCAAAACGAAGGGAGAGGTCAGCCGTGGTCATCATCGGCCGGTGTTTTTTCGACGGGTCGTGCGCGTCAACCACCATGTCCTCTTCGGCCACGTCCCTGGCCAGCCACTGATGCGCGCCGGCCGGGCTCTTGACCAGTTCCCACTCGTATTTGAACAGCACGTTCAGATAGCCCATGTCCCATTTGGCAGGGTTCGGTTTCCAGGCGCCCTCGATGCCGCTGCCGATCGTGTCACCGCCTTTGCCGCTGCCGAAGCTGCTCTTCCAGCCGAGGCCCTGTTCCTCGATAGGAGCGGCTTCCGGCTCAGGCCCGACGTGGGTCGCTGGTCCGGCGCCATGGCACTTGCCGAAGGTGTGCCCGCCGGCTACCAGGGCGACGGTTTCTTCGTCGTTCATCGCCATGCGGCCGAAGGTCTCGCGCACGTCACGGCCGGAGGCGACCGGATCCGGTTCGCCGTTCGGCCCTTCCGGGTTCACGTAGATCAGGCCCATCTGCACGGCGGCGAGGGGCTTCTCGAGGTCCCGCTCGCCGGAGTAGCGCTTGTCTTCCAGCCACTTGTCCTCGCTTCCCCAGTAAATATCCTCTTCCGGCTCCCAGATATCCTCGCGCCCGCCGCCGAAACCGAAGGTCTTGAAACCCATCGACTCCAGAGCGCAGTTGCCGGCGAGGATCATCAGGTCGGCCCAGGAAATTTTCCTGCCGTATTTCTGCTTGAGCGGCCAGAGCAAACGACGCGCCTTGTCAAGGTTCACGTTGTCGGGCCAGCTGTTAAGCGGTGCGAAACGCTGGTTCCCGGCACCTCCCCCCCCGCGGCCGTCGCCGGTGCGGTAGGTGCCTGCGCTGTGCCACGCCATCCGGATGAAGAGCCCACCGTAGTGACCGTAGTCAGCCGGCCACCAATCCTGCGAGTCGGTCATCAGCGTAAAGAGATCCTTTTTCAGGGCATCAAGATCGAGACTCTTGAACTCTTCAGCGTAGTTGAACTTCTCGTCCATCGGATTGGACAGGGAAGAGTTCTGGTGAAGAACCTTCAGGTTTAACTGGTTTGGCCACCAGTCCCGGTTCGACGTGCCTCTGCCGTTAGTCTGTTTGTGATCCCTGCCCGTTACCGGGCACTTTTTGTCGGAACTCATGAAATTGGCTCCTTTCGTTGTATGGATTTATTTACTGTGAAATTGAAGTATTGCGCTTCGGTATACTTCTTCATGCTCTTTACTCGATTGGCCGGAGTTTTGCTCCGCTCGCAACCAATAATTTAAAAATAATACCACTAAAGACAAGGATAGCTAATATTCCAGTAAACGTCCGTGCCCGGAAGCTGTTCTGTTTTGCGCCGTTGCGCCAGAGGCTGAACGACGGCAGCAGCAACAGCCTTCACAGAGGAGCGTCTGGATGAACCAGGTGGAGCCGGAATTTGAGGTTGTGCCGGATTAGATTGTTTTGCCATGAGCCATACTGATGACAAAAGAAGAGGCGCCGGCCGCGGCACCTCTTCACTTGTTAATGGCACTCTGACAGTTCAGAGATGGGTTTTCCCTGTCAGCGTTTTTGCAATATCACTGCATCCTGGTGGTTGTTAATTGCGCGATCCACATAATGAAGCACGTCGAAATAGGCCGGCCATTGCTGATAAATATATTCCTTCGTATGAAAGGCAGACTGATAGAAATCCGGCAATTTGTCGACTTTCAGCAGTCCGGTTGCGGCTTTAATAAACAAAAAACCTTCCAGACTGATCTTTTTTTGCAGCGAGGGGGGCAATTCTTTGATGCAGTGCTCACCGTGTACCGTCAGGATAATTATCGCCTTCGGCCTGGCAATACGGTGCAGTTCTCGAAGCCAGGCATGTTGAAATTCTTCATCCAGATGGGTAAAGACCGAAATTGCATATATCAGATCAAAAGTTTCATCCTTAGCAGTTAAAGGCGGTAGATAGCCATTAACACTCCAGCAAATACCCGGCAGATTACTTTGGCACCAGTTCACCATTTCCGCATCAATATCAGTACCGTGGAGCCGACATGATCCAGGTGCATCCGGAAAATTGCTTAAAACCCTTCCAGAACCTGAGCCGAAATCCAGAACATTATCAAACGAGTAGATATCGCGATCTGCCATGGCACACAGATCCCGGATGTTTTGTGCAAGAATTTTCCCTGTTTGAACATAAGATTCCATATCCAGACTTCCATGCACCCGATGCCGCAGCCTGGCAGGCGGAAGATCCGCATATGCAGGGTTCTGGCGATATTTCCGATCACGCAGGTTTGCAATTGCCAGCTGCAACTGAAACATGATGAATTTGCCGAAATTGAATAAGGTATAGAGCGGTTTGATTGCTTTTAAATCTTCACGATCGATGATGGGGGCCTCCTGCAAAAATAATCGATGCAGATAAACTCTTCGAAATAGTCCAGGTCTTTGTGGAAGGTTGGTATGCCCATGTTGCCAAAAAAACAGCTGAAGTTGTTGTTCTCCTGTGGCCGGCGCAGTTGTCGGCAAACAGGGCAGGGAGAGTCGATCCCTGTGGCTCCGACTGTCTAGGCGCGGGGCAGGGTGAAAAAGAAGGTTGCCCCTTCATTCTCTTTCCCTTCTGCCCAGATTCTGCCGTTGTGCCTCTGGATGATCTTCTCGACAGTTGCCAGCCCGATGCCCGTCCCCATGTAGTCGCTGTCGTGCAGGCGCTGAAACACCCGGAACAGTTTGTCTTTATACTCCATGTCAAACCCGGCGCCGTTGTCCCTGATGAAAAACACCTCGTCTCCATCGATGCTGCACTTCCCCAATTCAATGCGGGGGGTTTGTGTCCTGCCGGTATATTTCCAGGCATTTTCCAGCAGATTCTGCAGTGCAATCCGGAGCAGGTGCTCGTCTCCCATTGTTGTCAGCTCTGCCGCGATGATTACCTCCACCTGACGCTCCGGCTCGGTTTCCGCGAGCATCTGGACGATGTCGGCAGCGGCCTTGCTCAGGTTGACCTTTTCCGGCTTCATCTCCTCCCGGTTGATCTGCGAGAGCTGCAGCAAGTCATCTATCAGTTCACCCATTTTTATGCTGGCGGCAAAGATCCTGTCCAGATATTTGCTGCATTCCGGCGTTAAATCCTGGCCGAGCTCTTCTCGCAGGATGACGCTAAAGCTGTTGATATGGCGCAAGGGGGCGCGCAGGTCGTGGGAAACGGTGTAGTTGAACGCTTCCTGTTCCTTGAGCAGAGCCCCGAGCTCGGCGGTCCTGCGGGCCACTTTCTGCTCAAGCTCGGCATTAAGGCCTTTGATTTTGGTCTGGGCCTGGCGTATTTCAGCGAGATTTGCGGCCAGCCGGCTGGCCATGTTATCGAAGGAGAGGGCCAGTTCGCCGAATTCACCACCCTGAACAAGAGGCGCGACCCTGACCTCCAGATCGCCTTCGGCAATTTTGTGTGAAGCCATGCGCAGTTTTTCGACCCGGTCGGCGATGGAGCGCTTGCCGATAAACAGGACGATGAAAAAGGCGCAGATGACGAACGGTACCAGCGTCACCAGGTTATAGACCAGTTGGCGGTTTGCCGCACCTACCGCCTCCTGGAGCGGCATGCCTGCCCGGACGTACATGTACGGTTGCTGCTCACCAGGCAGGCGGAGCTTGCGGTAGGTGACGATGCGCCGTTCCCCGTCCCTGCGCGTGAACTCGTAGGAATCCCTGTCCGGGCCTTGCTGCATTTTCTTAAAGTCATCGGTCTTGATCGGATTACCGACCTCTTCGCCCAATGCCCTGCCACGGCTGAGAATTATGCCGTTCCTGTCGACCAGAACGTAATTGGCGTTTGTCGGCAGTTGCGAGCGGCCGAGGATCGAGCGCATTACATTGAGATCGATGTTGAGAATGACTGCGCCGTGAAACCTGCCCTGAAAGACCAGCGGGCTGGCCATATGGATAGTCGGTCTGCCGGTTGACCGGCTGATGACATATTCCCCGGCAGAGAAATGGAGCGTCGTCTTGGCGCTGTTGAAGTAGGCCCGGCCGGCGGCGGAAACTTTCCTGTCCTTCTCCAACGGGATTGCCGAGGCCCAGACATCGCCGCCGGCATCGGCAATCAGGATGTTCTGATATTGTGGATTGTTTTTGAGAGTATTTGAGAGAATGGACTGGATTTCTTTACCTTTGCGGTTCTGCACCTCGGGAAGTTCTGTCAATAGTCTGGCGATCTGGCGTGCTTCCCTGACAAGACTCTCCTGGCTATCGGCGAGATTGTCGGCAAGTTTTTGTGATTCGACGATTGCCTTGCGGTAGTCGGCACTCCGTATTTTAAGGCCGGAATAGACGATTATCCCCAGCGCCGGGAGCGTCAGCAGGAGGGCAAGCAGCAACAGCTGGGTGCGGATCGGATAAGTCGAGAATCTGGTCACAATAGCTCCTTCAGCTCGCCAATAGTGCGGGGCAGTGTCGGGTCCTTAACAGTCATAGCAAGAGAATATCATCGGGCAGCTATTTGGCTACCGGCAAGCCGTCGCTCTGCCAGTCGGCAAAGATCATCTGGGCGATATTCGGGTAAGCCAGTTTCTGCAGCCTGGCTTCCACGCCGACATGGCAGGCTGCTTCGTGAATTACCGATATACGTCGTCATTCCGGTCATGTCAATCCGGATTGTTAAAGCTTGCCTGCAGAAGCGCTTGATTGGCAAGTCCGGTTACAATAATTCCACATGTCCTGTGGCAACGGCCGGGCACTCGGGCTTTTTGCTGCCTTACAGCTTCGGAATCCGGATGCGGCTGATCATCAATGAGCCTGAAAGCGCGTACAAAAACACCAGCGGATGCAGCGCAAAGCCGGCAATATGAAGTTCGCCGAACCAGAGCCTGTCGCGCAACGCGCCGCTTGCTGCCGCCAGCATCATCAGGCAGACGAGCAGGAGCGAAGTCGGGATCGGCGTTCCCTCAAAGTACTTTACCTTGCCCCCAACAGAAAGCTCTTCCGTGGTGATGTTGTAGCGGGCAAGCCGCGAAACGCCGCAGACAACGAAAAAGACCAGGATCATCCGGTCGAACAGCCCTTGCATGCCGCAACCGTAGGCAACGATGGCCGGGGCAACCCCGAAGGAAATGACATCGGCGAGTGAATCGAGCTCACGCCCCATTGCCGATGATTTTTGCCGCCAGCGGGCGACGCGTCCGTCAAGGATGTCGAACACGAAGGCGGCGAAGATGAGGCAGCAGGCGATGTAGATGTGAATGACGGCGCTTGTTTCCAGGTAGGTCATCATCGAGAAGAGAGCGCCGGTGCCACAGGCGGCGTTGGCGAGAGTGAACCAGTCAGCGAGATGGAACTCGCGAATCATGGTGAATTTTCTGGGTGAGTCAGGTGATGACATCATTTGCAGTTCCTCTCAAGTGTTGTGTCCAGGCTTGTTATTGACCGGTTTACGGCGCGCGAACCGTTGATCCGGCTGCATTGAGCATTTAATCTGTGACCATGAAATTATTGCCCGTTAAATTACGGCCTGACCCCATGAATCATTGGTTATTCTTGCATCATGTCACTCCTGCCGCTTATTAATGCACAAAACCGCTTCGGGCAGCGGTTACGCTGCCCAAAGCGGCTCGGTACCATCGACTCTGTCCCTGCAGCAGCGAAACATCCGTCCCCTCCACTGTCAGATAGCCGGACAGATTAAGGTCATTACCCTACACTAAATAGATAGAAATTGTCAACGGAGTGAGTCGGAATTGCCCGGCATGAACCGCAGCCTCTGCGCTGAAAAATCAAATCTGGAAATTGCCGGTTTGGCCCCAGGGAATATGCAAACAACGATCATGAGAAGTCGGATTGTTAACTTTCCTGACACACAAAGCCGTTGCACTGTCCCAGGCGGTTCTTTGCCCGCGACTTTCGGTCCCGCAACGGTGAAACCATCCGTCCCCTGCCGATTGTGCAAATGACATTAGCTGAGCATTTATATCGCGCA
The DNA here is from genome assembly GCA_038206285.1 of Geobacterales bacterium. GTDB lineage: Bacteria > Desulfobacterota > Desulfuromonadia > Geobacterales > DSM-12255 > VEOV01. The sequence goes on from JBBRBA010000048.1 coordinate 19,561, forward strand.
CTAATCTGTAAGTCAATGCTTGCCGCCCTCCGCTGCACATTAATTAGGCGTTGCTGACCGCAAGGAAGCGGCATTGCAGAGAGTTCCACGACCAACTAGCTGAATATATTGCAGGTTGGAGCTTGGCACGTGGCATGCTAATTAAATTACGATGGCGACGGCGCCACCATTCGCAAAAATGAGGCGCCTTTTTTAGTGGAGAAGAAACGGGGAATCTCATGGCCAGACCTGACTATTACGACGCACCGGAATGTGACATCAACCAGGACAAGGGTGCTCCCAAGTTCTGCAAGAAGTCGGAACCGGGTGAGGGAACGGAGCGTTCCTGCGCCTATGACGGCGCCAGGGTGGTGCTGATGCCGATTACCGATGTCATCCACCTGGTGCACGGCCCGATCGCCTGTGCCGGCAACTCCTGGGACAACCGCGGCGCCCGCTCCAGCGGCTCGCAGCTTTACCGTCGCGGCTTCACTACCGAGATGCTGGAGAACGACATCATCTTCGGCGGCGAAAAAAAGCTCTACAAGGCGATTATCGATCTGGCCGGCCGCTACCCCGAGGCAAAAGCGATCTTTGTCTATGCCACCTGCGTCACCGCGATGACCGGCGATGATGTCGAGGCGGTCTGCACCGCTGCCGCCGGGAAAGTTTCCATACCTGTTATTCCGGTAAACACCCCCGGATTTATCGGCGACAAAAACATCGGCAACCGCCTCGCCGGCGAGATCATGTTCAAATATGTGGTCGGCACGGCCGAACCTGCTGTTCTCGGCGAGTACCCGATCAATCTGATCGGCGAGTACAATATTGCCGGCGATCTCTGGGGGATGCTGCCGCTCTTCGACAAACTCGGGATCCAGATCCTCTCCTGTTTCAGCGGTGATGCCAGGTTCGAGGAGCTGCGCTACGCCCACCGCGCCAAGCTCAATATCATCATCTGCTCCAAGAGTCTGACCAACCTTGCCAGGAAGATGCAGAAAACCTACGGCATGCCCTATCTGGAAGAGTCGTTCTACGGCATGACCGATACCGCCAAGGCGCTGCGTGACATTGCCCGCGAACTGGACGACATCGTCAACGGCCTGGAGAAGCGGACCATGCAGGATCGGGTGGAGCGGCTGATCGAGGAGGAGGAGGCCAAGTGCCGCGCTGCCATTGCCCCTTACCGGGAGCGGCTGCAAGGGAAGCGGGCGGTGCTCTTCACCGGCGGGGTCAAGACCTGGTCGATGGTCAATTCGCTGGCCGAACTGGGGGTAGAGATTCTGGCTGCCGGCACGCAGAACTCGACCCTGGAGGATTTCTACCGGATGAAGGGGCTGATGCATCAGGATGCCAAAATCATTGAGGATACCTCCACCGCCGGACTATTGGCGGTAATGCGGGAGAAACTGCCCGATCTGATCGTTGCCGGCGGCAAGACCAAGTTCCTGGCGCTCAAGACCAAGACCCCGTTTCTCGATATCAATCATGGCCGTACCCATCCCTATGCCGGCTATGAAGGGATGGTGACCTTTGCCAGGCAGCTGGCCATGACGGTCAACAATCCGATCTGGCCGGTGCTGAATAGCGAGGCCCCGTGGGAGAAGAGCGCCGCGCAGCTGGCAGCAGATGTCGCTGTTGTTGCCGGCCATGGCGAGGCTTTCCTCGCCGAGGATATATCGGCCTCACGGGTCAAGGTCTCCGCCAAGGCGGCCACCGTCAACCCGCAGAAAAACTCGCCGGCGCTCGGGGCCACCATGGCCTACCTCGGGATCAACAATATGCTCGGGCTGCTGCACGGCGCCCAGGGGTGTTCGACCTTCATCCGCCTGCAGCTCTCCAGGCACTACAAGGAGTCAATTGCCCTCAATGCCACTGCCATGAGCGAGGAGACCGCCATTTTCGGCGGCTGGGAGAACCTGAAAAAGGGGATCGGCAGGGTGATCGAGAAATTTGCTCCCGAGGTGGTGGGGGTAATGACCTCCGGCCTGACTGAAACCATGGGGGACGATGTCCAGAGCGCCATTGTCCAGTTCCGCCAGGAGCACCCGGAAGCGGCACACGTGCCGATCATTCACGCCGCGACCCCTGATTACTGCGGTTCGCTCCAGGAGGGTTATGCAGCGGCGGTTGAGGCGATCGTTGCCAGCCTGGCCGCAGGCGGCGAAACCGTACCTGATCAGATTAACCTGCTTCCCGGTGCGCACCTCACCCCGGCCGACGTTGAGGAGCTGAAAGAGCTGGTGGAATCATTTGGTCTGACTGTGCTGACCATCCCGGATATCTCCAATGCCATGGATGGCCATATCGATGACGTGGTCTCGCCGCTGTCAACCGGCGGCATCGAGGTGGACGACATCAGGAAAGCCGGACGGAGTGCCGCCACGCTCTACGTCGGCGATTCTCTCGCCAAAGCTGCCCTCAAGCTGCAGGAGGACTTCGCCGTGCCGGCCTACGGTTTCACCTCGCTCACCGGCCTGGCCGAGACCGACCGCTTCATGGAGACACTTGCCGCTATCAGCGGCCGTCCGATCCCGGAGAAGCACCGTCGCTGGCGGAGCCGGCTGATGGACGCCATGGTGGACAGCCACTACCAGTTCGGCACCAAGAAGGTCGCCATTGCTCTGGAGTCGGACAATCTTAAAACCCTGACCCGGTTCCTCGCCGGCATGGGCTGCGAAATCCAGGCGGCGCTGGCCGCCACCCGGACCCGCGGTCTGGACAGTCTGCCATGCGAGAATGTCTTTGTCGGCGATCTGGAGGATCTGGAAACCGCAGCAATCGGCGCCGACCTGATCGTCGCCAATTCCAACGGCCGCCAGGCGGCAGCGAAGCTCAAGATCGGCGCCCACCTGCGGGCCGGGCTGCCGGTGTTCGACCGCCTCGGTGCCCAGCAGAAGATGTGGATCGGTTATCGCGGGACGCTGAACCTGGTGTTCGAGGTTGCCAACCTGTTTCAGGCGAATGCCAAAGAGGCGCAGAAGCTGGCGCATAACTAAAAGGCAGGTAGAGGTAAAGGTAAAGGTAAAGAAAATCCGGTTTATTTCTCCACCTCTACCTGTGAGCTAAGCGAACGAATACCTTTACCTGACTCCAAAGGAGTCACTATGAAAGTTGCATTTACGAGCAGTAGCGGCGAGATTATCGACCAGCATTTCGGTCAGTGCCAGAATTTTCATATCTGGGAAATCGGACCCGATGAGGCGGCGCCGGTAGCAGTCATCAGCGGCATCTCCGCCGAAGGTGACGAAGAGGACCGGATCTCCGCCCGGGCCAGCGCCCTGGCCGACTGCGTCATCGTCTACACCATGCAGATCGGTGGGCCGGCGGCAGCAAAGCTGGTGGCCAGAAAGATCCACCCGATGAAGACCAATACCGAGGTGCCGGTGGCGGAGATCGTCGAAAAACTGCAGGAGGTACTGCGCGGCAATCCGCCGCCATGGCTGAAAAAGGCGATGCACCTGCAGCAGGCCGGCTCTTTCATGGAAGACTGATAACAGCAATTTTGAGTTATGAATTGTGAGTTTTGAATCTCAAGCACCTCATACTTCATAATTACACATTTATACAAACGGAGGTAATGATCATGGCTTACATCACAGGACTACGCAGAAACAAAACCGAGTACACCCCGCAGTTCATCAAATCGCTGGACGAAGAGACCTGCATCGGCTGCGGCCGCTGCTACAAGGTCTGCGTCCACGACGTGCTGGCTTTCGAGGAGCTGGATGAGGACGATTCAGCCAAGATGTTCATGAAAGTCGAAAATCCCGGTAACTGCATCGGCTGCCAGGCGTGCGGGCGGACCTGTTCAAAGAAGTGCTTCAGTTTTGAACCGGTAGTTTTATAAAAGGGTGAAAACTGGAGGGTGAGAGGTGAAAAAACTTTCACTCTTCACTCTTTATCAGGAGGTTTGCCATGTTGATCGCTGTTGCATCGAAAGACGGCAAAGAAATAAACCAGCACTTCGGCCATGCCGAGCGCTTTCTCATCTATGAGGTGAATGCCGCGGCGGTAACACTGGTTGACGAGAAAAAAGTCGAGCGCTACTGTACCTATGACGAGGCGCATCCGCTCAGGGGACATGTGCTGCGGGGGATATCCTCTGCACTGGCCGGATGCCGGGCTATCGTCTGCGCCCAGATCGGTCAGGCGCCCCAGGAGGAGATGGCTCAGCAGGGCTTTCCTGTTTATGCTCTCCAGGGGTTGATCAAACCGGCTCTGGCGGAGCTGGTCAAGGTATTATAAGGAACGAGGATAAAGGAACGAACCTCGAACCTCGAACCTCGAACCTCGAACCTCGAACCTCGAACCTCGAACCTCGAACCTCGAACCTCGAACCTCGAACCTCGAACCTCGAACCTCGAACCTCGAACCTCGGTGATTCCTTATGACCGGTCTCGGTTTCAATCTCTGCAATCTCCCCCCCTGGGTCATCGCCTCGCGGCATTTCAATGACCATCCCCAGCCGCTGGAAATCCAGGGGGTGCGGCGGGCCAACCGCCATTTTTTTCAGAAACTTGTTGCCATTGAAGATGCAGCGCAGCGGGCAGCTGTTTTCAATGACTACATGTCGGTGAAGTACCAGCTGCACCATTGGCAGAGCCAGACCGACAGCGCCCGCCGGAGCCTTAAAAACAGCTATCTCCGCTTTCTGCGCGGCTGGATGATGGACTCCAACTCAATCGAAGGGGCGGTGCTCAAGGGGTGGGTGGAGAGCCGCATCGGGATTCCCCCATCGTTCCACAAAGTGCGCATCCCCGGCATCCATGCCGAAGAGTACATGATCTACGCCACTGACCGCACCAGGGGGAGCGCCCGTAC
>JBBRBA010000049.1:0-23894 GCA_038206285.1 Geobacterales bacterium
CCTTGTACCCGGTGCCATTACACTTCGGACAACCGGCACCCTTGTAGCAGACATATTCCTTTGCCTCTTCAGGGGGGACACCGGCGGCAATCAGCGCATTTTCGGGGATATCTTCCACTGACTTGCACTCACCACAGACTCTTCTGGCAAGACGCTGCGCGGTAATGAGATTAACTGCTGATGCTACCAGAAAAGGTTCTATCCCCATATTCAGGAGACGGTTGATCGTCGATGGAGCATCATTGGTATGCAGGGTTGAAAGGACAAGGTGTCCGGTAAGAGCCGCTTTAACACCAATCTCGGCAGTTTCGAAGTCGCGGATCTCACCAATCATGATTATGTCGGGATCCTGACGGAGAAATGACCGCAGGGCAGCAGCAAAATTGAGGCCGATATCTTCATGCATCTGTACCTGGTTGATCCCGGCAAAGTTGAACTCTACCGGGTCTTCGGCAGTTGAGATATTCTCGGTTGATTTATTCAGTTCCGACAGCGCCGAGTAAAGAGAAACCGTCTTGCCGCTGCCGGTTGGTCCGGTGACGAGACACATGCCGAAAGGCTTGTGAATTTCATGCTGGAACTGCTCGAGGGCTTTTGGCTCATAACCGAGCTTGGTCATATCAAGCTGCAGATTGGACTTGTCGAGCAGACGCATGACGATCTTTTCGCCAAAAAGGGTCGGCAGCACCGAGACACGGTAGTCCATATCCTGCCCGCCGCCGAGCTTGATCTTTATACGGCCGTCCTGCGGCAGGCGCCGCTCGGCGATATCAAGTTCAGCCATGATTTTTACCCGTGAAGTGATGGCGTTTTTCAGCTTCAGCGGCGGTTTCATCACCTCGTAGAGCACACCGTCAATCCGGTATCTGACGCGGAAAGTACGCTCATAGGGCTCAATATGAATATCGCTGGCCTTCTTCTTGATCGCATCGGTAAGGATCATGTTGACCAGTTTGACAACCGGCGCATCCTCTGTAGCACGCTCCAGTGAAGAGACATCCACATCCTCCTCATCACCGACAACCTCAAAATCCTCCATCGATTCAAGATCACCCATGACATCGGCAAGAGAGGCAGACTGATCGTAAAATTTGTCAATAGAGGCTTTAAGCGCCGCTTCAGAGGCAACAACGACCTCAACATTATAGCCAGTCATGAATTTGATATCATCAATAGCAAAAATGTTTGAGGGATCACTCATGGCGACTATCAGAGTTGAACCGGCTCGATTTACAGGGATTATCTGGTACTTCTGGGCAATATCAGCCGGGATGATTTTGATTACGGCAGGCTCTACTTCCAGTTCGGCAAGATTGATTGAAGGAACGCCATACTGCTTCGAAAGAAAAGAGGTCAGATCCTGTTCGGAAATAAACCCGTTTTTAATCAAAATAGTCCCAAGTCTCAGTTGGCCGGAAGAGTCCTTCTGTTCTTCAAGGGCTCTGGCAAGGTGTTCCTTGGTGATGAGATTGTTGGCGACCAGGAGTTCTCCCAGGCGACTCATCTGCATAAATACCCCTATAAGTAAAGACCCTAGAGCGTCATTTAAAATTAAAGATACTAGTTCCCATAAAGGATGCTGTCAAGAATATCATGTCGGAAGATGAAATTTATCTTACGCCGTAACGTGCCAGAGTCTGAGTAACGTCAGCAGCAACTTCAGGAGATATCTGGGCTGCTATTTTCAGATTTTCAAGACCGTCAGCAAGCATGCCTTCCTTAAGCAGAGACTCACCCACCTCAATCCGGCTGTTTGAATAAATCAGAATTGCCTTGCCGGTATCCAGGTCCCTGAAAAACATCTGCTTACCCATAAATCCCCTTGTTGCATAAAGATCCCAGACTGACAGGTCAGGAGTTATTTTTGCTGCAGAAGCTTCAGCATAAAGTTGGTAGGTAACCCCCCGCTGCACAAACTTATAGCCGCCGAAAGGGACTGAAAACCGCGTCGAGTAGTCGATCAAAATCGGTCGCATCGGATACTGCTCAATTGCAGCAAGAAGCAGCACACTTTCAGGGGACTGCGACTCCAATGGGATGCTGCGGATATAACTGTATTTGAACAGGCGGGGAAAGCCATCAAGATACCAGTCGAAGACAAGGTGTGGCGTATGCACCAGATCCATATCTTCCCGCATCTTCTCAACTCCCTGAATATACCAGAGAGGAAAGGCGCCGCTGTCGCCCCAGGTATACAGAACAGCCCCTTGAGGAGCAGAACGGAGCACATTGGAAGCGTAATCGTAGGCGACATAATTGAGATGCTGATCGTTTTTTACATAATTCAGCGCACATACAGAGGCCGGCAGCAAAGAGAGCAAGATAAGCAGGTAGAGTCTGGCATAAAGTGACTGAACATGCATATGATTCAGCCAGAGAGTCATTTTGCCGGCACAAAAGTAAAGCCCCATGCCAATAAACACGGCAGAGTACATATAGAGAGGGGTAAAAAACTCTTCGGTAAGAAAAATGAGCTCCCCCGGCGCGTTGAAATGACCGACAATCACTACCAGAAAGCAAACCAGGGCAATCAGATAAGAAATAATTTCATCTCTTTTACGGAAAAGGAAAGCCCCCATCCCCAAGATCATCAATAAAAAACCGATGCGGGTGAATTCAAAGGGGACATTGAAGGCGTTAAGCTGATCCCACAGCAGCGCCCAGCCCCGCTCCATTTTTTCGGATGGATACCCCTTCCGCAGAAAGTGCCAGAGAAACTGCTCTTTGGTCTGTGGATCGCCCCAGTTAAGCAGAGGAAATTTAGAGGCTCGCAGCGGCAGATGGAGGTTGATGGCAAATCCAAGGATGCCAAAGATGAAGGCAATAATGAAATCCCTGATCCTGAAAATTATCTTCCAGTTCAAAATCAGGATCAGGAAGGCAAACGAGGGTATCATCAGAATTATTGTCTGGTGAGCACCGGTCGCAAGACCGGAGAGAAAAGCGGCAATATAGATGAAAGAGGGGCGCTCGAAACCGGCGCGATACGAATCCCGCCAGCGAAATACCAGGTAGAGCGTAACGCCGACGATGAAGGCAACCAGGGGATACGGCTTATCATGATTCGATTGCAGCCAGAGTCGCGGTGAACAGGCAAAGGCGAGCGCTGCAGCAAGAGCTGCCCCTTTGCTTAAAAGGCTGTTCAACGTTTCATCCTTTGAAATCTGTTCAGTGCGAAGCATATATGTAGCAAGAAGATAGGTGGCATAGCATGCCAACGAACCGGAAATGGCTGTAGCAAAATTGACCCTGAAGGCGACACTGCCGAAGGGGATCCAGGTAAAAGGCTTTGCGTAATTTATAAAGAAAGGGTAGCCGGGAGAATGCGGCGAGCCGAGGCAGGATATTGCGGTAATAAATTCGCCGCTGTCGAAGAATGTTACCGAAGGGGCAAGGGTAAGCAGATAGATGAAGAGAGGCAGTATAAATGACAGAATGGCAAAAACATCAAGGCGTCTGAGAACTCGGTGAAGCACTGATCACTCCTTGTTGCCACTTATCGACTTAAGGGCGGCAAACGATATTTTTTCTTTCCAGAGGAAGTAGAATCCAAGTAAAATTACCGGGAAAAACCCGACCGCATGTACAACAAGCGCAACACTCAGCGCCTGCTCTTTCGGCAGTGCAAATGCCATGAGTCCGTACACGCAGGCGGCATGATAGGTGCCGACATACCCTGGTGATGCCGGTACCATAACAGCAAACACCAGGAACACCAGGATGAAGAGTGCTGCCGAAAATGGCAGCTGAATACTGAACGCCTTAAGGACAAGATCGATCGGCCAGGCGGCACTCCCCCAGATAACGAGGGAGGATAACAGCAGCGCTGCCAGTTCTGCCGGTTTTGCCGGCAGTCTTATTCCGGAGATGAACGAACCGAGAAGAGGAATGATTTTATCGCTCAAGGCTTTCGGAAAAGGACGGAGGAGCAGAGACAGTACATGAATTGTTCTGGTTGTCGCCCGTTTCAAAACCACCAGAAAGGCGATTACCGCGACATATAACGCCAGTGTCACATAGCCGCCGGTCACCAGTCCCTGCTGAACATTCTCCATTCCGGGCGGAAGCTTGACCGTGAAGAACGTGAAAACCAGTATAAAAAGCACCATGAAACCGTCAAACAGTCTGTCAATCACCAGCGTAGCAAAGACTGCACTGACCTCAAGCTGCTCCTTTTCCGCAAGAACAATAGCCCTGAGAAACTCTCCCAGTCTCGCGGGAAGAAGGTTGTTGCCCATATAACAGATTATCGTCGCTGCCAGGAGGTTGCGCGGTTTGGCTTTTTTCAACGGCAGGATCAGAAAGTGCCAGCGGACGGCTCTGAATGAAAGACTGAATAGAGTCACGACGACTGCGGCAGAAAGATACCAATAATTCAGGGTTTTGAAAGCTGCTGCCAGCTGATTGAAATCAATTTTCCGGAAGATGAGAACCAGAAAAAAAAGACTGACGCCTATTCCGAGCAGAAACTTGATATCAACTCTCCCGGCTGACTTCATACCCCCTCCAGATATTCGTGGTAGACCACCAGCTGGGCTTTTGCAAGAATCTCGCGACACCTGGCGACATCGCGGCTGATTGCTGCTGCAAGCAGGTCCGGCGAAGCGAAGCGCTCCTCGCCCCTGAGCCGTTCAAAGAAATAGACCCGGATATCGTGACCGTAAAGTTCTTCGGAAAAATCAAAGATGAACACCTCTATTGATCTGCTTGCAGCAGCGAAGGTAGGATTCACCCCGATATTACAGGCAGCATCATAAAGCCGTTCGGCTATCTTGACTTTTACCGCATAAACACCATCAGCAGGAATCAGCTCCTTGTCGGTCAGAATATTTGCCGTTGGAAAACCAATCGACTTGCCCCGGTTGTGACCATGAACCACTTTGCCTGCCAGCGAGAAGTTTCTGCCGAGAAATCTTACCACCCCGGCAACAGCTCCTTCAGTGATCATTTTACGGATCAGTGAGCTGCTGTAGATTGTCTCACCCGCGGCAAGCGGCATGAGTACATCCACCGTAAAAGAAAACTGCTCACTCATGGAATTCAGCAAAGAAACATCCCCTTCCCTGTTTTTGCCGAAAGCATAATCATAGCCGACTATCAGACGTTTGAGGCCAATCGTTTGCACCAGTATCCGTTTGACAAAATCGGCGGCGGTTATTGCTGCAAAAGCGGCATCAAAAGGGATGATAACAAGAAAATCAATCCCTGAAGCTTCGATAAGGGTAATTTTTTCTGCCAGAGTGTTTATCAGGCTGATCGACCTTGCGGATGAGATTAATTTGAGCGGGTGAGGATCAAAGGTAATCACCACTGAAACACCGTTGATTTCCGCAGCTGCCTTTTTCAGCCGGCGGAAGATCTCACGATGCCCGAGATGAACACCGTCAAAATTGCCGATGGTGACAACCGGGTTGCACAGAGGGGATTTAATCTGGTCAAGCGATCGATAAACTAGCATGCAGCGTCACTTGGCGGTGCAGTAGCAGCTTTGTCACGTTTTTTGCCGAAAAGAAAGGCCACCCAGACGCTGACTTCATACATCAGATAGAGTGGCACCATGATAACAAACATGGTGATCAGATCAGCATGAAACGCGGCAATGATGGCGCTGGCCAACAGGGCATACTTCCTGTTTTTTGCCAAAAAAGCGTAAGAGACAAATCCCATTCGGGAGAGCAGCAGGGCCAGCACCGGCAGTTCAAATATCAGGCCGAAGACCAGAACCAGGCGGAGACAGAAATTTACATAGGCGGAAAGATTGAACCAGCTCTGCAACCCCTCCATCTCATAGGAAAGGGAAAAATTTATGATTACCGGCCAGATGATAAAGAGAAAAAAGAGTGCGCCGACACAGAACGTGAACGTACTGGCTGTTACAAACGGCAGTACCAGTCTCTTTTCCTTGAATGTCAGTCCCGGGGAGATAAAGAGCCAGAGCTGATAAAATACGACAGGCAGAACAATAATGAAGCCGGCAATACACGATATTTTGCACTGTACGAAAAACGGCTCAAGCGGAGCGCTGTAATTGAGACGGCGCTCCTTTGTCGAAGTCGTCATCTCCTTGTCCAGCTGATAACGGTTGTAAAGGGCCGGGGCTTTCTTTTTTACCTCGGAGTAAACAGACTTTTTGATCTCCGTCAGATAGGTTTTACCGGTGATCGGTTTTTCGATGAAGGCCAGAATGTCGTTGGAAAAGTTCCAGGCTACACCCATGCCGATAACAACGGCAACGACAACGATAATCAGCCGCTTGCGCAGTTCAATGAGATGCTCTATGAAAGGGAGAACCTTCTGCTGTGCCATCTGTTACCTCTATGTGGATTGAAAACAGTTATTAATAGCACAGCCTAAACCTGCGGTGCAACTGCTTTGAGGTAATGACACCTGCCGGGCTGTCAACCACTGGCTACTTTAAGGTTGACAACTCTTAAACTTGCATGCTACCAAAATAGCCGGAGGATAAAATGAAGCTGTTACTTGCAAACCTTGCTGAACGGATCATTGGCGGAGAAATGCTCTCCGGGGACGAGGCTGTACAACTCAATTCTGTTAGCGGTGTTGACCGCTACAAGCTCTTTCTTGCAGCCAGTCACGTCAAGGACCATTTTGTCGGCCAGAAGATAAAACTCTGCTCGATAATCAATGCGAAATCCGGCCGCTGTCCGGAAAACTGCGCCTTCTGTGCCCAGTCCAGCCATCACTGCACCGATGTGCCGGTCTATCCTCTTGTCGATGAAGAGAGTCTGGTAGCCGGGGCTGTTGCTGCGGAGGCAAACGGCTCGATCTGTTACGGTATTGTCACCAGCGGCACCACTATCAGCCAGGGAGAAGAGCTTGAGCGAATCTGTCGCGCCCTGAGACGAATCCGCCTGGAGACAGCGATAATGCCCTCCTGTTCGCTCGGGATTATCGACAGCGACACCGCCAGAACACTTTATGAAGCGGGCGCCACCACTTATCATCACAACCTTGAAACGGCGCGCAGCTTCTTCCCGCAAATCTGCACCACTCACGGCTACGAAGAAGCTGTGGCAACCATCAGAGCGGCAAAAAATGCCGGCATGACCGTCTGCTCCGGCGGTATCTTCGGCATGGGGGAGAACGCTGCTCAAAGAGTGGAGATGGCACTCACCCTGCGTGAACTGGCAGTCGATTCTGTGCCGCTCAATTTTCTCAATCCGATTGACGGGACAAAGCTGGCAGGGGCGAGCAACATTACCCCGCAGGAGTGTCTGGTGACTATTGCTCTCTACCGCCTGCTGCTGCCGCAAAGAAAGATTACCGTCTGCGGCGGGAGAGAGAAGAATCTGCGTGATCTGCAATCGTGGATGTTCTTTGCCGGCGCCAGCGGCACGATGATCGGCAACTACCTGACAACTACCGGCCGCAGCACTGAAGATGACTGGCAGATGCTGAAAGATCTGGAGATCGAAGCGGAGGGGTGTTGTGAATAGATTTGATGCAGTCAGTCAGGAAAGCGGCGTTAACAGAAGCACGGTAAAAGGGGTTTTCATAACAGGCACCGATACCGGTGTCGGCAAGACCATAGTTTCTGCCGCTCTGGCAAGGATGCTGCATGACAAGGGGGTGAAAGTAGGCGTAATGAAGCCGGTCACAAGCGGCTGCCTCAGTTCCCCCACAGGGCTCGTCTCCGCTGATGCCGAACTTCTGGCCTGGGCAGCGGGGGTTAATGTCACCGCTGAAGTCACCCCCTATCTGCTCAGGGAGCCGCTTGCCCCTTCTGCCGCGGCTGAAATTGAGCATATCCGGATCGAATTCTCGCGCATCCTGGCGGCATTTCACCGGATTGCGGAACAGTGCGACTTCGTGATTGTTGAAGGTGCCGGCGGCCTGATGGTGCCGCTCTCCGGCGGTCTGCTCGTAGCCGATCTGATAAAGCTTCTGGCTCTGCCGCTGCTGGTGGTGGCACGTCCGGATCTTGGGACAATAAATCATACCGTTTTGACGACTTTTGCAGCCAGGCAGCTGGAAATCAACATCCGCGGCGTAGTAATTAGCGGTTACCCGGAGACACCTTCGCTGGCAGAGTCCACAGCACCGCATCTCATTGACTCGCTCGCCGGGGTACCGCTACTGGGGCGGTTTCCTCAAATCGATTCAAAAGACGAAAAAGAGGTAGTGATCGCGCTCGCCGCCTGGCTCTCTGCCCAGCCGGCAACACGCATCCTCTTGCGGGAGATCGGCTGTGAGTGATATGACCACGGCACAACTGCAGGAGTACGACAAAGAGTACGTCTGGCACCCCTTCACCCAGATGCAGGAGTGGGAGAGCGGCAGTCATCCGGTAATTGTCAGCGGGGAAGGCTCCTGGCTGATCGACAGTGACGGTAACCGCTACCTTGACGGCGTTGCCAACCTCTGGACCAATGTGCACGGTCACTGCCACCCCTTTATCAATGAGGCTGTCAAGCGGCAGCTGGACAAGATTGAACACTCTACCCTGCTTGGTCTTGCTGGAGAGCAGCCGGCGATTCTTGCCAAAAGACTGGTCGAAATCGCGCCGCCAGGCCTGCGCAAGGTCTTTTACTCGGATAACGGCTCAACCGCCGTCGAGATCGGTATCAAGATGGCTTTCCAGTACTGGCAGCACCGCGGCAAGCCGGGGAAAACCAGGTTTATCTCCCTGAAGAACGCCTATCACGGCGACACCATCGGCGCTGTCAGCGTCGGCGGCATAGACCTCTTCCATGAAGTATTCCGCCCTCTTCTTTTCCAGACTATCCAGGCGCCGTCAACCTGCTGCTACCGCTGCGAACTCTCCAGAGAGAAAAACAGCGCCCGCTGCCAGAGGGAATGCATTACTGAACTTGAAAAGATTATGGCGACGCATAGCGCCGAAGTGGCCGCAATTATCATCGAGCCGCTGCTGCAGGGTGCCGGCGGGATGGTTGTCCAGCCTCCCGGCTATGTCACCAGAGTAAGAGAGCTTTGCGACCGTTATGAAATTCTGCTGATTGCCGATGAAGTTGCTGTCGGCTTCGGCAGAACCGGGCAGATGTTCGCCTGTAACCTTGAAGGAGTAACTCCTGACATCATGGCGCTCTCAAAGGGGATAACCGGAGGCTATCTACCGCTGGCAGCAACCATGACAACAATGAAGATATACAATGCCTTTCTGGGAGAGTACCAAGAGCTGAAGACCTTCTTCCACGGGCATACCTTTACCGGTAATCCGCTCGCCTGCGCCGCCGCTCTTGCCAGCCTCGACCTGTTCACCGAAACCCGGCTACTCGAATCATTGTCCGTAAAGATCAGCTACTTGCAGGCAAGGCTTCAGGCACTGCTTGAACTGGAAACCGTCGGCGATGTTCGCCAGTGCGGTATGGCGGCAGGTATTGAACTGGTAAAGAGGAAAAGCAATGAACCGTATGCCTGGGAAGAGCGGGTCGGCATACAGGTCTGTCTTGAAGCGAGGAAGCACGGACTCTTCCTCAGACCTCTCGGCAATGTCATCGTTGTTTTCCCGCCGCTCGCCATAACCATGGAGGAATTGGCGCTGCTTATGGACGGTATCGAAACATCAATTATAGCCATTACCTCGTCTCTGCCGGATCGTTGCTGAAAATATCTCCCGCACAGTGAAATCGGTTTACATGACTCCGGCCACATCAGCTGTGACATGCGGCGAGTATTTCCTGAAATTCTCCCTGAACATTCCCACCAAAGCGGTTGCGGTTTCATCATACTTCTTTTTGTCCGACCAGGTATTGCGGGGGCTCAGCACCTCGCTTGGCACACCGGCGCAGCCAGTCGGAATATCAAGACCGAAAAAAGCGTCCTTTTCAAAGGAACCGGCGTTCAGTGTGCCGTTCAGGGCGGCATTGACCAGGGCACGGGAGTACGCAATCTTCATGCGGGAACCGACCCCGTAGGAACCGCCACTCCAGCCGGTATTTACCAGCCAGCAGGTTACCTTGTGCATGGCGATCCTGTTGTGCAGCAGTTCGCCGTAAACGGTCGGGTCAAGCGCCATGAACGGCCCGCCAAAACAGGTGGAAAATGTTGCCGAAGGTTCGGTCACACCGGCCTCAGTGCCGGCAACCTTGGCGGTATAGCCGGAAAGGAAGTGAAACATCGCCTGCGCCGGGGTAAGACGGGCAATCGGCGGCAGTACGCCAAAAGCATCGCAAGTGAGCATGATAATATTGGCGGGGTGGCCACCACAGCCGCTTTTGACGATATTGGGGATGTGGGTCAACGGGTAGGAGGCACGGGTATTCTCGGTAAAGGAGTCATCATTCAGGTCAACCCGGCGGGTATGAGTATCAATGGCCACGTTTTCCAGGACGGTGCCGAAGCGGCGGGTCGTCTCATAAATCTCCGGTTCCGCTTCTTTGGAGAGATTGATGATCTTGGCATAGCAGCCGCCTTCAAAGTTGAAGACCCCTTTGTCATCCCAACCATGTTCGTCATCGCCGATCAAGGAGCGCTGCGGATCAGCGGAGAGCGTAGTTTTCCCGGTGCCGGACAGACCGAAGAATATGGCGGTATCACCCTTTGGTCCCACATTGGCGGAGCAATGCATGGACATGATCTTCTTTTCTACCGGCAGCAGATAGTTGAGAATGGTGAAGATCGCTTTTTTGATCTCTCCGGCATAGCTCGTACCACCGATGATGATCATTTTGCGGGCAAAATTGATGATGATGAAGGTTTCGGAATTGGTACCGTCAATGGCAGGGACTGCGTGGAAGTTCGGCAGGTTGATAACGGTGAACCGGGGAGAGTGGTTTTCCAGCTCCTCCTCTGATGCATCAACGAACATATTGCGGGCAAACAAAGAATGCCATGCCTTTTCGGTAATGACGCGGATCGGCAGCCGGTGTTCCTTGTCGGCCCCGGCAAAGCAGTCCTGAACGAACAGGTCGCGGCCATGCATATAGGCGCACATACGCAGGTAGAGTCCATCGAACTTTGCCGGATCGAAGGCACGATTGACCTTGCCCCAGGCGATGTTATCGTGGCAGGTCGGTTCATCGACAATGAACTTCTCGTTGGCTGCCCGCCCGGTATAGTGTCCGGTCTTGACGGCAACAGCTCCCAAATGGGAAAGCAGGCCTTCGCACCGTTTGACAATCTGCTCGTAGAGTACCGCTGTCGGCGGAGTCCAGTAAATAAGGTTGGCATTGGTAATGCCATGTGCTTCCAGCCCCGTGCCCCTGGTGATATCGTTCAGTTTCATGATCATACCTCCATCTGTTGGATTTGCGGTACTCAATCTGGTCTGGTTTATGGTTCGGTTTATGGTTTTGTTCCAGCCTTCGCCTGAAAATAATGTTTATTATATACCGTAAAATAATCACCATTTAAAATTTTTAACCCCGGCAAGAGAAAAGAGTCGCTGACTGGGTAAAAACCTGACCGTAAAATCAACAGTTACCAGATTTGAGCCGATTTCAAAGGCGGTTTCTGCCGGTTTCCGCCCCCATCCTGACAACTCTGTCAACAATTGCCAGCGGCGCCGGCCGATGGGTAATGACAAGCAGACTCTTCCCCTGCAGCCGGCAATCGATCCGCTCAAGAAGTTTTTGTTCCGTCCCGGCATCAAGCCCCTCTGTAGGCTCATCAAGAATGACCAGCGGCGCATCTTTCAGCAGCGTCCTGGCAACGGCAATACGCCGCGCCTCGCCGCCGGAAACAGCGCTCCCCCCCTCGCCTACCCTGGTATCAAGCCCGTCAGGTAACCTGGCGATCCACTCATCAAGCACGGCGTCGTAAACCACAGCGGCAATCTCGGCGGCTGAAGCTTCCGGTCTTGCCAAGCGCAGGTTCTCCCTGATAGTCGTGTTAAAGATATGCGGCTTTTGGGGGAGGGCGGCAATGAGCAGCCGCAGGTCATCGGCGGCCAGCGTCTTTAGCTCTCTGCCGCCAAGAGTAATGCTCCCCTGGTAATCACGGAAACGGAGCAGGATTTCGGCAACGGTACTCTTGCCACTGCCGCTGTCGCCGGTCAGGGCAACCCTGGCGCCCTGTGGCAGTTCCAGATTGAAGCCGCTCAGGACCTGATTGTCGCCAGCATAAGAAAATGAGACATCCTGCAGGGAGAGTGCAAAACCGGTTGGCAAGACTTGCGGCAATAAAGGTTCGGCAACCGGCAGTGCTGCGGCAGTTAGTTCGGTTATTCTTCCGGCTGAGGCAGCTGCGGCGGGAAGCAGCTGCATTGCTGCCGGCATACCGCCGGCTGCCTCGAACAGAGCCGCAGAGAAAAGGAGAAGCATGACAAGTTGCGGCCCGGTCAGAGCACCGGCATTAACCTGTGCGGTGCAGACCAGTAGCAGTGCGGCAGCCCCGGCACCGGCCGACAGCAGCAGGGCGGCAAGATTTCCGGCGCTGACAGCGGCCAGCCTGTCCTGCTCAAAAATCAGCCTTGCGGATAGATCGTCGACCGTGGCGGCATGTTTTTCGACCGCTCCGAGCAGTAATAGTTCAGCTTTGCCGCTGATACCGTCGGTTACAGCGGTGCGCAGCGCGCCGGTCAGCGCTGTGGACTCCCTGCCGTGTGCTTCTGCCAGCCATCTGGCGAAAAGCGGCAGGATAAATCCGGGAACTGCCAGCCCCATAAAGAGCACAATGGCTGCTGTCTTGCTCCAGAAGGCGACAACCAGGGTGGCAACAGATATTGTTATCACTCCGGTTGCCAGCGGCGCAATAATCCGAAGATAAAGGGTTTCGAGGGAGTCGATGTCGCTGCGCAGTCTGCCGGCAAGTTCCCCTGATGCGTAACGCTCCAATAGCCCCGGAGAGAGCGGCACGAGTTTGCAAAACAGCCATAGCCGCAGCTCGGCAAGGATACGGAAGGCCGCCCCGTGAGTTACCAGACGCTCAAGGTAGCGGCCGACAGTACGGCCTATTGCCAGGGCGCGGATGGTTGCCGCCGGGACAAAATAGTTGAAAGATACTTTGCTCAGGCCGGCAACCGCCATGGAGGTGATGAACCAGCCGGAAACAGCCATCAGCATGGCATTAGCCGCGACAACAGCAACACCGAGCAGAACCCCTGCAACCATCCAGCTCCAGCGGGAACGCGCCACGGCGAGTATGGTGAGCAGATCTCTCATTCCGCTCTCCACCTCGCTGCATTCCTGGCAGTCGAAACCGGCTGCTCAATGCGGCCATCCACCAGCCGCACGACCCGGTCAGCCCAGCTGACGGTATTTTCCCGGTGGCTGATGAGCAGGAGCGTGCGCTCCTTTGCCACTTGTGTCAGCGCTGCCATGACCAGTTGCTCGTTTTCCCGGTCGAGGCCGGCGGTAGGTTCATCCAGAATGACCAGATCTGCCTCGCGCAGCAAAACCCGGGTAATGGCGAGACGACGCAGTTCGCCGCCTGACAGCCCTGCCCCGTTGTCGCCAAGTTGGTAGTCAAGACCACCGGAAAGCTGCGTTACAAAGGAAAGTGCAACAGCAGCATCCAGCGCCGCATAAATGGCTGCGTCGCTGCATAGATCAAGACCGATGGCAAGATTCTCCCTCACCGAGCCGCAGAAAAAAAACGGTTTCTGTGGAATCCAGGCCAGCCGCTGGTGCCATTTTTGCGGAGAAAACAGTGCAATATCAATACCGTTTACCGTAATCCGCCCCTCTTGTGGCGAGGCAAGAGCAAGCAGCAGGCCGGCAAGGGTAGACTTGCCGGCGCCGCTCTCGCCGACCAGAGCGGTAACAGTGCCGGCCGGAAGCAGCAGATCGATACCTGTCACCCCGCCGCCACGGTCGGAGCCGTGACGAAAGGTCACCCCTTCGAAAGCGATGGCTAAGACTTTTTCAGGCACTGCAACAAGCTCCGGCAAAGGTTTTGAAAAAACGTCTGCCGCCAGCAGCGGTGCCAGTTTCTCAGCGGCAGCAACCCCTTGCATCCGGGCATGATAAGAGAGCCCGAGGGTGCGAAAGGGGAGATAAAACTCGGGGGCGACCAGCAGCACAAAAAGTCCGTCAACCAGGGAAAGAGAACCGCTCAAGAGGCGAAAGCCGATGATAACGGCAACGACTGCAGTGCCGACAGTGGTGAAAAATTCCAGGGTAAAGGCGGAAAGAAAGGCCACCCGAAGCACTGCCATGGTGGATTGGCGGTACCCTTCGGAGATCCTGGCGACAGCAGCGGCTTCACGCCTTGCCGCACTGCAGATCTTCAGGTCGGGAAGCCCCCGGATCAGATCGAGCAGATGCCCGGACATGACGGCCAGAGAGCGCCACTGCTGGCAATTGATGTTTTGCGCCCCTTTGCCGATCAGAATCATGAAGAGCGGGATGAATGGCGCTGAAAAAAGCAGCACGGCGCTACTGCGCCAGTCTAAAGGGAAAAGCAGCAGGATGCATAGTAACGGGAAAAGTGCGGCGACGGCGAGGTGCGGAATGAAGCGGGCAACATAGGGTTCCAGGTAATCAACCCCCTGAGTGACAGCTTCTACCAGAGCGCTGCTGTCAGCAACTCTTCCCCGCGACTGCACGGCATGAAGATGGCGGTAGAGTCTGCTTCTGACTTCTTTTTTCAAAAGAGCGGCAGCAGCAGACGCCTGCCGTTCGGCATAAAATGTCAGGACGGACCGCAATAGTGCAAACAGCAGCAGATAAAGGGCAAGCGGCATTATCGCCGCAACGGCCGCGCCATCAATTACAGCGCGGTGACAGGCAGTTGCCAGGACTCTTGCCTGCAGTACGGTTGCTACTGTCGCCAGCATCGCAGCAATAATCGATATAAGCAGCGGTTGCCGAACTGTTTTCAGCTCACCGATCAGCCAGCGTTCAGCCGCATGCTCTTTTGTGGGGTCTTCCGTAGTGGGGTTGTTACACATCGGTAACCTGGAATAAACAAGTCTGAGTAAAGTTGAGAGCCTGAAAATATCTTACACGGATAACGTCGGATAACGTCGGATAAAAATCTGATTTGGTTCCATGAATTAATCCGCCCTTATCCGAATTAATCAGATTTTATCCGAGTTAAAATTGCCTCTGTTTTTTTGTCTCAGCGTTAATCTACTGTCGCTTTTTTTGTGGTAATTGGCAGGTTAATCAGTCCGGTTTTGTAACAGTTGAAAGCAGCTCGATTTGTTGCAGCTCATCAGCCTCAAAGCGATAGACAACCCGGCAGAACTCGCATCTGACTTCGGCAAAGCCGTCACGGCTGCGCATATCGGCCAGTTCCGCCCCTCCGAGCGTGTGCAGCGCCAGTTCAACCTTTTCCCGGCTGCAGCCGCAGCGGAAGAACAGCTCTCTGGATTCCAGCCGGGTATAGGAAACTTCCCCCATGATGGTCTCCAGCAGCAGATCCACACCCCCTTCGGCAAGAATGGCTGAAATCGGTGGCAACGACTGCAGACGGTTCATGACTGCTGTAAGCTCGGCATCATCAGCCTTTGGCAGCGCCTGCAGCAGGAAACCGCCGCAATTATCGACCAAACCGTCAGCATTAAGCGACACGCCAACACCAACAGCTGAAGGGATCTGCTCCGATTCAGTCAGATAAAATGCCAGGTCGGCACCTATCTCACTGCTTTGCAGCTGCACTGTCCCCATATAAGGCTGACCGCCATGCCCCAGGTCTTTGCTTACCGTAAGAAAACCGGCTCTGCCCAGAAGTGCGGGAATATTCCAGCTGTTGTCCAGCGGTTCTACCAGGGCGGCCGGATTGGCAACCGTGCCGCGCACTGCTCCGTCACCGTCAGCCTCGATAATCATCTTCCCCAGCGGGCCGTTACCTTCATACTTCATGGCAACCCGCTGATCAGCCTTCAAAAGACCCCCCATGAGAGCACCGGCAGCAAGCCCGCGCCCCAGGGCAATACTGACAGGCACAGATGCACCCTGCAGGGCGGCTATCTCTCTGGTCAGCTGCGAACAGGTGCAGACCAGGATCCTCAATCCGCCGGCAGTGGCGATAGCACGTATATAGTGATCATCCATTTTCATGCTCCGGTCTTTCCCTGCCGGTACATTTCCGGATTCAGAGTCGGATCATTGTACATCTTGAACTGCCGGTACAGTTTCATCTGCCTCAGACCGGCCAGATAATCGTCAAGCAGGCGATGCAGCGCCTGCTCAAGATCGGCGCGCTGTTCGCGGAGAATGGCGAGTTTCTGCAGAGATTTTTCACGGTGCGCCTGATCGACATCGTCACGCATGGTATCTTCGTGCATATGAAAGACCTTGAGCGAGAGGATGGAGATCCGGTCGACGATACTGCCGGGGGTTTCCGAGTTGATGGGCAGACCATCCCGTAAAGGGCATTGTGGCTCAAGCCAGGCAAGGATTGTCTCATCGAGACGTTCGATAAAGTCATTGCGCTGTTGATTGAAGCGGTCGATATTGCGTTTCACCTTGGCAATCATGCTGTCATCCACATCGGTCCGTCTCGCCTTGTCCTCCTCATGCCAGAGAGAGTAATTGCGCCAGACGAGTTCAAGAGCTGTCGAATGAAGTTCCCCCTGCATCTGCCTGTAATCAGCCGGGTCAGTATGCCAGAAAGTGATGCAGCGATCAAAGGCTTCCGCCAGTTTTGCCAGATGGAGTTCGTTTACATGCATGGATATTTACCCTCTGTTTTGTTGGTTGATTAACATTTCCGTCGCCACCTGCTCCACTTCAGCCAGGGTGATCATTTCCATGCAGAGACGAAACGACGGGTGTTTGCAATCGAAACGATTACAGGGACAACAGTCAAGTCCATCGTGGATCAATACACGGTGACCTTCACCAACCGGTCCGCTCCTTATGGGACTTATTGGCCCGTACAGCGCCAGGACCCTGGTACCGACCGCCGCCGCAATGTGCATCGGCCCGGTATCTCCGGTCACCAGAAACTCGCTTTTCCTGAGCAGCGCGCCCAGTTCGCCGAGCGAGCAGCCGCAGAGATCATGCAGCGGCTGCTTCATGCCGTCACGGATGGCTGCCGCCAGGGAAGCCTCATCCCGACTGCCGACAACAACAATTTCACAGCCATGTTCCGTGGCCAGAAAATCACCCAGCGCTGCAAACCGGTCAATCGGCCAGCACTTGCTCGGGTGACTGGTGCCGGGATTGAACGCCACCAGCCGTTTACCGGCCAGATTGTTCTCCCGCAAGAAACGCTCCGCGTATTCCTCGTCAATCGCCGCCGGGAAAAAGTCGAGCCGCCGGTCAGCGGTGTAGGGATCAATTCCCAGTGCCGCCAATGGCCGCAGGTGATCCACAATGGCATGAATAACCCTGCTCCGCATCTTGTGGTAAACAAGCACCCGGCAGGGAAATGCCGCGGTGACCAATACCCATCCCTTGATGTTGCTGCGCTGGTAATTCAATACCAGGTCAAATTTATTTTTCCGCAAGCGGCGCCAGAGAGCAAAAACCCCGCGCCAGGTCCGCTGTTCGCCTCGCTTGTCGAAAATTACCACCTCATCAACCAGCGGATTATTGGCAAACAGGGACGCAGTGACCCTGGAACTGGCCATGACAGTCACCGAAGCTGCCGGCGCCAGCGACCGCAATGCCCTTACCACCGGGGTTATGTGCAGCAGGTCACCAATGGCGCCCGGCTTGATTATAAGAATATTACTGATAGGCAATGGCATGTCACACCCCGCCGAGCTGTTTTGCAAGCAGGCGTTTCAGTTGCCAGTAAGGAGTATACAGCCGGTAAAACGGCCGTAGCAGCAGGAAGCGCCATGAACCGTAGAGAGTGTGGATCTTTTCCTTGACCATGACCATATCGTGTTTACCCTGCCGGGCGTGTTTCATGAGTTTATAAAACTGATAGTAGGTAAGGTACTCACGAGCAACTAACCCTATCCTCACGTAGGATTTACCCAGATAGCTGTGAAATAAATAGAGCAGGTCTTCGACAAAATTCAACTCGGCTACATTCTTTTTCGTTTGTTGCCCAGAATGATGCCGGAAAGAACAGAGCGGTTCGGCAAGATAGACGAAATAACCCTGCTCCAGCAGGTGAAACCACAGTTCCAGATCCACCAATTGCTGGTAACGGAGATCAAATCCTCTTGCGGCAATCTCCCGGCGGAACATGACCGCCGACGGCTCGCCAATAAAGTTGTGTCCTCTTGTCATCAGCAGCAGGCAGCGCCGGATTGCCTCCCGCCCGTCGACCGAGAACCTGTCCGGGAAGGTGGAGATTTCGTCGATGCTGCGGGAATGCTCATCGACTATGGTGCGGGCGCAGGAAACAAGGACCACCTCAGCTGATCCCTCCATGGCAGCGACCATTTTGGCCAGGGCATCCGCTCTGGAGAAAAAATCGTCGCCGAACAGATACTTGATGTATTTCCCCCGGGCAAGTTCCAGGCAGCGGTTCCAGTTAGGAACCATCCCAAGGTTCTGTTCGTTGACATAAACGCTGATCCGTTGATCCCTGGCGGCGAAGTCGTGCGCAATCGCCGCTGTTGCGTCAGAGGAACAGTCATCCATAACGATGACTTCGAAATCGGTATAGGTCTGGGAAAGAACTGACTCGAGTGCCTCCGGGAGAAACCGCTCGTGATTATAGGCAGGAATGCAGATGCTGACCATGGTGCCGGGCATGGCTCAGTTCACCTTCTTGGCGGTGGCGCTGCCATGCTCTATCCAGGCGGCCAACAGGTGCCAGAAGCATTTGAATATTGGTGAGCAGGACACCGGGGAAAGGCGAAAGGCGCGCACCAGTCGTTTTGCCGCGCCGACAAAATCAGCTTCTTTCATGAGGATTTCAGCCGCCTCAATTTCAAAGGCCCGGGTCAATCGTCTGATTTCCCGTGCATATCGACCAGCCAGATGACGGTTTATTATCCAGCAGGCGGGTATTGTCCGGTCAAGTACCGATAAGCGGCTCTTTCCGGACCAGACACCGCCACTGTGAATGCGGTAACTGGCCATTACCTCATCGATATATGCATAGGAACCATGTTCCGCATTGAGTATGTGCAAAGGCCAATCACCTATCGGCATCGCCATGAACCAATCGGGCAACCCTGCAAACAGACGGGCGCGAAAAACGGTCGAGCAGGTAGGAATGATATGGGACGAAATGATATCTTTCAGGTCGAAAAAATGTTTGCCAAGCGGCGGCTCGTGAAAAAGACGGTCTTTCTCCGGCGCCTCTTCATGAGCCATACTGACATTATGGAAGCAGGCGCTGCACTCGGAGTGACCATCGAGGAGGGTGACCTGCTTTTGCAGCTTGTCCGGAGAGGTCCAGAAATCATCTCCTTCAAGCAGGGCGATATATTCACCATGACAGGCGTTGAGTGTCGCCGCGAAATTAGCCATCATCCCCAGATTGCGCTCCGGCAACAGCAGCCGGATTTTGTCCGGAAATCTGTTTTGATAATCAAGGAGGATTTCGCGCGTGGCATCAGTCGAACAGTCTTCGCCGACAACAATTTCAAAGGCGAAATCAACCTGCTGCATCAGCACGCTCTCCAAAGCCTGG
The DNA here is from genome assembly GCA_038206285.1 of Geobacterales bacterium. Classification (GTDB taxonomy): domain Bacteria; phylum Desulfobacterota; class Desulfuromonadia; order Geobacterales; family DSM-12255; genus VEOV01. The sequence goes on from JBBRBA010000049.1 coordinate 19,414, forward strand.
GCAATGAACCGCTCCTGATTGTAGGCTATCATCAAAACAGATAATTTCATTACAATCCTGGTGAGTCGATTCTTTGCGTAAGTTCGGCTCCGTGAGCAATCGCCAGCCGGATTATGTCGCAGATGGCGGTCACATTCTGCGGACTGACAGAGGTTCCGGACGGCAAAGAGATGACCTGCTCAGCCAGCTGTTCAGTCTGTGGCAACAGCAGGCGGGCATGTGGGAAATAGGAACGGTACGGTTCCATCTGATGACACCCGGGGTAGAAATAGCGGCGGGCAACGACATTCTCCGCCTGTAATACCCTTACCAGCAGATCACGGTCGATCCCGGCAACAGTCCTGTCAACCTCAAGGATGACATACTGGTAGTTGCATTTTTCGATCTCACTGTAGTCGATCAGATGAACCCCGGGAACGTCCGCCAACTCCTGCCGGTACTGCAGGTAATTGCGGCGATTCACGTCGATAAATTCATCGAGGCTTTCAAGTGACGACAACCCCATGGCCGCAGAAACCTCAGTCATCTTGCCATTGGTACCTATATAATCCACTTTGTCATAACCGGCAAAACCAAAGTTTTTCATCAGCCGGATTTTTGCCGCCAGCTCGTCATTGTTGGTGGTAACCGCACCACCTTCAAAGGTATTAAAGAACTTGGTGGCATGAAAACTGAAAACCTCGGCATCGCCGAAACTGCCGATCATTTTCCCTCTGTGGGAGCAGGCGAACGCATGAGCCGCATCGAAGAGGAGATTAAGTCCCCGCCGCTTGGCGATTTCCGCGAGATCCTCGATAGCACAGGGTCTTCCCCAGACATGCACACCAATGATGCCGGTGGTGCAGGGGGTAATCATCTCTTCCACCCGCTGCGGGTCGAGGTTGTGGGTAGCCGGATCGATATCGCAGAAAACCGGCGTAATCTGCTGCCACTGCAAGGAATGGGGCGTGGCAACAAAAGTAAACGACGGCACGATCACTTCGCCTGTCAACCCGAGCCCACGGATAGCTATCTCAAGGGCAATGGTTGCATTGCACATGGCAATGCAGTGCTTTACGCCGATGTAATCAGCAAGTTTGCGCTCGAATTCCTGCACATACTGGCCGTTATTGGTAAACCAACGCCGGTCGAAGATGTCGTTCATCCTCGCCATGAAACTTTCGCGATTGCCGATGTTGGGGCGACCAACATAAAGCGGCTGCTCGAATACCGGATTTCGACCGAATATGGCCAGGTTATTAATAGCTGCGTCCATCTTCTTCCTCTTTCTGCCTGCAACGTTATACTGCATCGGCATCACTGGCTGGTTATTTCCCTGTCGGCTTCATTCACTGCAGCTGTCAGTAAAACTCCCTGTTATCAAGCAGAACTTCCAACATGCTGTTATCGAAGGTGGGAATGGCACAATGCTTTTGAACACTCTTGCGCTCTGAAAAACTGTCATCTATGAAAATGGCGGCTTTGTCACACATAAAATCGTACTTGCCGGCCCCGTCTGTAATGTGAACCACCTCGTCAAACAGCCCGTGCAAACGGTGTTGTCGCAGGACGGCATCCAGGTCACCAGCATGGCGCGTGACCAGAATTATTTTTTTGCCGCCATTGATACATTGGAAGAGAAAACCGACTAATTCGGTGTTAACTTTGCCACGGACAATCAACGTATCATCGAAATCTACATAGACACAATTGTACTCCAAGTCATGGCAATAGCGGTTGACCAGCGCCCTGTCAACCTCGACCGCAAATGAGTTTTGCAGAATAGTTACCGGGATGCGGGCCTGCTCGAAAATGCTCAGGAGCGGGAAGTTTAGCCCCATGACCCGGTGCAGCGCCATGGTCCCGGCAATGCGGGGGGCTATCTCCAGCAGTTTCAACACCCCGGTGCGATCGCGCTTGACCTGGTAGAACCAGGCGCCATGCAAAGAGAGCTTTTCGGCAATAGCCCTGGCATAGGTCTCAAACTCTGGACAATTGACCGGGCGGCTGTTCATTGAAATACCGCTTGTGGTCCTGACCCTTTCCCGGCCTCCGACGAACAGTATTCCCCTCTCACGGTCGGAAAAACAGTCAACGGTGTACTCCTCGCCGGGGAGATATTCGATCACGATACTATCCGGCTGTCGTGACAAACAGGCCCGAAGCTCTTCCTTGTCATGAACCAGAAAGGTCCCTTGCGACCCCTGTCCACGGTCCGGCTTTACGAAAACCGGGAATTCGTCAACATCACCACTATCCAGGTAGAGTCGGGGAAGCGGCACCGTCCCGGCAAAGAGTCGATATGTGGCGGATTTTGAGCGAGTGACAAGACAGGTTTCCAGGGGAGAAGTGACGATAGTTGCACCGATGGCGGCCGCGTTACTTGCCAGGGCAACGATGATATCATCATAAGCGGGAAAAACAAAATCAATCTTCTCCGCAGCGATCAACCGGTTAAGGGCCTCAAGCCATCCTTCTTCATGAATGCTGGGCAGGATGTAATGCTTTGCGAACAGAAAAGCCGCGTGGTTGGATACATCCATTCCGGCAGAAACCAGATTAATCTCTTTGCAGTGACATAGGGCGTGGTGGATTTCCAGTCCAATTTCGGTCCCTCCCGGGAAAACCAGTACATTGTATACCATTAATACTTCCTTTTTTAGCATCTTCAGTATGTTATCAGAGTAAGATTCAATCTGACTTAAGGAATTTGTCGGAAAGATTAAGAGTCCTGATAATTTTGACAGGATTCCCATAGGCAAGCACATTATCAGGTAAGTCGTTAAGAACCAGAGAACCTGAGCCAACCACTGTATTTTCACCAATATTCAATCTGTCTACAATTATGACTCCTATGGTTATTGCCGAGTATTTGCCGATATTGACTTTTCCACCCATAACAGAACCGGCTGAAATACTGGCAAAATCGCCAAGCGTGCAGTTATGCTCCAGGTGCGCACCTGTTCCCATAAAACAGAAATCGCCAACAATGCTGTTGGTGCTGCATATGCATCCGGCCATAATTACATTCCCGACTCCCAATTGGACATTCTTCGCAACTACTGCAGCCGGATGAATTGCGTTTACAAATTTGAAATCAGGAATCTGATTCATGATGCAATCATAGACAATTTTTCGCGACCAATTGTCGCCGATGGTAATCATACCTGCGTGTATGTCATATTTTGTAATCAGTTCTTTCAGTTGTTCCTGTCTGCCAATAACTTTATAACCATATAGTTCGGTACCAATATCCTTAGCGGAATCAGCAATGCCGACAATATTGTACCTGCCTTCTTCTTCAATGATGTCAATGCAGTAACTGACATGCAGCCCACCACCAAACAATAATATGTTTTCCATATGCTATCTCCTGTGATTATCCTTAGGGAGAAATAACTGTATCGCCGTATTCAGCAAACGGCGACAGCAATCCGGAAGCAACGACGTCACCTTGTTCTTCCCGCCTTCATCCATAACTCGTAAGCGGACAATTTGTGCATCAACAGACTGTTTTTGTTTCTTGAACAAGGCAGCATATTTAAAGCCGAAAAACCTGTTATATTCATCGATACATTGCTTCAACTCTTCCAGCTGTTCCATCTGTTTCCTGCCTGCCCAGGCTCCACCTGAATGCAATCTGTATACGGACATGCATTCACGGATATAGCCGATATGACCGTATTGTCCGAAGGCCATGTTAAACATCCAGTCTACCGTAAAAAGGTCATAAATGCCTGCTGGCAGTTTTCTTACTGTTTCAGCCCGATACATGCAACAGGAGAAATTACCTATATAATTTCTCTAGATAAGATCTTCGGTGGTGATATATTCTTTTGTCAAAGCAACCTGGTCACCATGCGGAACAAAACGGTTATCGTCTTCGTAATAAAGCATGACGGCTGAAAAACACATCGAATATTGAGGATGATTTTCCAGAATTTGCTTTTGTTTGTGCAGTTTAAGTTTGTCAGTCCAGTAATCATCACCTTCGCAAACAGCAATGTAGCTACCTGAACAGGCTTCCAGACAACGCTGCAGGTTTTTTGTGATCCCGAGGTTTTGCCCGTAAGGCAGCAATATTACAGCTTCGGGATATTGCTCCTGAAATTCCAGAACGATCTTCCTGGTATCGTCTGCAGAACAGTCATCGCCGACAATAACCTCCAGGCTGAAGCCACCCTGCTGGCTCAAGATGCTCTCAAGACAGCGAAGGATGTATTTTTCGTGGTTGAAGGTCGTCACAACGACACTTATTTTTATCATATAAGCCCAACACCCCGGCAACTAACCGACTCAGGCCGAAAACCTGACTAACCGGTAAACCTCAATAACCATATTTACTGAGTCTGCCGGAAACTCTCTCGGCAAATTCAACCAATACCGTCTTCTCCCGGTACGAGTACCCACGGGATTTTCTGCCAAATTTTGCCATGCGTTCAATAGCTGCCCCATCAGGCGCAACCCCGCAAAAATCAATCAGTCTGGCGATGCCCTCCTCC
>JBBRBA010000050.1:0-23244 GCA_038206285.1 Geobacterales bacterium
AATCGGTGAGGCCGAGCTGCCGCTCCCCGAGTTCATCGCCGCCTTTCGCGAGGGCCGGTCGTTTGCTGGGATCAAATCTCTCGGTTTCAGAGAAAACGGGAAGGTGGTCATCGATCGTACGATACGGTTTGTCGATGATATCAATACGGTTCCATTCCCGGCCAGGCACCTGATCAAAAATGAGCTCTACGAGAATGTCCTGAGCCGGAAGAAGAATTTCACAGCGTTGATTTCTTCCCGGGGCTGCCCGTTCAACTGCGCCTTCTGTACGCACAATCATCAAAAATATCGAGCCCGTTCACCGGAAAATGTTGTCGATGAGATTGAATTAAATCTGAAAAAATACGACATCCGCGACTTCGACATTTACGATTCGACCTTTACCGCCGATGAGAAAAGAGTTGTCCGCATCTGCGAGGAAATTTGCCGGAGAGGGCTGGAGGTGAGTTTCTCGGTGAGGAGCCGGGTCGATGTCGTCTCCCGGGATATGATCGATAGTCTGAAATCGGCCGGGTGCCATACGATCCTGTACGGCATCGAATCGAGTAACCCGGATATCTTGGAGATGATGCATAAGGGAATCTCCCCGGAGCAGGTCATGAAGACCATAAGCTACACGAAGCAGTGCGGTATAAACGTGCTTGGGTTCTTTTTGTTCGGCTTTCCCGGCGAAACCCGCATGACTATCGAGGACACCATCCAGTTCTCCCTCAAGCTGCCGCTTGATTATGCGCTCTATTCAGTTCTTCTGCCGATGCCCGATACCGAGATTTATACCTACTATCGGGACCGCGGCCTTAGCGATTACTGGGCCGAGTACACCCTGGATGATGCAAAGACCGATCTGATCGAATTTATCGGTACCGAAGTTAATCGGGAGGAGACATCGGAACTTGCCCTTGCAGCGTACAAGCGGTTTTATTTCAGGCCGGTCATTGTCTGGCGCAGACTGAAAAAGTTGAGGTCTTTCGGGGAGTTCAGGCGGCTTTTCAGTGGTGCCGTTGGAATCTTCACCAGTGCTTGCGGAAAAAAGTGAGCTTTGCTACTGAATTGGAGGCCTTGATGATGCACCGTCAGTCAGTTGCCCAAGAGGTTCATTTCCTCGGATGAAGACGGTTTTCCTGACCGGATCTACCGGTTTTGTCGGTCGCGCCGTGGTACGGTCTGTTCTGCTGTCACTGCAAACGGATGATCGGCTCTATCTGCTGGTCAAGAGACCAGCTGCTTTCGAGGATGCTCGCGTGGAGGTGGTGCCGGGTGATCTGAAGGATCTGGAGCAGGTAGCCGATATCGTCAGAAAAGCTGACCGCATCATTCACGTTGCTGCCGAGGCGCGGCTTAGCGGTGGGCACGACTATTACGGCATCAATCTGGAGCCGGTGCGGAAACTGGTCGAGTTCGCGAAAGAGGGGAATCGCCTGGAACGGTTCGTCTTCGTCAGTTCGATTGCCGCCATGGACCGATCGCCTTCGGACCGTTGCAAGGGACCTCTCACACCGGCAAGTCCATGCTTCCCGAGAACAGAGTATGGCCGGTCAAAACTGCTTGCCGAGGACGCAATCGTGCAAAGCGGGTTGCCGTACACTATTTTCCGACCGGCATTCGTCTACGGACCCGGAATGCGGGATGATTCCCATCTGCGAAAGTTTGCACGCTACATCAGACGCGGAGTTCCGCTCCACCGGCTGGCTTTTCCGGGGCGGATTTCCCTGATCCACGTCGAAGATCTCGCCGCGGCGATTGTGCAGTGCCTTGACGGCGCTTCCGGGCGTAATCGCGTCTATCTGGCCGAGACGGAATCCATGCCGCTGGGTGCAGCGCTGGCGCTTGTAGGGGAGTCATCGCTGGGGCGAAGGTCCGCACAGATTCCGCTTCCGGCGCTGAAATCCTTCATCAGCCGATCCCATGCCAGGCTTCCGGTTATGGTTGCAGGCATGTTTATCGACTATTTCTGGATGAGCGATCCTGCTTTCGACGAAATACTCCCGAACGACTACCGGAAGAGGACTTTGCAAGAAGCTGTCGGAGAAATTACCTGTGATCTTTTGTAACGGCCGGAGCGCTTTGCCTGAAAGTTGTCTGAAAGCTTATGCACAGGAATACGGCCCCGTTTCAACAAACTTCTCAACACGCATATTCCAGAGTAAATAGATGCTTTCAAAGCTGAAGAATAATAATCCTCATATTGTACCGCTATTGCTGCTCCTGATCCTTACGTTCGCAACGTTTAGCGAAGTTTTGACCCATTCGTTCCTGACCAACTGGGACGATCCCGGCTACGTGACCGGGAATCCGGCCGTCAGGGGATTCAGCTGGGCGAACATTACACTCGCATTTTCCAGTTTTTTTGTCGGTAACTACGCACCCGTTCAGATTGTTTCCTATATGCTAGATTACACGCTCTGGGGGCTAAACCCGACCGGTTTCCTGCTGGCCAACGTCGGCTATCATGCTCTCTCGGTACTCCTCCTCTATTATTTGCTCGTCCGCCATGGTGTCTGGAGATGGGGGGCGTTTTTCGGTTCTGCCATCTTTCTCCTCCACCCGGTCCAGATCGAGAGCGTTGCCTGGATCTCCCAGAGGAAAAATCTCCTGGCGATGCTGTTTTATCTCCTGGCTTTCCATGCCTATCTTCGCTATCAAGCCAATGAAGGCCCAGCGGCACGAAAATGGTACCTTGTGTCGCTGGCGGCTTTTCTGCTTTCGCTGCTGTCGAAAACAGTCGCGATTATATTTCCCCTGATGCTTGTCATGTATGATTACCTTGTTCTTCAAGTCCGGCGACCTCTTGCGGTGCAGAGGGACAAGATTCCTTTCCTTGCCGCAGCCTTTGCTGCCGGGGTTATCGGCATTATCGCCCAGTTCCCCGAATATGGCGGTGGCCGTGTTGACCATCCACCTAACGCTTTCTTGGTTATTCCCATGACCATGCTTCCAGTTCTGGTCGGCTATCTTCGCCTGCTCTTCTGGCCGGATCCAGCGGTTCTCAGCCTTATCTACGATCCTCCAATGAAAAACAGTGTCGATGCCGAGGTAGTTGCTGCCGTCGGGGTTTTTATCTGCCTGCTCTGTTTAGGCTGGTATCTCTGCCGTAGAGATAAAAAATATCTGTTCTGGTACGCTCTGTTTTTCCTCGGGCTACTGCCGGTATCCCAGATAGTGCAACTGCTCACAATCATGAACGACCGTTACCTTTATTTCCCGATGCTGGGGGTTGCCGGACTGGCGGCATACATGAGCAGCGAACTTTGGGAAAGGTTAACGTCCAGTTTTCTGAAGCGTATTGCTGTATTCTCAGCGGTCATGATACTGCTCATCCTTTCCGGAGCAGCGAAGAGTCGCGGCCGGGTTTGGAAAAACTCGATTACGCTTTTCAGTGATACGGTTCCCAAAGTTCCGGGTATTCATGACCCCTGGTTCATGTTGGCTCAGGCCTATGAGGCTGTCGGAGACAGCCGGACTGCCGCAGCCTGTTACGAAAGGTCGGCTTTGCCGGGGCAATTGGACGCGGCGGATTTTTACTTTCTCGGCAGGGTTTATCTTGACCGGTGCGAATACGACAAGGCTTCTGCCTATGCCAGATGGTTGATAAAAAATAAAGCGACACGGGACATCGGACTGCAACTAATGCAGGAATCGACTGTTGATTTAAATTCTTGCACGGACACGAACCAGCCTTAGCGCTGAAACATATGGTCAGGGGATAGATGGAATTTCTGAAGGATAATTCGATGAACCGGGGCTTCAATGATTTGAGGGCACTGCTGCAGATGCTGGCCAGGTTACATCTGCTGCCGCTGCTCCTGCTTCTGCTTCTTACGGCTGTTACCTATGGCGGAGTGCTGACCCATGAGTTTCTGGTCAGTTGGGATGACCCGGGTTATGTCACGCAAAACCTTGCCATCCGGGGTTTCAGCTGGCAAAACCTGAGCCTGGCATTGACAAGCTGTGTCGCAGGAAATTATGCTCCGGTTCCGATCATCTCCTATATGCTGGACTATACGTTATGGGGGCTAAGCCCGGGCGGGTTCTTTTTTGCCAACATTCTGTATCACTTTTTGTCGGGAGTTTTACTTTACTTCATTTTCATAAGGCAAGGGTTCTGGAAATGGGGCGCAGCCCTTGGCTGTGCGGTGTTTCTTGTCCATCCGGTGCAGGTTGAGAGTGTTGCCTGGATTTCCCAACGGAAAAATCTGCTCGCCATGCTGTTCTATCTTATGAGTTTTCATGCCTATCTGAATTATCGCACTGAGAGCAGAACAACAGGCCGTAACTGGTGGTATATTGCTTCGCTGGTTATCTTTGCTTTGTCACTGCTCTCCAAACCGGTGGCAGTCATTTTTCCGCTTATGCTGCTGCTTTTTGAACTGACTGTTGCGCCAGTCAGAACGAGCCTGAAAGATCATGCCGATAAGCTCCCCTATCTGGTTGTCGCCTGTATCATAGGGCTTATCGCTATAATTACTCAGTCCATGGAGAATAGCGGCGGACGTGTTGCCTACCCTGATAACGCCCTGCTTGTTCTGCCCTTCACAATGCTGCCCGTATTGGTTGCATATCTGCGTATCCTGATATTCCCTCTCCCTTCAGCTCTAAGTGCAATGTATTCGATACCGACAAGAAGCAGCATCGACTGGCTTGTTCTGGCAGGACTCTGTGTGTTTGCGGCACTGATTCTGTTGGGCATCTATCTATACCGCAGACACAGGAGCGGGTTTTTCTGGTATGGCATTATTTTCCTGGGGCTTCTGCCTGTTTCGCAGATAATACCGATTGTTACCAGGATGAATGACCGATACCTCTATTTCCCCATGCTTGGTGTCGCCGGTCTGATCTGTTGTCTGGCATCCCGGTTTACATGGCGGCATCAATCCCAGGCAATCAGGCAATGTGCTGTTTTTGCAGCTATTACCGTGGTTATCATGCTGGCAACGGCAAGTAGTCTCAGAGCCCGCTACTGGAAGGATACAGTGACGCTTTTCAGCGACATGGTGGCAAAGGCTCCCAACCAGTTTATTGCGTGGGATGGTCTTGCCGAGGGGTATCGGGCGGCAGGGGATATGGAGTCGGCGCTTGACTGCTACGAGAAAGCGTCCAAGTTAGGTTATCTCCGGGAGGTTGAGTCAGCTCATCTGGCGAGGATATACCTGGAGAGAAGAGACTTTGACAAGGCTAACAACCATATCTGGGGACTATTGATCAAAAGCACGCAATCTGGCTCAAAAGCGGGCCAGCAGGAGGGACTGCTGCTGCTGGGAGTGTACTACTACCTCAAAGGTGATTATGAAGAGGCAGAGAACCGGCTGTTATCCTGCCTTGAAACCGTTCCTGACTCCCCTGAAGCTCTGCTTGTTCTTGGCAAGGTAGCTTTCATGACAAAGCAGTATGAAAGGGCGAAAAGTTACTACTCCAGGGCAAGGTCTTCCGGCGGGGAAAGTTCTGAGCTGCGCTACGCCATGGAATGTCTCAAATTGAAAGGTACATGTACCTCACCAGAGATGGCAGCAGAAGGTTTACGGAAAGAGGGGAAGTCCGAATGAGACAATTATCAAGAGAATTGCTGGAGAAGATCGAAAGCCATCTGCTCCCACTGGCAATTCTGCTACTGCTTACGATTGTCGCCTTTCGTGATTTACCTTCACACGCGATTCTCATAAATTGGGATGATCCGAACTATATTACCAAAAATGTCGCGATCAGAGGGTTCAGTCTCCATAATCTGAAGCTTGCGTTCAGCGGCAACTATGTCGGCAACTATGCTCCTGTCCAGATTATCTCCTATATGCTGGACTATACGTTATGGGGCTTGAAACCAGCCGGTTTTTTCGTCGCCAATATCTTCTATCATTTCACGGCAGGCGTCCTGCTGTATGCCATCCTTGTCCGGCATGGTGTCGGCTGCCTGGGCGCACTGCTCGGGAGTGCACTTTTCCTGATTCATCCGGTGCAGGTTGAGAGTGTTGCCTGGGCTTCACAGCGGAAAAATCTGTTGGCAATGATCTTTTATCTTGCGGCTTTTCTTGCCTGGCTGAAATACCGTGAAGCCGACGGCAGCAGGGGAGGGGTCTGGTATATTACGTCAATCATCTTTTTTACAATAGCTCTACTGGCAAAATCTGTTGCGGTAATCTTTCCGGTAATGCTTCTTCTCTACGATGTTCTGGTATCGCCAAGCCGTCGCAGCCTGATGGCTCAAAGGGATAAAATTCCCTATTTTCTTGCTGCCCTTGTCGTCGGCGCTCTTGCAATTCTAACGCAGCAAGCGGAGTTTGGTGGTGGCCGAGTCAACTATCCTGACAACCTGCTGCTGATTCCCCTGACAATGCTTCCGGTACTGGCGAGTTACCTCGCCAAGCTGTTCTGGCCTGCCCCGTCAAACCTCTGTGTAATGTATTTCCCGCCGACCCGGTTTACTGTCGATATGCCGGTGCTGATATCTTCTGGGGTGCTCTGTATTATCATACTGTTGGGGATTTATCTCTACCGGAGAGAGAAATCGCTGCTCTTCTGGTACGCACTGTTTTTTCTTGGGCTTTTGCCGGTTTCACAGATAGTCCCGCTGGTGACAATTATGAATGATAGGTATCTTTACTTTCCAATGCTTGGTGTGGCCGGCGTTACGGCCTGTATCGGCAGGATATTTATGGAGAAACGACTACCTGCTGTGGTAAATCAGCTGGCTTTCGGCGTGGTCATGGCCATACTTGTGCTGCTCTCTTTTGTCGCACATGAACGGAGCAAGGTATGGAGAGACACCATCACACTCTTCAGCGATGCGGTAAACAAGATTCCGAATCAACCTGAACCTCTTTCGCGTCTGGCGGAAGGTTTCATTCATGCCGGTGAGATTGCAACGGCAAAGGAGCTTTTCGAAAAAGCTGTCACGCTTGGAGCTCTGGATGACGAGTCCAAGTTCAATATGGGGTTGCTCTATCTTGATCTGGAAAAATATGACAAGGTTTATGAATTCATCACAAAACAGATGAAATCTGATCCGAATTTCAAGGATACCCGGTTATTCCTTGGGGAGTATTATTACCGAACCGGAGCGTTTCCCGCGGCTGAAAAAGAGCTGCTTGCCTATCTCACCAGGAATCCGGATGCAGAACATGGCCTGCTGGTTCTAGGCCGTGTCTATTTCAAGATGGGCAACAACCTCAAGGCACGCGAGTACTATTACAAGGCTGTTAATAATGGTGGGAGCAATCCGGAATTGTTTTATTCAGTAGCGATTCTGGAGTCTGTTGCGGGGGATATTGAAAAGTCACTCTTTTATCTTCAAAAAGCTCTATCATTGGGCTTCAGCAAGCGCGGGGTTCTGGAAGGTGATCCTTCCCTTGACAAGGTGCGGCGCGACCCGCGATTCCAGCAACTCTTTCAGGCATATTTCTACAGGTAAGTCGATGCATGTTTCAATGGGATTCAACCGGAGTTTACTGTTTTTGCTGAATGAGTTAGTATGTGGGCATTTTGATGTATTGGTAGATTGATGATCTCTCAAGACAAAATTACAGATAACCGTTTCCGGATACTGTTGCTTCTGTTTGCGGCGTTGGGCGCTGCATTGCGGCTCTGGTGCTGGTCATCCCAGATACTGCTTGATGACGAGTGGCACGCGTTGAACTTTGTTCTCAATCGATCCCTGCTCGATGTATTCATGCAGCAGGGTTTGGGGGCAAACAGTATTCCGGTCAATATCTATAGCTGGCTGTTATTGCATACAACTGGCTGGTCTGAACCTCTGTTGAGGCTCCCTTCTCTTCTTGCCGGGATTGCTTCAGTAGTAATCCTCCCTTTGCTGGTCAAGCGGTTATGGGGTGGGCGCGTCGCTTCTGCAACTGCTGCATTACTTGCGGTCTCCCCGGTAGTCATTTTCTATAGCCGGATTATGCGCCCTTATGCTCCGGCCATGCTTCTGGCGACCTGCTCCGTGCTGCTTACTTTATGCTGGCTGAAGGAGGGTCGGAGGAAAGATATCCTGCTGTCAGCTTTGTGCGGGTCGTTCGCAATTTACTATCACCTGTATACCGCTATACCGGTAGGTGTGCCATTGATGGTTGTCTTTGCAGCGTCACTAAGACCGTTCAAGAGGATTTACGGTCTGTCTCTTGCGAGTGAAAAGCCTCTTGCTGATCTTCTGCCGACTGCAGGCATCATGGTTACTATTGTCGGAGTGCTGGTTGTGATCCCCAATCTGTTGAATCCCTGGTGGTCTCGTGGGCAAATCCATGGCTCTTCCCATGCGACTATTGATACCGCAGTTACAGTGTTGAGCCTGATTGCAGGGACACGTAATCCTCTGCTGATGACTGTAGTGCTTGGATTGTTGCTGGGCGGTTTTATGGTGATTGTTCGTCAGTCAAGAACGATGGGCGCTGCTATCGTGCTTTCCTTTTTCATCTTCACCCTGGTCATGGCAACAACCACGCAGGAAGGTGCTCATGCCGGCATTCAGGTCGCCCGCTATGGTATAACCTTCTTCCCGCTTTCCTTTATGACAATTGCTCTGGCGCTTGTCCGGCTTAGTGAGTATTTTCAGGCAAAATACGCGCTTTGTCGGCGTAAGCATTTTCTTCTTTATGCCGCTGTTGCTGCCTGGAGCCCTTTTCTTGCAACCAGTCCTTTATGGACAACCTATGCCGTACCCAACAACTTTACCAGCCACTCTGCCTACCAGTTTCGCTATGAACCGATACAGTGGCGGGAGCGGAGCCCGGAACGGGATCTAACCCCTGGGATCAGCATGAATTACCGCGATATCCCGACATTTTATCTGCACTCTCCTTTTCTGGCTGCAGCAAAAGGGGTTATCGAATATCCGGTACTGATCGGAGATGATCAGAACCTCTATTATTATTTTCAGCACTTCCATCATCGCCCTGTTGTTGCCGGCTATGTGTCCGATAATCATTATGTCCCGGTTACGCCCGGCAGTGAATTTGTCAATGCTGCCTGGCCAATCGATTCAGTAATGACCGCAATTCCGGAAATGTTTAGAAACAGATCGTCATGGCTGACAATGGTTGATCTTTATGATATTGACGCGTTGCGCAGTAAGTTTCTGGGGTGGGTCATACTGGTCCACCGTGATCCAGTCAGTGAGATACTTCTGGATGATTCTCCCGACACTCAGATGAGTCTTGACCTTCTCAATGATCTGTCTGCTGTTTTTGGTCCTCCCGTGGTAATGGATAACCAGCTTGCCTGCTGGATAATCAGATAGTGTTTTTCCGGCATTTTCGGATGTGACACTACTTTTGTACGAAGGAGTAAGAGGATTTATGGCTATACATGTACTAGTTACCGGCGGTGCCGGGTATCTTGGCTCTATTTTATCCGGACAGCTGCTGGCAAAGGGTTACTCAGTTACGGTAATCGACAAACTGATGTATGGTGAACAGAACCTGTTTCACCTTTGTGCTGACCCGAATTTCGACTTCGTCTATGGCGATGTCCGCAATGAAGGGCTGGTCGCGAAGCTGGTTTCACGTGCGGATGTCATTATCCCTTTGGCAGCCATTGTCGGGGCTCCGGGGTGTGATCTTGACCCTCTGATGGCAACGTCGGTCAACCTGGACGCCGTCAGGATGATCAATCGCCTGCGGAGCAGTTCGCAGTTGATGGTCTACCCGACGACTAACAGCGGTTACGGCACCAAAACCGGCGATCTCTACTGCACTGAAGAGACCCCGCTTGAGCCGATTTCGCTTTACGGCCGGACGAAGTCTGACGCCGAGGCCGCCATACTCGAAACGGAGAATGCAATCACCCTGCGGCTGGCAACTGTGTTCGGTATGTCCCCTCGTATGCGGATGGACCTTCTGGTGAATCATTTTGTCTATGCAGCCCTTACTGACCGGTATCTGGTCATCTTTGAGAAGGACTTCAAGCGAAACTATGTCCATATCCGCGATGTGGCTGACTGCTTTATCCACTGCATCGAGAACTCTGCCAACATGACGGGCCGCCCTTACAACGTCGGTCTGGACAATGCCAATCTCTCGAAAGAGGAACTGGCCTTCAAGATCAGGGAGCATCTGCCGGATTTTTATATCCATTTTTCAGAGATCGGCTCTGACCCTGACAAGCGCAACTATATCGTCTCGAACCGGCGACTGCGCGAGGCCGGTTTCGAGGCTTGCCGTACTCTGGATGACGGTATTGTCGAGCTTCTCAAGGGGTTCCGGATGTTTGGACGGACTCCACGGAAAAACATTTGACATCCCTGTTTTCCGGCATAACCGCCGTCGTTCTGGCGGGCGGTCTGGGTAGCAGGCTCCGTCCGGCGGTATCTGATCGCCCCAAGGTGCTTGCCGTGATCAATGATCGCCCGTTTCTGCTCTACCTGCTTGATTGCCTTGCAGCCGCGGGAGTGCAAAAGGTTGTTATCTGTGCCGGGTATCTGGCCGGGCAGGTCAGTGAAACCATCGGCTCACGTTATCGCGACATGGAACTGCACTATTCGGTCGAGATCACTCAGCTCGGTACCGGCGGCGCCTTGCGTCTGGCTCTGCCGCTGCTGGATTCGGAACGGTTGCTGGTTTCCAACGGCGATTCGTTCTTTGATGCCGACCTGGAGGCTTTTCTAAACCTCCATCAGAGCGCCGGGGCGGCGGTTTCGCTGCTGCTGGCAGCTGTTGCGGATGCAGGTCGATTCGGTGCGGTTGATCTTGCCCCGGACAGTTCAGTGATCCGTTTTGAAGAAAAAGAGTTAAACCGTGGCAGCGGTCTGATCAATGCAGGTATCTACCTGCTGGAACGTTCGGTGGTCGAGGGGCTTCCGCCCGGCGTTGCGATCTCCCTTGAGAAGGAGGTTTTTCCTGCTCTGGCAGGAAACGGCCTGTACGGATTCCCCCAGACTGCCCGGTTCATTGATATCGGCACACCTGCCGATTACCATGCTGCTGCCGCATTTTTCCACGATCTTACCAAACGCTCAAGGAGCAGCGATGATCATCAGTAGAACTCCATACCGGATTTCCTTCTTTGGTGGCGGTACAGATTATCCGGCCTGGTACCTGGCAAATGGCGGGGCTGCGCTGGCGGCATCTATCGACAAATATTGCTACCTGACCTGCCGTTATCTGCCGCCTTTCTTCGAGCACAAGAGCAGGATTGTTTATTCCAAGATCGAAAGTTGCCATGAGATCGACGAGATCCAGCACCCCGCAGTTCGCGAGACGCTGCGTTTCCTGGGGATAGACCGGGGAGTGGAGATTCACCACGATGGCGATCTGCCTGCCCGGAGCGGTATGGGTTCCAGTTCAGCCTTTACGGTCGGGTTGCTGAACGCACTGTATGCTCTTAAGGGATACATGCCGTCCAAACACCAGCTTATGATGGAAAGTATTCATATTGAACAGAACATGATTGGCGAGACGGTTGGTTCTCAGGATCAGGCCACCGCGGCTCATGGCGGCTTCAACTTCATCAGGTTCCTGCAGAACGGCGAGATTGCCGTCCGTCCTGTTATCATGACGGCTGAGCGGATTCACGAACTGAATTCGCACCTGATGCTCTTCTATACCGGAATCAAGCGTACTGCAGCTGATGTGGCGAGCAGTTACGTGATCGATATAGGCTCGAAGAAACGCCAACTCACTGTTATCAAGGATATGGTTGTTGAAAGCCTGAAACTGCTGAATAACTCCCGCGAACTGAAGCCCTTCGGCGAGCTGATGCACGAGTCCTGGCTTGTCAAGCGCAGCCTCAGTGCCAGCGTGAGCAACAACGAGGTGGATCAGGCCTATGAAGCCGCCCGTTCCGCCGGGGCTGTAGGCGGCAAGATAACCGGTGCCGGTGGCGGCGGTTTCATGTTGCTGTTTGTGCCTCCCGAACGCCAGAATGCAGTCCGTGAAACGCTCGGTAAACTGATTCACGTACCGTTCTCGTTTGATTACAACGGCAGCCAGATTGTTCATTTCCAGCATGAGGAAAATTTCTTTCATGCAGAGAACGACAGGATTAACCGTGTCATCGGTCCATTCCGGGAACACAGCACTATCAACAGTGAGAAGATCAATGTCCATGACTATTGACAGGCAGAGTTTGGTTGAAAAGGCCCGCTGGGTTCGACGGGAAACTCTCCGGTTGCACGGTCTGGCGCCTGAGACACGGGTTGCCTCATCGCTGTCTGCCGTTGAACTGTTCGTTGCTCTTTCCTACGCCGGCATCATGGCCTTCGATCCCGCTAAACCCCGCTGGGAGGGGCGAGACCGGCTAATCATCAGTAAGGGGCACGGTTCTGTCTGCTACTACCCGATTCTGGCCGATCTGGGCTATTTCGCTAAGGCTGAATTGGAGAATATCTGCCAGGAAGGTTCCTTCCTGGGCGGCATTCCCGACACTATCATACCGGGTTATGAAACCATCAATGGTTCGCTGGGGCATGGTCTGGGTGTGGCCTGCGGCATGGCGCTGGCGTTGAAGCAGAAACGCTCTGCCGCTACTATCTATGTCATGGTTGGCGATGGAGAGCTTAACGAGGGATCGGTCTGGGAAGGGGTCATGTTTGCCGCCCATCACAAACTGGACAATGTGGTGCTGATCATCGACAACAACAAAATCTGCATGCTGGATCGCTGTGCTCAGGTGATAAAGCTGGAACCGATTGAGCAGCGCTTTACCGCCTTTGCCTGGGAGGCTCACCGCATTAATGGCCATGATCTGACTCAGGTCTGCGATACATTCCATTTCTGCAAGATCAGTCGCAGCGGCAACCCCAAGGTGGTCATCGCCGATACGATCAAGGGGAAAGGCGTCTCAATCCTTGAGACCGACAACCTTTGCCACATCAGGTCACTAAATGCAGAGGAACTGCAGAGCGCAATCGAGGGGTTGTCATGAGTCTTAGCCCGACCCGGCCGATGCGGGATCTCTTTATAGAAACTCTCTGCAACCGGATGGCTGAAAACAGCGATATCTGGTTTCTGGCTGCTGATCTGGGCTCGCCGGCTCTCGACCGGATGCGGCGGGAGTTTCCCGAACGCTGTCTAAACGTCGGCATTGCCGAGCAGAACCTGGTCAATGTCGCGACCGGTTTGGCCTTGGAAGGGCAGGTGGTCTACTGCTATGCCATCGCCCCCTTCATCGCCATGCGCGCCTATGAGCAGGTGCGGGTCAATCTGTCGGTGTCGTCACAGATCCGGCCGGTCAACGTCAACCTGATCGGCGTCGGCGGCGGCGTTAGCTACCAGGTCTCCGGTCCGACACACCACTGTCTGGAAGACCTGAGTATCATGCGATTGCTTCCGAACATGACTGTATTTTCTCCCAGCGATGCCGCTCTGGCGGCGGCCTTTGTCGACTACTCCATTGCCCACCAGAGCCCCAAGTATCTCCGTTTCGACGGCAAGGCGTTGCCGGTGCTCTACGACAAGGTCGACCGGGAACTGCTGGCTGCCGGCTTTTGCGAACTGGTGCCGGGGAGTGATGTCTGTCTGGTCGCCACCGGCTACATGACCCAGCGGGCGGTGCAGGTTGCCAGGGAGTCAGGTTGCGGCGCCGTCGACCTGTTCATGCTGAAACCGTTCAACAAGGAGAAGCTGTACGCGGTTTTGAGCAGTTACCGGCATGTTATCACCATGGAAGAGGCGTTCATAAATGGCGGCGGTTTGGACTGCGCTGTTGCTTCGTTGCTGACTGAGCACCGCTCAGCCATTACTCTGGACCGGATCGGCTTCAACGACCGTTACGTCTTTGACCTGGGAAGCCGGGAGCAGCTTCATGCACTGAACGGCATGGATAACGCGGCGATCAGACAAGCTATCATTGAGGCGTCACGAAAATGACCTCTTTCTTGCAACAGGATGACAATCCAATCACTCTCCACAGGGCAGAAATCAGCAAACCATTCGTTACGCTATTGGTTTTCTCCTGGAACGAAATCGATGGCATGCGCGAGATCATGCCCAAAATCCCCACGGATTTTGTTGATCGTATTTTGATAGTGGATGGCGGTTCCACCGACGGCACAATTGAGTACGCTAAAGCGAACGGTTATGAACTTTTTGTCCAAAAAGAGCGCGGCATGGGCGCAGCTTTTCTTGAGGCCATGGAACGAATAGCCGGTGATATCGTCATTGTCTTCAGCCCAGACGGTAATTCCATTCCGGAAAGGATCCCAGACCTTATTAAGAAAATTGGCGAAGGCTATGACATGGTGATCGTCTCCCGTTATCGAGATGGCGCCAAAAGTCACGATGACGATATAGTGACTGCCTTCGGCAATCGCTTCTTTACAGGACTTATAAACCTGCTTTTTGCGGGGCAGGTTACTGACGGACTGGTCATGTACCGGGCGTACAAAACTGCACTGATCAGGGATGCACAGGTTGATACAAAAGAGAACCCTTGGGGATCACAGATTCTATGTCGCGCCCTCAAAATGGGGAGGAGAGTCGGCGAAATTCCCGGTGATGAACCCGCCAGGATCGGTGGCGAGAGGAAAATGAAAGTCATCCAGTTTGGCTTGGCAGAGCTGAAGGCAATACTCAAAGAATTCCTGGTTCCGAGGTAGTATGTCGTATCTAAGCGGAAAAAACGTCTTGGTCACCGGTGCAACCGGACTGGTGGGTGTCAATCTGCTGCTTCGTCTTCTGGAGACGGGAACAAATATCCGTGCCACCATTCACCGGAAAGAGCCGGTAATCTTAAGCCCGGCCATAGAATATGTTTCCGCCGATTTGACTGAGAAGAGTGCTTGCATCCGCGCGGCAGAAGGGATGGATTTTGTTTTTCATTGTGCTGCCAACACTCAAGGCGCAGCTGTTATCGCCAAGAGCCCCCTTGCTCACGTCACTCCAAATGTAGTGATGAATGCTCAGTTGCTCGAGGCCGCCTATCATGCCAAAGTTAAGAAATTTATCTGGATTGGCAGTTCTACCGGATATCCTGAAACTGCGGCACGGCCGGTAGCTGAAGACGAGATGATGAACGGTGATCCCTATGATGCCTATTTTGGCGTCGGTTGGATGAAACGGTATACTGAGGTGCTTTGCCGGCTGTATGGCGAAAAGCTTTCCCCTTCAATGACCACAATCGTGCTTCGGGCAACCAATATCTACGGTCCGTATGACGATTTTGATTTCGAGACGAGCCATGTTCTGCCGGCACTTATTCGCAAAGGGGTGGAAAGGATGGCTCCTTTCGAAGTATGGGGGACCGGTGATGATGTCCGCGACCTTATATATATAGATGACTTCATTGAGGCCATGATGTTAGCGGTGGGAAAAATCGAACACTACACCTGCCTGAATATTGGTTTTGGTAAGGGTTACAGCGTCAAGGAACTGCTTGCCGCCGTGCTGAGCATTACCGACTATAGCAATGCAGAAGTGGTATATAACAGCGCCAAACCTTCTATGATTCCGGTTAGACTGGTCGAAACGGCAAAAGCCAAGGAAGTGATGGGTTTTATTGCGCATACTGACGTGCATGAAGGGATTAAAAAAACTGTCGAATGGTATCGCAAATCAGTTGGAATATTGAAGTGCGAGGGTAAATAAACATGGGCAAAGAAATAGTTTTAGCTTCCGTCAATGCCAAGGCAGCACTTTATGCAGCAACAGCCGATGAGTTTTCAGCCATCGCTCCGAACATCCATCTTGGCATGCTGGCAGCGTATCTGAGAGCACTCGGGCTGCCGGTCAGAGTTATTGATTGTGAGCCAGAAGGGGTGACCATGGAGCAACTGGCGGATATCATCTCAAAAGATGTCCCGATACTTTTCGGGGTAATCTGCACCGGCGCCAATCCATCATCGTCAACCATGACCATGGCGGGTCTGGTCAGGTTTTTTCGCGATATCTGGAAAGAAACCCCGGGAACCCAGACGTTTATCTGGGGGCCTCATCCTACTGTTCTTCCTGAACTCACTCTCCAGCAAACCGGGGTCGATTTTATTGTTCGCGGTGAAGGCTTCGAAACTATCCCTCGTTTGTTCAACAGTCTCACCACCGGGAGTGAAGACCTTGCATCTGTTCCTGGCCTTGCTTATTTTGAGAACGGAGTATTTCAACAAACAGTTGAGCCGCCACTTCTTAATGATATGAACGAACTGCCTCACATCGATTTTGAGGTGATGAAGCCGTCGGGGTATCGGGCGCACAATTGGCACTGTTTTGGTGACATGAGCAACCGTTCGCCCTACATGATCATCTGGACAAGTTTCGGCTGCCCATTTTCCTGTTCATTCTGCTGTGTCAACAATCTCTTTTTCGGTAAAAGAGTTCAGCGTTTTCGTAAAATTGAGCTTGCCGTCGAGGAAATCGCCACCCTGTATGAAAAATACGGAGTGCGGAATTTCAGGATCTTTGACGAACTTTTCGTGGTACGTCAAGACAGAATAGACGAATTTTGCGATCGCCTTGAAGCAAAAGGCTACCCGGATCTTAATATGTGGTGCTATGCGCGGGAAGACACCGTCTCTGAGAATATCCTCAATCGCCTCAAAAAAGTCGGCATGAACTGGATATCCTATGGTTTTGAAACCGCCAACCCAGAGGTCATGATAGCTCTAAAGAAAGGCAATGGCGGCAACACGGACAATGTCATTCGCATGACAAAAGATGCGGGTATGAACATCTGCGCTGATGTCATGTTTGGTGCTCCAGGAGAAGGCATGGACGCCATGAAGCGAACATACGACTTTCTGGTGCACTACAATTTCGAATGGGGCAATATGTATCCTTTTTTCGCCTATCCCGGCACCCAGTACTTCAACCCGGCAAACCCGCCAAAATCTTGGGACATCTATTCACTTTACGGCTATGAATGTATCCCTGCCGGGACAGAATATCTCACCCCGGCACAAGTGCTCAAGTTTCGCGACGACTCTTTCATTAACTATCACAGCCGTCCGGAATATCTGAAAATGATCGAACTGAAGTTCGGAACTGACACGCGGACTCACATTGAGCGAATGACCGCCATCCCGCTCAGGCGTAGGATTGTCGAGGAAAGTTAACCCTGATGGCGATTATTTGACTCGGCCGTGATGCCGGAAGCGCTATCCGCTCTCCCAGTCCGGCAGTGAAGCCCACAAGTGGCAGGACACACTGATGACAACAAACTCAGTTTACGATATCGTACTTGTCTATCCCAAAACCGGGATTGACCTTGGCGCGACTATATCTACCCCGCATTCCGTCCTGGCCATTGCCGCACCTCTCCTGAAAAAAGGGTACCGGGTTCAACTCATCGACCAGCGTATTGATCCCGATTGGAGGGCGTCGTTACAGGCAGCGGTTACGACTTTGCCAATATGTGTCGGCATTTCCTGCATGACCGGCACCCAGATACATTTTGCCATGGAGGCCGCCGCAGTCGTTCGAGCCACAACCAGTTCAGTCCCGATTATCTGGGGCGGACCGCATCCGTCCCTGCTGCCTGAGCAAACTCTTGAATCGGAGTTTGTCGACGCAATTTGCATTGGGGAAGGAGAGGAAACATTCCTTGAAATGGTCGAAGCATTTCAGAACCATAGGTCCCTGTCATCAGTCCGCGGGGTTGCCTATATGGACGGTGGTAAAGCGGTAGTTACCCCTCCGCGACCTCTAATGGAGATGGAAGATTTACTACCCGTGCCCTGGGAGCTGATCGAAGTTGAAAAGTATATCCACCCTGATTTTTGGATGAAGGGGGCAAGTCGAAGCCTTGATATCGGCCAGACCAGCCGGGGTTGCCCCTTTCTCTGCGGTTTCTGTGCCAGTGCCACCCTGCGCCAGCGTAAATGGCGGCCGATGTCGGTTGAAAAATCGTTAGAGACTATTCTTGAGCCGGTAAGGAGATTCGGCCTAAACGGTATCTGGATCCGTGACGATGAGTTTTACATAAACCCTGATCGCGTTGCGGCAATCAGCGAGGGGATTCTGAGTTCCGGTCACAAATTCAGGTGGTATACATCCGGGTCTCGGGCGGATATTTTTAATCGATCGAGCGATGACCAGATTCGCCTTCTGAAACGTAGTGGGGCAGATTCACTCAAGTTCGGTGCAGAGTCCGGATCAGATCGCATTCTGGAACTCATGAACAAGGGGATTAAGTGCGAGGACACTCTTAAAGCAAACGAGAAGGCCAAGCGCTGCGGCATCATTCCGGTATATGCCCTGATGGCCGGCTTTCCTACCGAAACCTTTGCCGAGATTGACATGACTATCGACCTGTTTGTCCGGCTGAAAAAGGAAAATCCGGCCGCCCAGTTCGAAGCAATCTCCCCATACACAGCCTTTCCGGGAACACCTCTGTATTCACTGGCTATCGAGCATGGCTTAACCCCGCCAACCGATCTTGAAGGCTGGATTGACTGGGTCTATGACGAGTATGACTTTCAAGGTCGCAAATTGCCCTGGTTCAATGCTGCTGAAAGAAAGATGATTGGTAATATTGCCTATATGAGCATTCTATCTAACAGTATCGGCAATGCCGTTGGTGGTATAGGCAACAAGAAGCTGCGATCACTATTAAAAATGGCCATTACACCAGTGAGCATGTTCGAGCGATTTAAACTCAAAAGAAAGTGGTATGGATTTGCGCCTGAGCTTGATTTTGCTCGATTTGCCAGGGAAAAGATTTTCTACCGTGGCGACAAGAGCATCGGCTGACAGGGAGACCAGTGGTGTCAAAAATCCTCGAACGAACCTCTATACATGGACTATTGTTCATTTTGGTGAACCTTGTCTTTTCCGTTGCGCCGTTGACGCTTATGATGCTTCAGGACCGCATCCCAAGTACACACGATACGTTTCAGTACCTGCAGCTTCAGTACAATTATTTCAACGAGGCCGCCTCAAAAGGGTCTCTCCCGTTTTGGATGCCATTTGTCGCTCATGGTGAAAATGTTGCTCACCTGTTTCCTTTACAATTATCACCTTTTTCTCCGGTTCAGTTGCTATTGGGTTGGGCTGGGGTCAGGGTTAATTTCCTCTGGCTGTTCTTTATCGGCGTCTGGTTTGACCTGTTCCTGTTTCAAACCGGGATAGTTCTGTTGTGCCGAAAGTTTTTCAAGCGCCTGGAAACAACTGCCTTAGTCTCAATTATCCTTTTGGGCGGTATTGTCTGGTCCTGCCAACTCTGGTGGAACCTGCATCAAATCTACTTCGTGCCGATACTGCTGTACTGTCTCCATGAAGCCCTTGATAGCCATAACTGGAAGTGGCTTGCCGGTTGCCTGGTATTTTACTTCCTCGGCGCTAATACACAGATCACCTACAACATAATTTTCACTTCGTTCGCAGTGACGGTTTATTCCTTCGGGATACTCCCTCTGCACCGCAAAGATATTCCGCTTCTCTGCAAAAATCTGTTTAGACCATTACCATTGTTTGTTCTTGGTCTGCTCTGGGGATTGTTTGCTTTCAGTTTCCTGAATGTAACTGAAGGACTGAAGTCACTAGCGATTGCCGGTCGTCTAAGGGATGCTTCGGGTGGGATATCTCTTGAGACTTTCATGACCTATGGCGGTTCGATCGGTTTCGATAAGTTTATGGATTTTCTGTTTCGCTCTCCACAGACTCATGACATGACTCTCTATGCCGGCGTTGTCATGATCCCTTGCGTTATCATTGCAGTGGGGTGGAGCAAGGGGAAATATGTCAGAAGTCTCCTTGTGACAGCGACGATCCTGTTGCTTTTCTGTGCTGGCACCACTCTTACAAAGGCTGCTTATTACCTGTTCCCGGGATTCAAGTATTTCAGGCACATTGGCTTGACCGCCCCCATGCTTAAGCTGTTTCTTGTTTTTCTCGCTGGTTATGGGTTTGAACATCTTCTCGACAAAAAGGACCAGCTCAAGCCGTACCTGGTGGCAATAGCAGTATATTGTGTGTTAATCGGAAGTGGTTGGGCATATATCAACAATATGCGGGTAAGCATTTTGCCAGACTTACTCACGAGTAACCTCCCTCTGGTCATAACGCTGTCAGCAACGTGTCTTGTATCGATAGTTGCATTTTGCGTGCGGAAACTCAGAATTGTTTATCCTCTCCTGTTACTAGCTGTCGTCACATTCGATTTCATTGTCTATCAGTACCAGTTCCAAGTTTTGTCGGTTCCTGTTGCTTCTGATGGTTTCATTCGCTTGTTTAACCCTTATGGCTACGGTTTCCAGCCCTCCCGCAACAAGCCCAACAATAACAGGTTCGCTGACTTTACCGGCTCTCCTCATTCCTGGCAAAATGCCGATTTCGCTTTATATAATTCAATCGACTGGACATTGTATACAGACACACTTTTCTCTCCGTTTGCAGTTCACTCAAATGAGAAGCCGGTCAGTGAACTCATAAATGCTGCCGAGGAATACAGATCCCGATTCGGGGAATCAGTGGCTTACTCAACGCTAGATGGTCTTTCATCACCTAAATTACGTGTTTATAAAACAATTCTGAAAACAGACAGTACCCTCCAAACTTTTGGGCGTCTTCTGGCGAATCAATATGGGAATAATGCACTCTACACAACTTCTTCTGATGCCAGTTTTACACCCAGAATATCTGCCAACCCCATGGAAGACTTTCTTGTCCCGGCAAAAATCTATGTACGTGACTTTTCATCCAACCGTATTCTGATTGACGTTGAGACCCCGCCAGATTCTTTAAGCGCCCATGAGTACTATCTCTATTATGCTGATGCCTATCACCCTTCCTGGCATGCACGCGTCAACAAGAAAACTATTCCGATCATTAAGGCCAACGGCGCCTACAAAGCAGTGCCAATTCCGCCAGGCAAGTCGACGGTAGAGTTTACCTTTTTCAACCCGCTGATTTTTTTCTCTACGTGCGTAGCTCTACTGTTTGCTCTCGGCGGTTTTTCTGTTACGCTGTTTCTTTTCCAAAGCTGGTGGCATGACAACCAAATGCGCACGTAGCGCATTTCTCTATTGCAGGTCATAGGAAACTCGATGGTAACGACCTTGATGGTAGTCGCAAAAAACGAAGAAGAAGGAATGCGGGTCATCATGCCCTTGGTAAAACCGGAATGGGTTGACCAGATCCTGGTCGTCGACGGTCAGTCTACTGATGGCACGGTCGAGTATGCGCACTCAATGGGGTATGACGTTTACATCCAGCAGAAACCGGGCTTGCGGGCCGCCTATGCAGAGGCCTGGCCGCATATCAAGGGTGACTATGTCATTACCTTCAGTCCTGATGGCAACTCGCCGCCGGAATATATTCCCGAACTGATCGCCAAGATCAACGAGGGCTACGACATGGTGATCGGCTCCCGCTACTATGGTGACGCCACCAGTGAAGATGACGACATGGTCACCGGTTTTGGCAACTGGCTGTTCACCAATACCATCAATCTGCTGCACGGCGGCCACTATTCCGACGCCATGACCATCTACCGAATTTACCGGAAAGAGCTGTTCTATCAGCTTGGACTGGAGCGCGACGATACCTATGAACGCTTCGAAAAAATCTATTTCACCAAAATCGGCGTGGAGCCGATTTTGTCGGTTCGCGCTGCCAAGGCCGGGTTGAAAACTGCCGACATCGCCTGTCCTGAGCCGGCCCGTATCGGCGGTGAGCGCAAGTTACAGATTGTCCGCTGGGGTCTGGCCTATATGTCCCAGGTGTTCTGGGAAAAATTCACGCCTGCCAGGCAGTTACCCAAATAAATATAAAAGGTTGCAATGTGAGCAACAATCTAATCGTTCCCTTCGGCACTATCACTATTACCGATACCGCCAAGCAGCTGATAAATGAGTGTCTTGATACAAAGCGGATCTCTTGCGGCAGGTTGGTGCGCGAGTTCGAGGATCGCTTTGCTGCTCTTCTCGGAGTCAATGAGGCGGTGGCGGTCAGCAGCGGTACCGACGCCGACATACTGGCGCTGGCGGTGTTGCACGATCTTGGCGCTAAGCGTGGTGATGAAGTCATTGTCCCGGCACTCTCCTTCGTAGCGACCGGGAATGCTGTGATCCATGCCGGTTTCACACCGGTATTCGTTGATATCGAACGGGAAACGCTCAACATCGATCCGACCCGGATTGAAGCAGCCATCACTGACAAGACCCGCGCCATTATGCCGGTTCACCTGATGGGTAAGCCAGCCGAGATGGATACCATCAACCGGATCGCCAAAAAATATGGTCTGCTGGTGATTGAGGACGCCGCCGAGGCGCACGGTGCTCTCTACAAGGGTAAACCGGCCGGCAGCCTCGGGGATCTGGCCGCTTTCAGCACCTATGTTGCTCACATAATCACGACCGGTGAAGGGGGCATCATAACCACCAACCGTGAAGGGTACGGTGATATACTTCGTTCATTACGTTCTCACGGCAGAAATTGTACCTGCAAGCATTGTATTCTCAATGCGGGCGCAGACTATTGCGCCAAGCGGTTCCGGGGCGAGGGGGGCGAGGATGTCCGCTTCACCTTCGATCGTATCGGTTATTCCTGCAAGATGAACGAACTGGAAGCCGCCATCGGCATCGGCGCCATTGAGGTTTACCACCAGATTCTCAAGAAGCGGCACGACAACCTGATGCATGTTCTCAACCGCTTCAACCGCTTTAACCCCTATCTCTCCACAATCAAGGAAGAGGCCCACGAGCAGATTGGTCCCCATGCCATCCCGATAATCATCAATGACGGAGCTCCGTTTAGCCGCGCTCAGTTGACCCGGTATCTGGAAACGGCCGGCATTGAAACCCGCACCCTCTTTGTGTCCATGCCAACCCAATGTCCCGGTTTTGAATACCTTGGTTACAAACTCGGTCAGTTCCCCATTGCAGAATACATGGGCCATAACGGGATTCATATCGGGGTGCATCAGGATGTGGGGATTAAGGAGATGGATTACGTGCTGGAAAAAATTGAGGGGTTCATGGGTGCTTTCAGATCTTGAAAATATCTGCTGCGCCGCATGATATCGAGATTATTGCCAGTTTTGCCAGATGGTATTGCTACATGCACCCGAGCATTGTAACTTTGATCCTGACTTGGTTATTTTGGAATGTCTTGACAAAACAGCCTGTTAAGTTACTTGGTGAAACTTATTTCGACGTTGTTAAATATCCGCTTGACTCTCCATGCACAACTTGTTATAAACACTGTTCCTTGCAAGCAGAGGGGCTTTGGGAGTCGAAGAAATAAAGTTTCCAGAGGGCGAAAAAAGTAGTTGACGAAGTGAAGCGGGTTGGGTATAGTCTCTTTTCTGCCGCGGTTAAAGGCGGCGGGGATTTGGTCTTTGAAAACTGAATAGTAGAGAAGAAGACAGCGGGCATTAAGAGAACAAATTAAG